>NZ_JWLG01000019.1:0-136783 GCF_000813905.1 Leisingera sp. ANG-M6
CACTCAAGTGGGGCTGATTAAATGGGATAACTTGCAACCTGGCCACAGCAAGTGTTTCGGCAGAGAAAAGAACTTTCTGAATACTCTGTTTCACGCGGGTTTTTACCGGCTTTGACGTGAAAACCAGGATGTTCAGCGGGGTGTGAGGATACCGGAAGCTTGAGCAGGCGCTATCGGCACAGCCTAATCCCGAAAGACGGCAGGAAAGCAGTCATGGCGTTCATTAGGCAAGTTCAGCCCGCCTTTGCCTCGATAGGCCAGGCGGGCGGACGATTATGATGGCCGGACCGCAAACAACCGGTCTTCCCGCGGCAGCAATGTGCGCAAAGCTTTCAGGCAGCGGTAATGGTTGTTGCTGATCAGGGCATCGGTTGCTTCAGCAATTGATGACCGGCTGTCCGGGTCGGTGAAAACCTGACTCAGTTCCTCGATCCGGCGCAGCATCGGCAGGCGTTCCTCTTCGGGATCCGCATCACCGGACAAGATCAGTTGTGCTGCATAGCATACGCGGCGCACCGGAGTGTTGGCTTCTTCCGGATGAATTGCGTCGCGCAAACGCAAGATGTTGGCATCCGGTGTTACAATGGACAGGCGGCTGCGGCGGTCGCCGTTTTCAATTACCGCGCCATTCACAAGGACACGCTCCTTGGGGGCAAGTTTCAGGACAAGTCCGCTCATATTCAGGATGCTCCGCTGCGGAGGCCACGCATGATGGCCGTATTGATTTCCACCAGCGGCCGGACATCGGCCTTGCGCTGAAGCACTTTGGTGGTGTGTTGTCTTGTGAATTCTCCCAGCTCGAACAAATTCTGCTTGAGATCATCGGGCAGAGGATTGCCTTTCGAAGCGATGTCGACAGTGAAAATGGACCAAAGCTTCCGGTTGTCATTCAAGGCTGTTGCGAGTTCATTGAAGCCGCCACGGCCCTTTTGCGTCGCCGTGATCATCCTGCGGGTAATGCGGGCAATCACTTCATATTCGAAATTCTTTGCTGTCCGGGTCGGGGTCTTTGCCGCCGAATAGGCACTCTTCGCCTTCAGAAGGGCATTCACGTGTTTTCCTAACGTATTATTCTTCAGGTTCTCTGAGAGGGGAAGACCGGGGCGCCATCAGCGCCCCGGTAAGGGCTGTTAACGGAACAGCTGCTGCAGGGTCTGCGGCGCCTGGTTTGCGATCGAGAGCGATTGCACCGCCAGCTGCTGCTGGGTCTGCAAGGCCTTCAGCCGGGCCGACGCTTCTTCCATATTGGTGTCTGCCATGGTGCTGACACCGGATTTCAGCGAGTCGGTCAGTTTCGACACAAAGTCGTTCTGGTCAGACAGGCGGTTGCTGTCCGCACCCAGCTGGGCCGCAGAGTCGATTGCAAAGGTCAGCAGCGCTTCGATCTGGGTCAGAACGTCGTCGGCGTTGGCCGAAGTCAGCGCGTCAATGGTGCCGGTGCTCAGGGAAGCGCCGGTGTCGATCGCGGAAACGGTGATCACGTCGGCGGTTGCGCTGATGCCGCCCAGGACGTCGAGCTGCGAGGTTACTGCTGTATCCAGCAGGTTGGCGCCGTTGAAGCTGGCCGAGTCGATGATCGAATCGATCTGCTCTTTCTTCTTGGCCAGGTCAGCCTCGATCTTGGCGTGGTCGACGTTCTGCGAAACGCCGGCAACTGCCAGTTCACGCATTTCCTTCAGGGTTTCAACGATCTGCTCCATACCGGAGGAGGCGACAGCCACGGTTGCTTCGCCGAAGTTCAGGGCGTCGCCCACCGCTTCGTAAGCCTGGATGTCGGATTCCATGGTCTTGGAGATGGCCCAGACAGCGGAGTTGTCCTTCGCCATGCCGACCTCTTTACCGGTCGAGATCTGGTTCTGGGTTTCTTCCAGATTGTTGTTCACGGACTTCAGGGTCTGCAGTGCAACCATTGCGCCGTTGTTGGTCAGAATGCTGGTCATAGCTTTTTCCTTTAGCTGCGGGGCGCTTTGGCCCCTGAATTACTTGCCCCTCTGGGGCGCTGTGTGACGTCTTTCTGACTGTGCGTTCCACCGTCCGGTTTCCGCGCCACCCTTCATCAGGTGCAAGGCGACTTTGGCGCAGGAGTTGCTAAGGGAGTGCTAATGACCGGATTTGGTTTTTTAGAATTTTCCCCAAATTTATTTTACGCCCGTTTTTCCAGCTTGGCGCCGTTGCGGGTGCCGTAGCGGGTTCTGCGGCCGGATTGATCATATACGTCCAACCCTTTGCGGATACGGCGCAATTCCGCCATCCGGGCGGCAACGGTGCGGATCCCGTCCATTGCGCTGTCCAGAAGATTCTGATTACGGGACAATTTGGTCTGCACCTGTTCCAGCGCCTCGCGTTCCAGCTCAGAAACAGAATTCAGCTTGCCGATGATTTTCTCTTTCTTGGTAAGCAAACTTTCCAGCTTACCAAGGTCGCCGGCCATCAGGGCGGTGCGTTCTTTGTCCAGGATCTCATCCAGCTCATCAATGAGCTGCTGCGGTTCAGGTTTACTCACCTTGGGTCTCCTTCAGTGCATGATAAAGTGATTCGGCCAGACCGATGCCGCCCGCGCGGGCGATCTGGTTGGCTTGTTCGCGGATGAGAAAACTGGAGAATTGTTCTTCGCCGGCACCGCCGCCAAAGGCCTCGCTGGCGTCACCCAGGCCAGCTGATTTCAGCATTTCCGCAAGAAAAGAGGCTTCCAGTTCGATTGCAGCCTCCCGCAGCGGGTCGCTTTTTGCTGGCCGCACCGGGGTTGTTGCAGACGTGGTCTGAAGCGGGATCGGCAATAGATCTGACATGTCCGGTTCTCCGGTTTGCATTCGAATTCCATCGATTTTTCAGAGACTGCCCTGCAACCGGTTAAAATTGCCGTAACCGCTTTGGGGTAACTCTGACCGGGTCGAGATAGAATGTCTGGAACAGAACATGATGATGAATCCGATCCTTGGTATTGAGCCTACTGCTGGCGGAAAGGCACCGCCTGCGTCCGCAAGGCTTCAAAATAAAATGAATAATTCCAATGACTTTTCGGATTTCGTGGCTGCAGAGGCCGGACGCGAAACTGTGACCGGTGATCCTTCCTCAACAGATCGCGAATCTGCCGTGCCGAAAGCGGAGACGGAAGATTCGGTGAGCCTTTCCGTAGCTGCGGGAGAAAACGGAAACGCAGCCGGCGCGGACGCTATGAC
This sequence comes from Leisingera sp. ANG-M6, assembly GCF_000813905.1. NCBI lineage: Bacteria > Pseudomonadati > Pseudomonadota > Alphaproteobacteria > Rhodobacterales > Roseobacteraceae > Leisingera > Leisingera sp. ANG-M6. The sequence continues at coordinate 3,180 of NZ_JWLG01000019.1, forward strand.
GGAAGAAACTGTGTTGCCGGAAAGTGCTGTTGAAGCAGAACCGGATGTTTCCCTACTGGGTCAGGAAGCGGTTGAAACAGCAGGAACGGATGAATCCGAACTAGACGGAACAACACAGGTGGAAACTGGTGGTCAAGGCACCGGTGGCAGCGCCAAGCAATCTATGGACGGTGCTGATGCAGACGAGGACGCAAGCGTCAAAGAGGCTGCAGATGTCACAGGGGCGCAGGAGATACCCAAGACAACGGCACTGCCTGCCAGCGAACCGGAGTCTGGAACGCAAGGTATGCCTTTGGACCGGAGCAAGACCCCAGCCGAAAGCGGCCTTCCCAAGAAAAGCATGTTTGGGGATACGTCCAAACTAGCCTCGCCTGCTGGAACGGTTGGGGGGCAGGGAAATGAACGGGTCGGCACGAACGAACAAGGTGCGCAACGGCAGCCTCTTCAGGCTACGCCAGAATCCGTGTCAGAAAGTGCGGTGGCGGCGCCGGAAGCTGAGGCCGGTAAAAGGTCTGCAACAGGCGCCGGCGCCAGCACCAAGCCGGAGTTTGCAGGACAAGCGGCTTTGGGTTCGAAGGGCAGCGTTTCGGCAGCAATGAGCACAAAAGCCCCTGGCGCAGGCACAACAGTTTCGGGTTTTCCAAATGAGAAAGCAGTCGAGCAGATTGTCTCACGGCAGCCGGAAGGCGTTACGCGCGCGATTGCAGCTGGTACGCAAGGCGCAGCGCAGGTGCTTGCAGCGGGTCAGCCGGCCTCTCGTGAAGGAGCTGGGAAAGCAGAGCTCGGTACGGTTAGCGTAACGGTCCCCGAAGAGGATTCGGCCAAAGATTTTGCCGCGGGAAAGTCTGGTTCAGGAGCGGTTCGGAATGGGGATTTTCAAGCCGCGCAAACTCCTCAGGCGGCCCAACAGGGTGCGGCGATGTTCCAGCCATTGCTGGCGGCGGGGCTCGCCGAAGCAGCAGGCGAGGCAAATCCGCTTTCTCAGGCTCTTGGCCTGACCGGCGAAGCGCCAGGGCTAAGCCAGCTTTTGACTGAAGCCTCCATCGGCACGCAGGCAGCACACCGTCCGGAAATGCCGCGAATGATTGCAGCCCAGATTGCAGAGGCATTTGCTGCCAAGGGCGAACAGAAGGTTGAGGTGAGCCTGAATCCGCAGGAGCTGGGGCATGTAAAAATGCGCGTCGTGACCAGCGAGACGGGTATAACGATGATTATCCAAACAGAACGCCCGGAAACGGGGGATCTGATGCGCCGCCATATCAATGAGCTGGCTGAGGAGTTCCGCCGAATGGGCTATGAGGACATCTCGTTCGAATTTAGCGGCGGTCAGACGGGCAGTGGCGGCACAGGAGACGGTGGCGAGGACGGAACCGGACAAGCAGGCAGTATGGCAAATTCGCAAACCGGAACTGAACCTGTCGCAGAACAAGCAACACAGAATCTCCGGCTCGGAACCGCCGGTGTGGACATGAGGGTCTGATCAAATGACAACAGCAGTTACCTCCGCGACCAGCCCGGCAGTACAATCCAATACAGCGCCGGCGGCCTCCCAGAAAACGTCCGGGCTGACGTCGGATTTCGAGACATTTGTAAAGATGCTGACAGCCCAGGCAACAAACCAGGATCCTCTGGAGCCAATGGATTCGACGGAATATGCAGCGCAGCTTGCGCAATTCTCGATGGTCGAACAGCAGACAAAGAGCAACACGCTGCTGGAGGGGCTGCAATCGCAGCTTGGGCTGGCGAACATGGCAGCACTATCAGGCTGGGTGGGGATGGAAGCCCGTGCTGTGGCTCCTGGTTACTTCGATGGCAGTAACACTGTCACTATTGCACCTAACCCGGCCGCCGCCGCAGATTCGGTGACATTGGTTGTGAAGAATGCAAGCGGTACTGAAGTTCAGCGCGTCACCCTGCCTGTCTCGGCTGAGCCTTATGAATGGAATGGGCTGGATGGTGATGGAAACCCAGTAGAGGCTGGTGAGTATTCCTTTGTTGTTGAAAGCCGGAAAGGCGATGAACTTCTGCTGGAAGAATATGCCGAAGTTTACTTCAAGGTGAACGAAACCAGGATGCAAGGCGGTGAAGTGGGGCTGATCACAAAAGGTGGTTCGGTCGTTTTGGCGTCGTCCGTCAGTGCGTTGCGTGACCCCGCGGGATAACCCGGCTGTATCAACAGGCAGAAAAACTGTCTAAGAACGGGGCGGCTTAACTCTGGAGACCGCTCTGCAACCGTTGCCTGATCACTTTGTAGCCCGTTTCTTTGCGAATTTATCCGCAAAAGGGCTGCATGTGCCCGCCCCCCGGCGTTTGACCGGCGGGCGGTCAAATCATGTCTGGCGGTCTGGGGGGCTGGTGATCAAGCTTTATGCCTCAGATGGGGCTAACCCGCTGTTTGCTAATGACCCGGCGAGGGAAGGAGTGATCCTTGCGGCATTGTCCGGCACGGGCATGGTGCCGCCGCTGGTGCAAACCGGAACCTTCGAGGGGCATAGCTGGCTGAGCTATGCTCATGTCAATGGCAGCCCCTGGCAGGAAGACACCAGCCATGTGGCGCGGCTTTTGGGGCGGCTGCATGATCTGGCAGCCCCGTCCGGATTGCCGGAAGGCGTGAACGGCAGCATAGCCTTGGAAGCGCAAACACAGGCAATTCTTCAAGAATGCAAAAATGGCGAGCAGCTGGCCGACTTGCGTCCTTTGGGCCGGGTTCCGCCGTCGTCGCAACTGCAGCTTATTCATGGTGACCCGGTGCCAGGCAACCTTCTGGCGCATGATGGCACATTGACACTGATCGACTGGCAATGCCCGCAGATCGGCGATCCGGCAGAAGACTTGTCGCTGTTTCTTTCGCCCGCGATGCAGCTGATGTACCGCGGTGCGCCGCTGACGCAGCCGGAGGAAGACAGCTTTTTGCAGGCCTATCCCGATCCGCGGATTGCGGGCAGAACTTTGGCCTTGAAACCGTGGTTCCACTGGCGAATGGCAGCGTATTGCCTGTGGCGGGCGGAACGCGGCGGGGAAAGGGACTGGCAGGCTTTTGAACTGGAGCGTGCAGCGCTTCAGTCCATCAGGCCCAGAACTGCATAAGCCGGCGGCATCAATACCCGCCGGGCGCGGCCAAATGGGAAGCGCGGCATTTTTTGCACTGCAGGCGAATAGGGCAATTCTGGCCTGCGCCCTTGCACCAGATCGCTGAGCAGGCGCCCGGCATAGCTGCCCATTGCAACGCCGTTGCCGTGATAGCAGAGACCTGCAAACAGGCCCGGATGATCGGGCACCGGCCCGATGAAAGGCACCAGGTTGCGCGACAGGCAGACCATGCCGGACCAGCAATGGGTGGTTTCCACATTCCGCCACTTCGGGAACATGGCCTCGAAGTCTTGCCGCAGCTTGGCCCGGATTCCGGCCTCGGCCCGGGGTGAGGCCAGCAGCCCGCCGCGCATGCCGAACAGGAAGCGCCTGTCCGGCATCAGCCGGAAGTAATGCAGCAGGTTGCGGGTATCATAGGCCATCTGATGCGAAAACCAGCCTTGTGCTTGCAGTTCCTGGTCCGTCAGGGGGCGGGTTACCATGACCGTGGATTGTGCCGGCATGTACCGCCCGGCCAGCCAATCTGGCAAATCCTCAGAGGAATAGCCGTTGGTGGCAATGATGACCTTGGATGCTTTCAGATGACCCTTATTAGTCTCTATTTCATGCCCGCCACCCACATGCCGAACAGAGAGGGCCGGGCTCCGCTGGTACAGTCTTGCTCCGGCATCTGCCGCGGCGGATGCCAAGCCGAACAGGTATTTGCGCGGGTTCAGCGCAAAGCCCGTCGGCGTTGTCAGCGCGGCCTGAAAACTGCCATTCAGCCCGTGATCCGCCAGCTGATGACGAGAGAGGAACTCCGGTTCTTCACCAGTTTTCCGCAACTCCACTGCGAGGGCTGACAGGCGGCGCGCGGCTTTCTCATTGTGGGCCAGTTGGGTTTCCCCGTGCGAATGGGTGTCTGCGTCAATGGCGTGAGCTTCCAGCAGCCCCTTCACAAGGTTCACAGCGGCCACTTCGCTGGCGTCATAGGTGTCAGCGGCGGGCTTGCCGAAAACCTTACGCATCGTGCCGCTGGACAGTTTCGAACCGCCGAGGCAGCAGAACCCGCCATTGCGACCGGAGGCGCCCCAGCCGGGAGTTTCAGCTTCCAGCAGGACTACTGAAGCACCGCTTTCAGCCAAATGCAGGGCCGCTGACATTCCAGTGAAGCCGCCGCCGATGATTGCTACATCGGCAGAAGCTTCCCCTTCAAAAACCGGCCAGTCCGGTGCTGAGGCGGTCTCGTCCCACCAGCAGTTGCTGCGCGGGCCGGGACCATAGGCGTAGCCGGAGAAGATCCGGCGCATCAGGCCCGCTCCGCGGCCTGTTCCTCGCGCTTCTGGCGGGCCACCTGGTGCTTGGTCACCAGCGAGGCGGTGATGACGCCCACGGTGACGATCGAGATCATGATCGTCGACAGAGCGTTGATCTCAGGGCTGACGCCCAGGCGCACGGCGGAGAAGATCTTGATCGGCAGGGTGGTGGCCGAAGGACCGGAAGTGAAGGAGGCAATCACCAGATCATCCAGCGACAGGGTGAAGGCCAGCAGCCAGCCGGAAATCACCGCGGGAGCAATGATCGGCAGGGTCACCAGCCGGAACGCTTCAGCGGGTGAACAGCCCAGGTCCAGTGCGGCTTCCTCCAGCGAGCGGTCGAATGTCACCAGACGAGAGGACACCACCACCGAGACATAGCACATCGCGAATGTGGTATGGGCCAGAACGATGGTGAATACACCGCGGTCCAGACCGATGCCGATGAATAGCAGGAGCAGTGACAGGCCGGTGATCACCTCGGGCATCACCAGCGGTGCATAGATCATGCCGGAGAACAGCGTCCGCCCCATGAACCGCCCGCCGCGCACCAGCACATAGGCCGCAATGGTGCCCAGAACGGTGGCCATGGTTGAGGAGAACACCGCCACCTTGATGGTCACCCAGGCGGCGTTCAGGAACGCCTCATTCTGGAGCAATTCGCCGTACCACTTGGTCGAGAACCCGGCCCAAACGGTGACCAGCTTGCTTTCGTTGAAGCTGAAGATCACTAGGATCACCATCGGGATGTATAGGAAGGCAAAGCCCAAGGTCAGCGATACGGCGTTAAACCAGCTCATGCGGTTCATTGCTCTGCCTCCTGCTGTTTTTGCTGGTTGCGTTGGAACAGCACGATCGGGATCACCAGGAGCAGCAGCAGAACCACTGCCACTGCGGATGCCACGGGCCAGTCGCGGTTGGAGAAGAACTCTTCCCACAGTACCTTGCCGATCATCAGCGTGTCAGAGCCGCCCAGCAGCGACGGTATCACGAATTCACCGAGCACCGGGATGAAAACCAGGAAGCTGCCTGCAATGATGCCGGTTCTAGACAGCGGAATGGTCACCAGCCAGAAGGCCGTGAGGCGCGAGCAGCCAAGATCCTCTGCCGCTTCAATCAACGAGCCGTCCAGCCGTTCCAGCGCCGAATAAACCGGCAGGATCATGAACGGCAGGTAGGTGTAGACGATGCCGACATAGACTGCGGAATTGGTGTTGAGGATGGTCAGCGGCTCGGAAATCACTCCGATCCACATCAGGAACTGGTTGAGAAAGCCCTCGTTCGACAGGATCCCCATCCACGCATAAACGCGGATCAGGAAAGAGGTCCAGAACGGCAGGATCACCAGCATCATCAAGGTCGGGCGCCATTCTTCCGGCGCGCGCGCCATGCCATAGGCAATCGGATAGCCGGCCAGAAGGGTGAAGAAGGTCGAGACCACCGCGATCTTCAGGGAACTGAGGTAGGCCTTCCAGTAAAGATCGTCTTCGGTCAGCCAGACGAAATTCTCAAAGTCTAGCTCTGCGATGAAGGCTGCGATGCCTTCGGCCCAGTCGAACTGCGGGAAATAGGGCGGCCGGGCCACCGCGGCATCCGACAGGGAGATTTTCAGAACGATGGCAAACGGCACCAGAAACAGTGCCAGAAGCCAGACATAGGGGATGGCAATCAGGACAAAGCGGCGCATCAGTCTGCCAGCAGAACGCCTGCCGTGGCGGTCCATGACAGCCAGACAGTGTCTTCCCAGGTGAAGGCGCGGCGGGCGATGCGGCGGGTGTTGGCGGTCTGCGCCTTGATCACCGCGCCGGTGGGCAGTTCCACATGGTAGGTGGAGATATTGCCAAGATAGGCGATATCCAGAATGCGGCCCTGTACGGCGTTATCCGCCTCGGCCGGCTTTTCGGCGCTGATCGCCACTTTTTCGGGCCGGATCGCCAGATGGCACTTCTGCCCGTCGGAAAACGCGGTCGGTGACTTGACGGTCAGCGGTTCGTGGCCCTCGTGCCAGGACATGGCGTAGGCTTCGCTGCCGTTGAGTTTGGCCGTGCCTTCGATGAGGTTCACGTCGCCAATGAAATCAGCCACATAGACAGAGTTCGGGCTTTCATAGATCCGGTCCGGCGTCGCCACTTGGATGATCTTGCCGTGATCCATCACCGCCACGCGGGAAGCGACGGTCATCGCCTCTTCCTGGTCGTGGGTCACGATCACAAAGGTGGTGCCGGTTTTCTCCTGAATGTCCATCAATTCGAACTGGGTGTCCTGGCGCAGTTTCTTGTCCAGCGCGCCCAGCGGTTCATCGAGCAGCAGCAGTTTCGGGTGTTTTGCAAGCGAACGGGCGAGGGCAACGCGCTGGCGCTGGCCGCCGGAAATCTGATGCGGCTTGCGGCGGGCGAATTTCTCCAGCCGGGTCAGCCGCAGCATCTCATCAACGCGGTCGCTGATGTCGTGCTTGGGCATCTTTTCGCGTTTCAGGCCAAAGGCGATGTTTTCCCAGATCGAAAGATGCGGGAACAGCGCATAGGACTGGAACATCATGTTCACGGCCCGCTTGTTCGGCGGCACCGGAGCAATATCCTGCCCGGCCAGGAAAATCTTGCCCTCAGTCGGGGTCTCGAACCCGGCCAGCATCCGCATCAGCGTTGTCTTGCCGCAGCCGGACGGGCCCAGCAGCGCGTAGAATTCCCGCTCGTAGATGTCGATGGTCAGATTGTCGATGGCGGTGAACTCACCATAGCGTTTGGTGACGTTCTGGAAGTGGATCAAGGGCTTAGCCTCAGGATCGTTCCAGGGTTCGAATACGGAAGCAGTCAAGCCGGGCCTCTTCTGCGAAATATCACGCGGATGTATGGGATGGGCGCGCTTGGAGGACCCAGGCGCGTTACGATAGGCGGGGCGGCTGGAGCGCGCCCCGCGGGTCAGGCAACGGCTGATCAGGTGCCGGACTTGACCTTGGTCCACATGCGGGTGGCCTTGCGCTGTACTTTCGGCGGGTAGCCTTCCTTGATGTACAGGTTCTGGACGGTTTCTTCGTTCGGATAGATAGCGGGATCGCCAATCACATCCTCTTCGAGGAATTCCTGGGAGGCCTTGTTGCCGTTGGCGTAATAGACGTAGTTGGACGCAGCCGCCATGTTCTGCGCGTCCATGATGAAGTTCAGGAACTTGTGGGCGCCTTCCGGGTTCGGAGCATCAACCGGAATGGTCATCTGGTCGAACCACATCAGCGCGCCTTCCTTGGGCGCGTTGTATTCGATCTCGACACCGTTCTCGGCTTCCGCCGCGCGGTCACGCGCCTGCAGAATGTCGCCGGACCAGCCGAAGGCCACGCAGATATCGCCGTTGGCCAGGGCGTTAATGTATTCGGAGCTGTGGAACTTGGTGATATAGGGGCGAACACCCAACAGAACCGGCTCAGCCTTGGCGACCACATCCGCGTCCATGCTGTTGGGATCTTCGCCGATGTACTTGAGCGCTGCCGGGATCATTTCATCCGGGGCATCGAGGAAATGCACACCGCAGCTTGAGAGCTTTTCCATGTTGGCTGGGTTGAACACTAGCTCCAGCGAGTCGATCGGGGCGTCATCACCCAGGACTTCCTTCACTTTGGCGACGTTCACGCCGATGCCGGTGGTGCCCCACATGTAGTTGATGGAGTATTCGTTGCCGGGGTCATATTTTCCGGTACGCTCCTCGATTGCGTCCCACATGTTTCCTTTGTTTGGCAGTTTCGACGGGTCCAGCTTCTGGAAGGCACCGGCCTGGATCTGGCGCGCCATGAATGAGCCGGTCGGCACCACCACATCATAGCCGGAACCGCCTGCTAGCATTTTGGTTTCCAAAACCTCGTTGCTGTCGAAGACGTCATAGATCAGGTCGATGCCGGTTTCTTTCTCGAATTTCTCCAGCAGGCCTTCGTCGATATAGTCCGACCAGTTATAGACGCGCACTTCTTCCGCGGTTGCGGCCGCAGCGGTACCAAGAGCGACGACAGCGGTCATGGTCATCGTTTTAAGTGTCATGAATTTCTCCCTGTGGGTGCCGGCTTCCAGGTCCGGCTGCAAATAGATTTGATCAAGTTTTGAGGCGTTCGGCAATACTCTTTATGTTTTCACTTGGCTCAGGATGGTGCAAGCTGGCCAAAATCGAGGAGGAAAACCCCAGGTGACAGAGACCACTTCGCCCCCCGCAGCGGCGCAGGAAAACCCCGCAAAATTGCCTGCGCATGAGATCGTTTACCAGAAGCTGAGAGCACAGGTTCTGTTCGGCGAGCTGGTGCCCGGGCAGGCGGTAACGATCCAAGGCTTGGTCGAGGCGCTGGAGGCCGGCATGACACCGGTACGAGAGGCGATCCGGCGGCTGATCTCGGACGGAGCTCTGATGTTCCAGGGCAACCGCCGTGTGTCGGTGCCTCTGCTTGGCCCGCAGGAACTTGAAGAGTTGATTTTCGCAAGAAAAACAATAGAATGCGAGCTTGCACGCCGGGCAACTTTGCAGATCTGTGCAACAGATATCGAGGAGCTTGTGGCTATCGATAACGCGCTGGACAAAGCGATCTCGACCGGCGATGTCGCAGGGTATCTGGTGCAGAACTACAGCTTTCACACAGCTCTGTACGCGCACGCAAACGCGCCGATTCTCAGCGACATTGCCGACCGTCTGTGGCTGCGTTTCGGACCTTCGCTGAGGGTGGTCAGCGGTCGTCTTGGCACTCAAAGCTTTCCGGACCGCCACAAGGACATCCTTGATGCGCTGCGGCGTCAGGACCCGGAAATGGCTGCTTTGGCAATGGAGCGCGATGTTTTTGAGGGCATGGAACATGTGGTTCAGGGATTGAAGGCCGCTAACTGATTCGATTGACACCTGAGAATTTGATCATATTCTGGTGCCAATCAGTCATTCTCAGGAGCGAGTCTCATGACCGTTATCACCAATCACATGCCGACGGCCGAGTTGCAGGCGCTGGATGCCGCCCACCACATGCATCCGTTCACCGCAAATGGTGAGTTGTCGCAAAAAGGCGCGCGCATCATCACCCGCGCAGATGGCGTGCACCTGACCGACAGCGAAGGTCACCAGATTCTCGACGCGATGGCGGGCCTCTGGTGCGTCAACATCGGTTACGGCCGCGAGGAGCTGGCGGAAGTTGCCGCCCGCCAGATGCGTGAGCTGCCCTATTACAACACCTTCTTCCAGACCACCCATGTGCCGGCCATCGCGCTGGCGGCCAAAATTGCAGAGCTGGCGCCGGGCGACCTGAACAATGTGTTCTTTGCCGGTTCCGGGTCTGAAGCAAATGACACCAACATCCGTATGGTGCGCCACTATTGGGCGCTGAAGGGCAAGTCGACCAAATCCGTCATCATCAGCCGAAAGAACGCGTATCACGGGTCTTCGGTCGGCAGCGGCTCGCTGGGCGGCATGAGCGGCATGCATGCCCAGGGCGGAATGCCGATCCCGGATATCCACCATATCAATCAGCCGAACTGGTGGGCGGAGGGCGGCGACATGCCGCCGGAAGAATTCGGACTGCAGCGCGCGCGTGAGCTGGAAGAGGCGATCCTGGAACTGGGCGAGGAGCGCGTTGCGGCTTTCATCGCTGAGCCGGTGCAGGGAGCAGGCGGGGTAATCGTGCCGCCGGACAGCTACTGGCCGGAAATCCAGCGCATCTGCGACAAGTATGAAATCCTGCTTATCGCGGACGAAGTCATTTGCGGTTTTGGGCGCACCGGCAATTGGTTTGGCAGCGAAACCCTGAACATCCGGCCTGACATCATGACAATCGCCAAGGGCCTCAGCTCCGGCTATGCACCGATCGGCGGGTCGATTGTGAGTGATGAGGTCGCTTCGGTTATCGCAAGTGATGAGTTCAACCACGGTTACACCTATTCCGGCCACCCGGTCGCAGCGGCGGTTGCCTTGGAAAACCTGCGCATTCTGGAAGAGGAAAACATCCTTGGCCATGTGCGCGACGTGGCGGCCCCCTATCTGAAACAGAAATGGGAAGCACTGACCGACCACCCGCTGGTCGGCGAAGCCAAGATCGTCGGCATGATGGGATCGATTGCGCTGACTCCCAACAAGGAAACTCGCGCTGCTTTTGCCTCCGATGCAGGCACCGTCGGCTACATCTGCCGCGAGCGGTGCTTTGCCAATAATCTGGTGATGCGCCATGTCGGCGACCGGATGATCATCTCACCGCCGCTGGTGATCACGCCGGAACAGATCGACGTGCTGATCGAGCGCGCCGTGAAGTCGCTGGATGAGTGCTACGCTGAACTGAAAGAAAAGGATCTGCTGCACAGCGCCTGATTCCATTTTCCCACCCCGGCATGGGGCGACTCACCAAGGTCCGGCAATAATATTGCCGGGCCTTTTCTTCGTTTCCGGAGGTGAAAGAGTCGGTTTTTGGCTGGGAATACAAACTCTGCGGCGCAAAATGTCATAGAGGCGTCGCAAAAAGTCCGATCAAAGGACGCGGAACATGACTAGGGTTCAATCAAGGTATTCTTTGTCCGCTTGAAGTGGTTCGAAGTATGAATTTCGTACGTTCACCGGTGAAAGAATATTTTTTTCATATCTAGCGCAGGATAGCGTTGGTGTGATTAACTTCAAACAAGTGCAGAGCAAATCTGCCGGAATGACAAAACTACGGGGAGCCTGCTTTGGCTGATGCGTCAAACGTTGATGCGTTCGTTGAATTCGAACGTGTCCAAAAGAGCTATGATGGCGAAAATCTCGTTGTCAAAGACCTCAACCTCACCATGCCCAAAGGTGAATTCCTGACAATGCTTGGCCCGTCCGGGTCCGGGAAGACAACCTGCCTGATGATGCTGGCTGGTTTCGAGACCGCGACCCATGGCGATATCCGTCTGGACGGGACGTCGATCAACAACATCCCGCCGCACAAGCGCGGCATCGGCATGGTGTTTCAGAACTACGCGCTGTTTCCGCATATGACGATTGCGGAAAACCTCTCTTTCCCGCTGGAAGTCCGCAAGATGGGCAAATCCGAGCGCGAGGAAAAAGTGAAACGGGCGCTGGACATGGTGGAAATGGGCGCCTTCGGCGGCCGCCGCCCGGCGCAGCTTTCGGGCGGTCAGCAGCAGCGGATCGCGCTGGCCCGCGCGCTGGTGTTCGAGCCCGAGCTGGTTCTGATGGACGAACCGCTGGGCGCGCTCGACAAGCAGCTGCGCGAGAAGATGCAGTTCGAGATCACCCATCTGGCACACCGTCTGGGGATCACCGTGGTTTATGTGACCCACGACCAGACCGAAGCGCTCACCATGTCCGACCGTGTTGCGGTCTTTGACGACGGCCGCATCCAGCAGATCGCGCCGCCGGACCAGCTGTATGAAAGCCCGGAAAACAGCTTCGTGGCCCAGTTCATCGGCGAAAACAACACGCTCGAAGGCACCGTCAAGGAAATCAACAACGGTATCGCGCTGGTGCAGTTGGACGATGGCGAGCTGATTGACTGCAAACCGGTCAATGTCTCGCAACCCGGCGAGCGCACCCGCGTTTCAATCCGCCCCGAACGGGTGGAATACAACAAGGACCGCCTGCAAGCAGGCGTCCATACGCTCAAGGCGGAAGTTCTGGAGTTCATCTACATGGGCGACATCTTCCGCACCCGTCTGCGGGTGGCCGGCAATGATGAATTCATCATCAAGACCCGGAATGCCCCGGACCAAGTCCGTCTTCAGCCCGGTCAGCAGATCGAAATCGGCTGGCTGCCGGAAGACTGCCGCGCGCTGGACGCCTGATCCGCGCGCGCCGAACCCCCGGCAGAAGAACGACCGGGGGGAATCTCACATCTGTGAATTTCAACAAGGAGAGACTCTCTATGAAACTCAGCAAACTGTCTGCACTGGCGATGACCACCGCCCTTTGCGCCCCTTCGGCCTTTGCCGAAGAAATGGCCAATGAGCTGACTCTGGTGTCCTGGGGCGGTGCCTATCAGACCAGCCAGCACAAGGCTTATGTTGAGCCCTATATTGCGGCCAACCCTGATGTGAAAGTGGTTTGGGATGAAAGCTCGGCAGAAGCCGTGGCTAAGATCCGCGCCATGAACGAAGCCGGCAATGTCACCTGGGACCTGGTTGACGTTGTGGCCTCCGACTCCATGCGTCTTTGCGACGAAGGTCTGGCGGAAGAAATCAACCATGACGAGGACCTGGCAGCGGCACCGGATGGCACTGCGGCCACCGAAGACTTCGGCGACCTGATCGTCAGCGACTGCTTCGTGCCGCAGATCGTTTACTCGACCACCTTCGGCTACCGCACCGACCTGATCGACCAGCCGGATTCGGTTTGCGCGATCTTCGACACCGAGAAGTACCCGGGCAAGCGCTCGCTGCAGAAACGTCCGATCGACAACATGGAGTGGGCCCTCTACTGCGACGGCGTGGCAAAGGATGAGATCTACGACGTTCTGGGCACCGACGAAGGTGTGGCGCAAGCTCTGGCCAAGCTCGACACCATCAAGGACCAGGTGGTCTGGTGGACTGCTGGCGCGGAAACTCCGCAGTTGCTGGCTGACGGCGAAGTGGTTATGGGCTCTACCTTCAACGGCCGCCTGTTCTCTGCAATTGCCGAACAGGGCCAGCCGATCGGCATGCTCTGGGACATGCAGTCCTTTGACCTCGACGGCTGGGTTGTTCCGGCAGGCCTGCCCGCGGACCGCAAGGCGCGCGTGATGGACTTCCTGAAGTTCGCCACCGACACCCAGCGTCTGGCTGACCAAGCTGCCTATATCTCCTATGGCCCTGCCCGTGCCTCCTCGGCACCGCTGGTTGGCAAGCACGCCGAACTGGGCATCGACATGGCCCCGCACATGCCGACCGATCCGGCCAACGCCGGCAACGTGCATGTCTATGACTACGAATGGTGGGCAGACAACCGCGATGATCTGGACGCCAAGTTCCAGGCATGGCTGGCAAACTAATCTGACCCTTCCAAGATTGCAGGGGGCCTGCTGCGTCCAGGCCCCCTGCCCAAAAATATAAAGACCCGACGGGGAACCCTATGACTGACATTAGCCAATCCGGCCCTGTGCTGGCCGCGGACGGCACACCGCTGAAGCGGAGCCTGTCGCGGGCATTGCGGATGCAGAAATTGCGCGCGCTGATGCTGATTGCGCCGCTTCTGCTGTTCATCCTTGTGACCTTCATCTTGCCGGTGGCGGACATGCTGTTCCGCTCGGTGGAGAACCGGATTGTCCAGGACACGCTGCCCCGAACGGTTGAAGCGCTGGCGGATTGGGATCCCGCTTCGGGGCAACTGCCCGAAGAGGCCGTGTTTGCCGCGATGGCCGCGGACCTCCAGATTGCCGCCAAAGAAAAGACACACACTAGAGTCGCCAAGCGCCTGAACTATGAAAACCCGGGCGTGTCCTCTGTGTTCCGTAAATCGGGCCGCAAAGTCGGCAAATGGGACCTCGCGACCGACGGTCCGTTCCGGGAAAAACTAATCGAAATTGACGATGGCTGGGGCGACGTTGAACTGTGGCGCACCATCAAGACTTACTCCGGGTCCTTCACGTCCGGTTACTTCCTGAACGCCGTTGACATGCAGCTGGGCGCGGAAGGCCCGGAGATCCGGCCCGAGAATGAGCGGATCTACAACACCATGCTTGTCCGCACGATGCGGATGTCCTTGATCATCACCTTCAGCTGCATTCTGCTGGGCTATCCGGTGGCGTGGATTCTGGCCAACCTGCCGGCACGCAAGGCGAACCTGCTGCTGATCCTGGTGCTGCTGCCCTTCTGGACCTCTCTGCTGGTGCGGACATCAGCCTGGAAAATCCTGCTGCAGCAGCAGGGCGTGATCAACGACACCCTTGTCTGGATCGGCCTTGTGGATGATGCCAACCGATTGGTTCTGATCAACAACGAGCTGGGCACCATCATCGCGATGACGCACATCCTGCTGCCGTTCATGATCCTGCCGATGTACTCGGTGATGCAGACCATCAACCCGTCCTATCTGCGCGCCGCCAAGTCACTGGGCGCCACCGACTGGACCGCCTTCTGGCGGGTCTACTTCCCGCAGACCGTGCCGGGCATCGGCGCTGGCTCGATCCTCGTCTTCATACTGGCCGTTGGTTACTACATCACTCCGGCCCTTGTCGGCGGCACCAAAGGCACCTTCATCTCCAACCTGATTGCCTACCACATCTCGACGTCGGGCAACTGGGGCCTGGGTGCGGCGCTGGGCGCAATCCTTCTGGCGGTCGTCCTGCTCCTCTACTGGGTCTACGACAAGGTCGTCGGCATCGACAACGTTAAGCTGGGATAACCGATATGAGCGCACTTCCTCCTTATGCGACCGTTGGCCAGCGCACCTGGCACTATACCTTCCGGGTGATCTGCGGTCTGGTCTTCTTCTTCCTGATCGCACCGATCGTGGTGATTATCCCGCTCAGCTTCAACGCGCAGGACTTCTTCACCTTTACGCCGGAAATGCTGCGGCTGGACCCGGAAGGCTACTCGCTGAAGCACTACCGCGATTTCTTCAACAATGACTCCTGGCAGTCTGCGATGTGGAACTCGCTCAAGATCGCGCCGATGGCCACCATCGTCTCGGTCACCTTCGGCACGCTGGCCGCCATCGGCCTCAGCCAGCCGCATGTGCCGTTCCGCCGTGCGATCATGGCGATCCTGATTTCGCCGATGATCGTGCCGCTCATCATCTCCGCGGCGGGCATGTACTTCTTTTACAGCCGCATCGGCCTGCAGGGGACCTACATTGGCGTGGTTCTGGCGCATGCCGCGCTGGGCATTCCCTTCGTGATCATCACGGTGACGGCGACGCTGGTGGGCTTTGACCGCTCGCTGACCCGCGCCGCGGCCAACATGGGGGCAGACCCGGTCACCACCTTCTTCCGGGTGCAGATGCCGCTGATCCTGCCGGGGGTGATCTCGGGCGGCCTGTTCGCCTTCATCACTTCCTTCGACGAAGTGGTTGTGGTGCTGTTCGTCGGCTCGGCCGGGCAAAAGACGCTGCCTTGGCAGATGTTCATCGGCCTGCGCGAGCAGATCTCGCCGACCATCCTGGCGGTGGCGACAATCCTGGTAGCGATCTCCATCATGCTGCTGGCGACGGTGGAAATGCTGCGCCGCCGCTCCGAGCGCCTGCGCGGGATGTCTCCTGGCTAAACAGTACCCGCTTTGCCAGACACAAAGAGGCCCCGCGTTGCGGGGCCTTTTGCTTGAAGCCGGGTCAAAAGGGAGACGGCTCGCTCCCTTGGTTCTACCGCAGCCGCTGCAACAGATGCAGCGAGGCATAGCCATCCGGCGTCAGCCCGTTTGCCACCTGATAGGCGCGCACTGCCCCGATGGTCTTGGGCCCGATCTTGCCGTCGATACCGTCTGTGTCGAAACCAGCGCTTGTCAGCCGCTCTTGCATTTCCTCCCGTTCGGACAGCGTCAGCGCCCGGTCACCGCGCGGCCAATTCGCCTTGATCGGCGAACCACCCTTGATCCGGTCCGCCAAATGCCCGACGCCGATCACATAGGCATCTGCCGTGTTATAGCGTTCCAGTACAGCGAAGTTTTGGAAGATCATAAACGCAGCACCCTCGCTGCCCGCAGGCAGCAGGATTGAGGCGGGCCCGTGATCCTTCACCGCACGCCCATCCAGCCCCTTGATGCCTAAAGCCGCCCAGTCGGCGGGCGATTTCTCAATGTCGCGATCAGCCAGGGTGTAATCAAACCCCTTGGGCAGGGTCACCTCCACCCCCCAAGGCTGCCCTTTCACCCAGCCAAACTGCTTCAGATACGCGGCGGTTGAGGCCAGCGCATCAGCCGGGTTGTCCGACCAGATGTCCCGCTTGCCGTCACCGGTGAAATCCACCGCATAGTCCAGATAGGACGTAGGGATGAATTGGGTATGTCCCATCGCCCCGGCCCAGCTGCCGGTCATCTTGCGGGCGGCAACATCGCCTGCCTGCAGGATCTTCAGCGCCGCAAACAGCTGACCCTCAAAGAACTCTCCGCGCCGCCCGTCAAAGGCGAGGGTCGCAAGCGAGCGGACCACATCCATCTTTCCGCGGAAGGTGCCATAGCTGCTTTCCAGCCCCCAGATCGCCACCACGATCTCTTTCTCGACGCCGTATTTGCCCTCGATCTGATCCAGCCGCGCCTGCTGGTCGCGCAGCGCTGCCTTGCCGTTCTTCACCCGCAGGTCCGACGCCGCGCTGTCCAGGTAGTCCCAGATCGTCTTGGTGAACTCCGACTGGTTGCGGTCGCGGCGGATCACTTCGGGGTCATAGCTCACACCGTCAAAGGCACTGTCCAGCACCGGCACGCTGATCCCTTGTGCCCCTGCGCGGTCTTTGAATTCCATGATCCAGTCTTTGAAACTGACTTCAGCTGCAGCCTGTTCCACCGCGGCCTGCTGGAGCGCGGCTGGCCTAGCGACCGGTTTCAAAGTTGTGGCAGACGCCAGCAAATAGCTTTCACCTTGCCCCTCCTGTTTCGCGGCCCCGGGCCGCTCGGCGGGCCTCAAGGAGTTGTCCGTCGCGGCCTCTGCCGCCATTGCGCTGCCTGCTACCAGCGATACAGCCATCCATTTGCGCATGATGCACCTCGTTATTCACTGCCCAGCTCCAGTTTAGCGGCAGCGCGAACCGGGTAAAGAGGTCAGTCCCGGCGTGTGCGGGGCGCCGCCTGCCATCGCTACTGCCGGTGCTCCTGGCGCAGCTGGTCCAGGGCGTCGCGCAGCATGGGCACCCGGTGCGGACGAAAGCTTTGATCCGTCACTTGCAGGCCGCGCATCCGGTCCAGCCGGAACACCCGCACCGCCTGACGCAGGCAGCACCAGGCGATCAGCACGGTCGAGCGGTCGAAGTACACCACGCTCAGCGGTTTCACCTGCCGCTCGGTCACCGCGCCATACCCGTCTGTATAGCCGAAACGCACCTCGACCTCGTCCCAGGCAGCCTGGCGCAGGTCCTGCGCCGAGATTGCTGGCGGGATCGGGCGCTCAAACCGGTAAGGTGCCAGCACCGCGTGGCGCAGCCGGTGTGCCTGCCTTGGAGGCAGTCGCGCCTGCAGCTTGCGTAATGCTTCAGAGGCTGCGGTGGCCAGCTCCGGGTCGCCGATCAGCTCAACCTCGCGCAGGCCAAGCACCAGTGCCTCCAGTTCCGTGTCCCGGAAACCCATCGGCGGCAGCGCATTGTCCTCAATCAGGGTAAAGCCGTACCCCGCCTCGCCATCAATCACCGCCCCCATCTCGCGCAGAGTCGCGATGTCGCGGTGGATGCTGCGGGCTGACACGCCCAGTTCCTCCCCCAGCCGCGCCGCGGTATGCGGGCCGGGCCCCAGGCGCAGGGCCTGCATCAGCTGAAAGAGGCGGTGAGTTCGGGACATGCCTGATCATCCTATGCCCTGATGACACTATCTGTCATCAGGCGGGTTTAGAGAAAGGCGAGTAAACGCAACGAACAGGATTTGACAAATGCTTTCCCTCCTCACCTTCCCTAAAGGCTTCGGCTTGTTCAGCATGAGCCCCTTCTGCATAAAATCTGCTCTGATGCTGGAGCTGTCCGGCCAGCCCTGGCAGCGCAGCGACATGCTGGACCCGACCGAAATGCCGCACCGGAAGCTGCCGGTTCTTGCGACGCCTGACGGGCAGATTGCTGACAGCGACGGCATCCGCGACTGGCTTGAGGGGCAGGGGGCCGACTTCGACGAAGGTCTGACCACTGCAGATCGCGCCCACACTCGTGCCTGGGTCCGGCTGGCGGAATACCACCTGGGCCTGCACCTGCTGCAAATGCGCTGGAATGACGATGCGGTCTGGCCTGAGGTGCGGGATCAGATCTTCCAGCCGGTTCCCGAACCCATGCGCGAAGAGATCAGCGCCCCGGTCAGGAAGGAAATCCAGAACGGGCTTCAGTGGCAGGGCCTCGCACGTTTCACCGATGCGGAGCGGATGCACCGGCTGGAACAGGATCTGAAACCCATAATAGCACTTACCAGTGAACGTCCGTACTTGATGGGGGACCGCATCACCTCGGCTGACTTGAGCGTGGCGCCGTTCCTGATCTCCATGCTGCAGACGTCTGAGGCGTCACAGATCAGCAAACGCTTGCGCGATGATGCGGTTCTGTGCGCCTATCTAAGCCGTGTAACCGAAACGGTGCCCTTGCCATGAAACCTGCCTTTGCCAACCCGGAGATCGAGGCCGCCTTT
The DNA here is from genome assembly GCF_000813905.1 of Leisingera sp. ANG-M6. Lineage (NCBI taxonomy): Bacteria > Pseudomonadati > Pseudomonadota > Alphaproteobacteria > Rhodobacterales > Roseobacteraceae > Leisingera > Leisingera sp. ANG-M6. The sequence continues at coordinate 21,763 of NZ_JWLG01000019.1, forward strand.
GCGGTCTCCGACCCGCTGGCGCGGGAGGGGTTGCTTAGGCTCCGGCAGCTGATCTTTGAAACCGCCGCCGAAACGCCGGAAGCGGGCCGGGTGGAGGAAGTGCTGCGCTGGGGCCAGCCTTCTTACGTCACGCCAGAAACCAGAACGGGGTCCACCATCCGGTTGGGGGTGCCGAAGGGTGCACGCTTTGCGCTCTTTGTGCATTGCCAAAGCCGCCTGATCTCGGAGTTCGCCTTGGCATTCCCTGCCTGGGACAGGTTTGAGGGGACCCGCGCCGTCCTGTTTGACGACCCGCAGAATGTGGAGCCGCTGCGTCACGGCTGGCTGATCAAGCGGGCGCTGACCTACAAGATCCGCGCGCCGCTGGATATTCCGGCATAGAGCCGATCAGGTCTGCCCTATCGGGGCAGACTTCATTTGCGCCGCTTGCGTTCCACTTTGCGTTTCACCTTGGCAGCCTTGTGTTTGGACTTGGCCGCCTTGCGCTTCACCGTGCGGCCTGCCGGGCTGCGGCGGCCGCGCTGGCCTCCGCCTGCGGGTATCGGGACCTCTTCCAGCGCCAGCAGTTCCAGCTCCAGCCCGCCAGTGACAGGTGCCGCCTGAGTCAGCCGCACCGTCACGCGCTGGCCGATAGTCAGGGTCATGCCGGTGTCCGCCCCTGTCAGCGTGCCGGACTGGGCGTCAAAGTGGAAGAACTCCCGTCCGATGGAGCGCACCGGCACCAGACCGTCAGCGCCGGTCTCGTCCAGCTTCACAAAGGCACCAAATCGGGCAATGCCGCTGATCCGGCCTTCGAACTCGTTGCCCACACGCTCGCTGAGGTAAGAGGCCAAATAACGGTCCGTGGTGTCCCGCTCCGCAATCATTGAGCGCCGCTCGGTATCCGAGATATGGGTTGCAGTATCTTCCAGCCGCTCGATCTGGGTCTCATCCAGCCCGTCGTCGCCCCAGCCGTGCGAGGAGACCAGCGAGCGGTGCACGATCAGGTCGGCATAACGGCGGATCGGCGAGGTGAAATGCGCGTAGTTCCTAAGCGCTAGGCCAAAGTGCCCGAAGTTCTCCGGGTTGTAATAGGCCTGCTGCATCGATCTCAGGGTGGAGATATTGATCAGTTCCGCATCGTCCGTTCCTGCCGCCTGGTTCAAAAGCGCATTCAAATGCCGGGTCTGCAGCACCTGCCCTTTGGCCAGGCTGAGGCCCGCCGCCTGCGCGGTCTCGCGCAAACTTTCCAGTTTCTCCTGTGCCGGCTCCTCGTGCACCCGGAACAGCAAGGGCGAGCGTTTCTTGATCAGCGTTTCAGCTGCGGCCACATTGGCGAGGATCATGAATTCCTCGATCAGCTTGTGCGCATCCAGCCGGTCGCGGAAGGCAACCGAGGTCACGTTGCCATCCTCATCCAGCACGATCTTGCGTTCCGGCAGGTCCAGATCCAGCGGCTCGCGCTCAGCCCGGGCCTTTGTTAGAGCCTTATATGCGGCAAACAGCGGCTGGATAACATCATCGAGCAGGGGTGCTGTCTTGTCGTTCGCATTGCCGTCCTGCGCCTCCTGCACTTCGGCGTAATTGAGTGAGGCTACAGACTGCATCAGCCCGCGCACGAATGTGTGGGCAATCTTGTTGCCCTCGGCGTCCACCTGCATCCGCACCGCGATACAGGCGCGCGGCACGCCTTCGTGCAAACTGCACAGGTCGCCCGACAACCGGTCCGGCAGCATCGGCACCACGCGGTCGGGGAAATAGCTGGAATTGCCGCGCTTCTTCGCCTCGCGGTCCAGCGCCGAGCCGGGGCGCACATAGGCGGCCACATCGGCAATCGCCACCCAGATCACATGGCCGCCCGGGTTTTTGGGATCGTCGTCGGCGTGGGCATAACACGCGTCGTCATGATCGCGCGCATCCGCCGGGTCGATGGTGACCAGCGGCAGTTCCCGCAGATCCTTGCGGCCCTTCAGGCCCGCGGGTTTTGCGGCATCAGCCTCTGCCATCACCGGATCGGGGAAATGGTCGGGAATGCCATGCTGGTGAATGGCGATGAGCGACACCGCCTTGGGGGCGGTCGGGTCGCCCAGCCGTTCCACGATACGCGCGCGCGGCAGGCCCATGCGGCCCTTGGGGCCTGCCTGCTCAGCCTCGACCAGTTCGCCGTCCTTGGCGCCATTGACCGCGTCCGGCGCCACCATCCACTCATTCGACGCGGCCTTGTCGATTGGAACAATCCGCCCGCCCTCGGAGCCTTTGCGGAAGATGCCCAGAACCCGCTTGGGGTTGGTGCCGATCCGGCGGATCAGCCGCGCCTCGTAATTGTGGTCCTGATCCGGGACCATCTGCAGCTTCACCAGGATCTTATCGCCCTCGCCCAGTGCCGGGTCCGAGGGTTTGGTCAGGATCAGGATGATCGGCTCTACACCTTCGCCATGCCATTCCAGCGGACGCCCGTACAGGTCGCCATCCTCGTTCGGTGCCTTCACTTGCAGCACCGTCACCGGCGGCAGCTGGTCCGGGTCGCGGTAGGTCTTCTTGCGCTTCTGCAAATGCCCTTCCGCCTCTAGCTCCTTCAGGATGCGCTTGAGGTCGATGCGATCGGCGCCCTTGATGCCAAAGGCCTTGGCAATGTCGCGCTTGGAGGTATGGGTCGGGTTGGCGGAGATCCAGTCGAGGATTTCGGCCTTGGAGGGAATACGGCTCATACTTCCCGCGTAGCATGGCGCGGGGGCGGCGTCATTGTGAAAAGCGAAACGTCAGCGCCGCGGCAGGTCCGCCACGGTGTCGACGTCCTGCAGGGTATCGGTCAGCGCAATGCGCCAGCCGGGCAGGGTGTTCAGCGTATCGGCCAGCGCATGTTCGCTGGACCAGCGGACATTTTCGAACATGCCATGCGGAAGGCGGGTGGGGTGCTTGGCGCCCACCAGCCAATAACCGCCGTCCGCTGCCGGACCAAAAACCGCGTCATGACCGCCAAGGGCTGCAAAGGCGCGGGCGATATGGGCGCGGGTGATGCCGGGGATGTCGGCACCGATCAGGCAGACAGGCCCAGGAACGGCCCGCAGCATCCGCTTCATGCGTGCGCCCAGATCGCCTGGCCCTTGCGGCCAACGCGGCAAATCAGCAGGCCAGACCTTGGAGCGCACCGCCAGGTCTGGCGCCACCGCCAATACGATCTGCCAGCGCGGATCCCGCAAGGACCGGATCAACCGTGCGGACTGATGGCGGAACCACCAGGTGGCCGGGATCACGCCGATATCCCGTCCCAGCCGGGTCTTGACTCGTCCGGGACGAGGTTCCTTGACCATGATGATCAGTGTGCGTTTCACGTGAAATCACGCACCATGTCCCGATGATCGATACCGGCATCGTCATAGACTGGGCCAAAGGCAGTGAAGCCAAGCTTCTCATAGAACCTGAGCGCATGGATCTGCGCACCAAGTTTGGCCTTGATTACCCTGGGACGCGCCCGGGCGGCATCCACTGCAGCCTCAATCAATTTGGCGCCAAGCCCGGTGCCGCGGGTCGAGGACAGCACGCAAACCCGGCCGATCTTGGCGGTGTTCCCATTGAACACAATCCGCGCCGTCCCAACCGGGACACCGTCCTGCAGCGCCAGAAGATGGGTGGCAGAGCCGTCCAGCGCGTCCTGCTCCTCCTCCACCGGCACCCCTTGCTCCTCCACGAACACTTGGTGGCGCAAGGCAAAGCATGTCTCTAGATCCTCGGTGACTGAAATGCTCAGACTCATGCGAAATAGTCCTGCAGGATGCGGGTATAGATGTCTTTCAGCTGGTGGATCTGTGCGACCTCCACGCGCTCATCCACCTGGTGCATGGTCTTGCCAACCAGCCCGAACTCCACCACCGGGCAGTGGCTCTTGACGAACCGCGCATCCGAGGTGCCGCCAGTGGTCGACAGTTCCGGCTTGCGGCCGGTCTCCGCCTCGACCGCTTTTGAAACCAGATCCGAGAGCGCGCCCGGCGGGGTTATGAAGCTCTCACCTGAGATCTTCACCTTCATCCCGATATCAACGCCGAACTCCGCTGCTGCCTTGTCCGCCTCGCTTTGGAGCCAGTCCGTTAGGCCGGCACCTGTGTGGGCGTCGTTGAAACGGATATTCACGGCTGAAGTGGCCTGAGCCGGGATCACGTTGGTCGCGGTATTTCCGGTGTCGATAGTGACAACAGCCAGGGTGGAGGCGTCAAAGTGTTCAGTGCCTTGATCAAGCTCATGGCTCGCCAGCCGGTCCATCAGCCGCGCCATTGCGTTCAGCGGATTGTTGGCCCGGTGTGGGTAGGCCGAATGGCCCTGCACACCGGTCACCGTGAACCAGGCCGTCATCGACCCGCGGCGGCCGATCTTGATCATCTCGCCCATCTCATTGGGGCAGGTCGGTTCGCCCACAAGGCAGACCGACATCTGTTCACCTTCGCGGTCCATGTAATCCAGCAGCGCAGTGGTGCCGTCCACGGCAGGGCCTTCCTCGTCGCCGGTGATGGTCAGGATGATGGACCCGTCTGGCGGTGTGTCCCGCACAAAGTCCACGGCCGCCGCCGCAAAGGCCGCAACCCCGGATTTCATGTCGGTCGCGCCGCGCCCGTACATGAACCCGTCCTTTTCCTCTGCCCCGAACGGCGGCATGGTCCAGGCGGCCTCGTCCCCCAGCGGCACCACATCGGTGTGGCCGTTGAAGCCAAAAGTCTTGGCGTGGCCCTTGGCGCCCCAGCGGGCAAACAGGTTGCTGACCTCGCCACGGTCGGTGCGGGTGCAGGTGAATCCGGCCTCGCTCAGCAGTTTTTCCAGCAGCACCAATGCGCCGCCTTCCTTAGGCGTGACCGACGGGCAGCGGATCAGGTCGGCAGTCAGGCGGGCGGGATCGGTTTGCGGCATTGGCGGGCTCCTCAGGTTCCGGTTGCCACAGGCCTAGCGCGGAACGGAGCGCTGTGCAATTCGCAGGGAGGCCCGTAAATGTGGCGCAAAAGCAGCGGTTTCACGGCCCTGCAAAGGAGAGCCTGCCCAGTATCCGGGAATCATGTTAATGATTTGTTAATCATAATTAACCCGAGGCAGGGTATCCCGAGAGCAGCACCACCGTAACAGCGGGGCGCGCAGAACTGACTGGCGGCGGGTCCGCTGGCGACGCGGCAGTGGCAGCTGTCTGCGCGGGACGCTTGTCCGGATGGCGGGAGCAGGCGGCGCAATGGTCAGGGCACGAGAGCTTAATTACGATACCAATGCATCCGCATTGGAGATGGCAGACACCATCTTTGGTGACGGGATTACCGTTCTAGATGCCAGCTATACCGGTGACAGCCGTTCTTCAGCGATTTATTCCAACGGCGATGCGCTGGCACCCGGTGCGACACCCAGTGACACAGGCGTAATACTGTCGACGGGGCGCGCCGATCAGTTCACCAATTCGCGCGGCCAAGCCAATCAGGACACCAACCAATCCACCAACACCTGGGGGCCAAGCAACCAAGCCGATTTCAATGAAATCGCCGGCACCAGAACCTATGACGCCTCCTATCTGGATGTGAGCTTTATTCCGGATTCGCAGGTGATGACGCTGCAGTTTGTATTCTCTTCTGAGGAGTTTCCCGAATTTCAGAACTCCGTTTACCAGGACATGGTTGCGGTTTGGGTGAATGGCGAACCGGCCCAATTGGAAATTGCAGGAGGTGCCGCGAACCCGGCAAATGTAAGTGCCTCAATTAATGAGAACCTATATCTCGACAACACCAGCGATGATTTCAACACGGAGATGGACGGCCTGACGGTCACCATGACCCTGACGATGCGGGTGAACCCGGATCAGGTGAACAACATCCGGATCGGCATAGCCGACGTTGGCGACAGCAGCTATGACAGCAATCTCCTGATTGCAGGCAAGTCGGGACAGACCAATCTGATTGCCATTACAGACAAAGTGTTTGTAACGCCGGATGGCAGCAAGACCATCGATATTCTGGAAAACGATATCAACATATGGGACGGCGGCACGGATGGAGCTGACGGCAGCACTCTGACCGTGACACACATCAACGGGGTTGCAGTCACCGCAGGGTCCGTAGTCACGCTGCCCTCAGGCCAGCAGGTGACGCTGAACGAAGATGGCACAATCACCCTGGCGGGTGACGGTGATACCGAGCATTTCAATTTCACTTATACAGTCAGCAACGGCACCATCAGCGACACCGGCTTTGTCAACGCAAGCTCAATCCCCTGTTTTGTGGCCGGAACTCTTATCCGCACTCCGCTCGGAGAAGTGCCGGTTGAGGATCTGATGCCAGGTGACCTGGTTGAAACCCGCGACGAGGGGGCCCAGCCGCTAAGCTGGACCGGTGGCCGCTCGGTTGCAGCTGAAGGGGATTTTGCGCCAATTCGTATTGCTGCGGATACCTTTGGGCGGCATGGCGCGCTGCTGGTCTCGCCGCAGCACCGGGTGCTTGTGCGCGGGGCCCATGCTGAGCTGTTCTTCGGTGAAGAAGAGGTTCTGGTAGCGGCCAAGGATCTGGTGAACGGCCGCAGCGTTACCTGCTGTCCGGGCGGTGAGGTCACCTATGTGCACCTTATGTTCGATAGCCACCAAGTGATCTACTCGGAAGGATTGGAGACGGAAAGTTTCCTGCCGGGACCGCAGATCGTTAATCTTTTCGAACAGGCGGTGGCTGAGGAGATTTGCGCGCTGTTTCCCGAATTGGACCCGGAAACCGGCGCGGGCTACAGCGCTGCTGCCCGGCCTGCGCTTAAGTCTTATGAGGGCCAGCTTCTGGCCGCAACGCAGGCGGCCTGAGGACGGTGTCCTGGTTTTCGGCCTCTGGCAGCGGGCTCGATTGGTGCAATACGCAGGCGCTGCGCTCTGGCGGGACAGCCGACGGAGACAGTTTGCTTGTGCGCGGCACAATCATGCTTGAATGCCACTTGCCGGAAATCACCCGTCCTGAGCCATTGCTCCTTTATTCCCAGGGCGGAGACTGGCCTCTGCGGCTGGCAATTCAGGCGGTTCCGGGCGGCGGTCTGAGTTTCGTTCTGGAGCAGTGCGGGGCCGTGCTGCATCAGACACTGAATCCGACCAGTTCTGGACGCGCCGGACGGTTGCGGCTGAGCTACGCCTGGGATGCCCCTGCAAGAACAGGGCAGCTGACATTGGAACAGCCGGATGGCGGGCAGATGCAGATTGCCGCGCTGGCGGATCCAAAACCTTGGCGGTTGCGTGATCTGCAGGCGCTGGCGGGGCCGCTGGGATACAGGGGGACTTCAGTGGAATACTTGGCCCTGTCCGCCAAGGTTGAGCCAGCTGGTCCAGCCCCCGGGCTGCTGCCAGCCACGCCAATTGCCGTACCGCAAGGCTACCGCGCACTGGGCTGCCTGAATCGGGGGGACTTGGTGCTGACCAGCGGCGGTGCGGCAGTACCCGTGCTGCAGGTGGTGGAGCGCCAGGTGCCTGCGCTGGGCACCTTCGCTCCAGTGCGTCTCAGAGCACCGTACTTTGGATTGCTGCAAGACATTCAGGTCGCGCCGTTTCAACGGCTGGTATTGACCGGCTCAGAGGTCGAATACCTGTTTGGCAAGCCCGCGGTTCTGGTGCCAGCCGGCAATCTGCTGGGCACCGGCACCGCGCAGCCGGGCCAGGCTGGCGCGCCTCTGATAACCTATTGCCAGGCGGTCCTGCCGGACCATGAACCGCTGATTGCCGCCGGGTCGATGACTGAAAGCCTGTACCTGGGCCGCTTGCGCCGCGACCCGCAGCGCCTGGCGGCCAGTCTTGTGGCGCCGCACGGTGCCGCTGCTCTTCCGGAACACCGGCAGCCGAAATTCCCGGTTCTGCGTGCCTTTGACGCTGCGGTTCTGGCTGACAGGCGGACGGCCTGACACAGTCTTTGACGCAATTTCTGCCTCTGCATCCTTGATGCTTGCGTGAAAACCGCGATCCGCCTAAGGACGTTGAAACCCTTTCAGAGGCCAATCCGAGCGTTTCCGTGCCGTATCTCCGCCTGATCCCAGCCGTCCTGTTCATGCTATGGGGGCAATTGCTTTCCGCGCAGGTGCTGACGGTCAATACCGTCACCCGGCCGCCCTTTTCAATGGTGGAAGAGGGGCGCGACACCGGCTTCTCACTGGAATTGTTCAAAATCTTGGCAGAGCGGCTGGATTTGGACTACCGCGTCAGCCGCGCTGACAGCTTTTCGGACATGCTGGAAGGCGTGCGGAGCGGAGAGGCCGATCTGGCAGCCGCCAATATCTCGATCACCGCCTCGCGGGAGATCGAAATGGATTTCAGCCACCCGATTTTTGAAAGCGGTTTGCAGATCATGGTGCAGGCTGATGACGTCCGCGAGCCATCGCTGCTGCGGGCGATCATGTCCTGGGACCTGGCAGCGGCGATCGGGATCGCCTTTCTGCTGCTGTTTGGCGGCGGCATGATGATGTGGACGTTCGAACGCCGCGCACAGCCCTATTTCGACCGCCCTCTGAAAGAGGCATGGTTCCCCTCTTTCTGGTGGGCGCTGAACCTTGTGGTGAATGGCGGCTTCGAGGAACGGGTGCCGCGCACACCCATTGGCCGGATGTTCGGCGTGGTGCTGGTGGTATCTTCGCTGTTCATCGTCTCAATCTTCGTCGCCAAGATCACAGCGGTTATGACAGTGGAGGCAATCACCGGCTCAGTGAACTCGGTGAATGACCTCTATGGCAGATCCGTCGGCACCATCGGCGGCTCCACAGCCGCCGGTTTCCTGGACCGGCGCGAGATCGATTATGCTGCCTTCTCCGGATTGGAGGAGATGCTGGCTGCCTTTGAAGCGGGGGAGATCAAGGCCATAGTCTTTGATGCGCCGGTACTGAATTTCTACGTGCAGCAAGGCGGCCATCAATACGGCCACACCATCGGCCAGCCGTTCCTGCGGGAAAACTACGGGCTAGTGTTCCCGGCCGGCTCGCCGCTGGTGGAAGAGGTCAACCAGGCGCTTTTGACGATGCAGGAGGACGGCAGCTATGACGCCCTCTACCGCAAATGGTTCGGCAGCCAGAACTGAAGTTAGTGAAAAACAGGCTCTTCGCCGTCAAAGAACGGGGTCATCTGAGCGACAATCACCGCGTTTTCCTCCAGGGCCCGCTGCATCAGATCGCGTTCCTCATCGCCGATTTCATGGCCTTCGGCCTCGCGCTCTTCCAGGGTGCCGTATCCGGTCACGTCCAGCGGTGCAGTATCGGCTTGCTTTAGGATCGCCACTGTTTCCCGCACCGCCTCGGCTTCATCAATACCGGATGCATAGATCATCAGCGCAGCGCCGGTGGCGCCGTCGGGCAGGCCGTCTCCCTCCTTGCGTCCGATCTGGACAAGCAGGGTATAGACTTGCTGGCGGGAGGGTTTCTTCTTTTCCATGCCGCCGCCATAGCGCCGGGGCAGGGGGATGGTCAATCCATTTGACAAACCTGTACCGGGGTGATGCGCAATCAACTGAAGGCTTGCGGCGGTTTGCAGCCGGGCTCTATGTCTAAGCTTATTAATAATGGCCCCCGAGGATACCCGATGCGTTTTTCCGCCCTGACTGCCCAGCCGGTGCCCTGGAAGAACGGCGGCGGCATAACCCGCGAACTGGCCGTGCACAAAGAAAACGGCCAAATTGTCTGGCGTCTCAGCCTGGCAGAAATTGAGCGAAGCGGCCCGTTTTCGGCCTTTCCCGGGCGCGCCCGCATTCATTGCATCGTCGAAGGCGCCGGCCACACCCTGGCGGATGGACACATCCGGCTGGAGGCCCGGCCGCTGACGCCGGTGTTCTTTGACGGCGGCCTGGCTTTGGATTGCCGGCTGCGTGATGGCGTCTGCAAGGCGTTCAATGTGATTTATGATCCGAACCGTGTCACGCCAAAGGCGGAAATTCTAAGTGGAGGTACGTTGCGTGACTGTGAGGGCATTCAAGCCTTCTTTGTGGTTTCCGGCAGTCTGGAGATGCACGGCAAGGGACGTTTTCTCCCAGGCGAGGGTGTTACAGCAAAAGGTGCCGCCACCGGAGAGGTTTCCGATGGCGGAGCGGTTATCCAAGTGCAGTTTTCGACGGTTTAGAGACTGCTCAGCAGCTCTTTGATGGCTGCCTGATACCCCGCAACCACTGAATCGCGGGCGATGTGGCGGCCCTGCTGCACCACATGGCGGCCTGCGCTCCAGACGTCCGTTACGGTGTCATCGCCCGCGGCAAAACACAGACCGTCCAGCAACTGCTCCGGCTTCAGCGCGCAGAGGGCGGGCACTGTGCTGTCTATCGCCACCAGATCTGCCAGCGCGCCTTCCTCGATCCGCCCGGCATCGCGTCCCAAAGCCTGCGCGCCGCCCTTGGCTGCACCCAAGTACAAAGTCTCGCCCACCGAGCCTTCGCCCGGCACCAGCACATTGCGCGCCAGGTCCCTCAGCCGCTGGGAATATTCCAGCGTTCGCAGTTCCTCTGGCAGCGATATCCGCACGTTAGAGTCTGAACCAACCCCAAATGTCCCGTTATGCGCCAGGTATTCCACCCCGTTGAACGGCCCGTCGCCCAGGTTCGCCTCTGTGATCGGACAGAGACCTGCAACGGCACCGGACCGCGCCATGGCGATAGTTTCGGTGCTGGTCATGTGGGTGGCGTGGATCAGGCACCATTTGCCATCCACGGGCGCGTTTTCCAGCAGCCATTCAACGGGACGCGCACCCAGCCAATCGCTGATATCCGCCACTTCCTTGGGCTGCTCTGCGATATGGATATGCACCGGCAGCCGGTCCTGGATCCGCAGCACCTCCGCCAGATCCTCGGGGCAGGTGGCACGCAGCGAATGCGGCGCAATGCCGACACAGGTATCCGCGGGCAGATCGCGCGCTGCAATCCCGCGGGCGCGGCTGACGAGATCAGAAAAGTCCGCCACGGAGTTGCCAAACCTCTGCTGACCGCCGCTCAGCTCCTGCTTGCCGGCACCGCCATAGGTGTAAAGCACCGGCAGGTGCGTCAGGCCGATGCCTGTCTGGCTGGCCGCCGCAAACACCCGCTCGCTCAGCTCTGTCATCGAGGCAAAATGCGCGCCGCCCGGCTGGTGGTGAACGTAATGGAACTCGCCGACAGATGCGTAGCCGGCCTCCAGCATTTCCATGAACACCAGCGCTGCAATAGCCTCGTACTGCTCAGGCGTGATGCAGTCCATGAAGCGGTACATCAGCTCGCGCCAAGTCCAGAAGCTGTCCTTGCCGGCCGCGCGGTACTCCGTCATGCCCGCCATCGCGCGCTGGAAGCTGTGCGAGTGCAGGTTGCCCAGAGATGGCAGCAGCACATCCGCCCGCGCGTCCCCGGGTTGCGGCCCGGCACCGGTTTCCACTGAGGCAATCCGGCCGTTATCAACTGTCAGCCGGAGGTTCTCAGCCCATCCCTGGGGCAGGCGGGCGCGCTGGGCGAAAATGGTCTGCATCTGACTCTCTTATGTGTAGATATAATACCATTAGCGCCACGTTTATTGCACTGCAAGAGTTTTGAGCAGAAGGGGCGCTGCCCCTCGGCCTGGCGGCCTCACCCCGGAGTATTTGGGACCAGAAAGAAGCAGGCGCTTCTGCATAAACGAAAAAAACGCGCCCGGCCGGGGCGCGTTTCTGGTCTTAGACTGCGCGGCGTGGATCAGTCGCGCAGCAGCTCGTTGATGCCGGTCTTGGAACGGGTCTTCTCATCCACGCGCTTCACGATCACCGCGCAATAAAGGCTGATGTTGTTCTTGGACGGCATCGAGCCTGCGACAACAACCGAGTAGGGCGGCACTTCGCCGTACATCACTTCGCCGGTTTCGCGGTCGACGATCTTGGTCGACTTGCCGATGAAAACACCCATGCCCAGGACAGAGCCTTCGCGCACGATGCAGCCTTCGACCACCTCGGAACGGGCGCCGATGAAGCAGTTGTCTTCAATGATAGTGGGGCCAGCCTGCATCGGCTCCAGCACACCGCCGATGCCGACGCCGCCCGACAGGTGCACGTTCTTGCCGATCTGGGCGCAGGAACCGACGGTGGCCCAGGTGTCGACCATGGTGCCTTCGTCGACATAGGCGCCAAGGTTCACGAAGGAGGGCATCAGCACCGCGCCCGGCGCGATATAGGCGGATTTGCGGACCACGCAGTTCGGCACCGCGCGGAAGCCTGCGGATTTCCAGTCGGCCTCGCCCCAGCCGTTGAACTTGCTGTCGACCTTGTCCCACCAGCCGCCGGCCTGCGGGCCGCCTTCGTGGATTTCCATGTCCTTGATGCGGAAGCCCAGCAGCACGGCCTTCTTGGCCCACTGGTTCACATGCCAGTCGCCGCTGTCCAGTTTCTCGGCCACCCGCAGCCTGCCTGAGTCAAGCGCGTTCAGGGTGTCTTCGATCGCTTCTCGCTGTTCGCCGGTGGTGGCGGGGGTGATGGTGTCGCGCGCCTCCCAGGCGGCTTCGATTGCTGCTTCCAGCTGGGCGTTGGACATGGATGTTCCTCCGGCATCGGTTAGATTCGGAGCTTCATACCGGCAAACTGCCCGCAGGTCATGTCCGGATTGCGTCCAAATTGCCGCCCCTGACGGCGTTTTGCCGGGTTCCAGCCGGTCAGCGCACCCGGCGCAAGTGGCGGCGCAGGATCTCACAGGCTCCTGCAGCATCGCGCCGGGTCATCGCCTGGACAATGGCGGCGTGATCGGCGTCCACCCGGCGGCTCCATTGATGCTGCCAATTGGCGAACAGATGCCGGGCAGCGGCAATATGCAGATCGTCGATCGAGGCCAGCAGCCGCGGCATTGCGCAGGGTGCCAGGATCACCCGGTGAAAGGCGCGGTTCAGCCGTTCCCAGCTGGCCATGTCCTCAGCTGCATCGCAGGCTAAACGGGCAGCGTTGGCGTCTTCGATGTCCTCGGCGGTTAGCCGGCCAAAGGCGTGCGTCAAAGCCAGCACTTCCAGCGCCACCCGCATTTCGATCACTTCGCGGATCTCAGCAGGGTTCAGGGCGCTGACCCGTGTGCCGCGCCGCGGTTCGGACACCGCCAGCCCGTGCGCCTCCAGCCGCAGCAGCGCCTCGCGCACCGGCACATGGCTGGCCGCAAACTCCCGCGCGATATGGTCCTGGCGCAACTTTTCGCCAGCCGGAAGCGCACCGGTAATGATGCGTTCGCTCAGGCTCAGATAGATTGTATCGGCGATGGTTGCGGACATGCTATTCCGATAGGGCTGCCTGGGGATTGCTGCAAGGGTTATCCCAGCGGATCCGGGGCAATGTTGCCGCCGCAGACCAGTACCGCCACGCGTTCGCCTGGCTCCGGCCGGTAGGCACCGCACATCAGCGACGCCAGCGCGGTAGCGCCCGCAGGCTCTACCAGGATCCGGCGTTCGCGCCAGAGCGCCGTCTGGGCCTGGGTGATCGCACTGTCCGGCACGGTGAGGGATGTGACACCCTGCGCAGCGGCCAGCTCAAAGCAGATATTGCCAATCTGCTTGGCACCCAGCGCGTTGGCGGCAACGCCTGAAACCTCTACATCTACCGGCTGCCCGGCTGCCAGCGCCGCGTTCAAAGCGCAGGAGGTTTCCGGCTCCACGGCGATGATCTTACGGGTGCCCTGAAACCAAGCCAGCGCGCCGGCAATCAGCCCGCCGCCGCCTACTGCAATCAGCAGGGTGTCGGCTTGCAGCCCCTGTGCCTGCCATTCGGCGAAGCAGGTGCCTTGCCCTGCGACGGTGGCAGGCGCGTCATAGGCATGGACCTGCATGGCGCCGGTTTCAGCCTCATAGGCCTGCGCTTGCTCCAACGCATTGGCATAGGCGCCGGGCACCACCTGCAGATCGGCACCGGTGCGTTCGATCAGCGAGATTTTGGCGGGGCCTGCCATTTCCGGAACGTAGATACGCGCCCTGTGGCCCAGTTGATGCGCAGCATGGGCAACCGCCGCCCCGTGATTGCCGCCAGAGGCCGCGACCAGGCCGCCGGCAGGCACTTCCTGGCTCAGCAGCGTGTTGAAGGCGCCGCGCGCCTTGAAACTGCCGGTGTGCTGCATGTGCTCCAGCTTCAGTTCCACCGGGTAGTCCAGGCCGAACCCGCGGGTCTGCATTACGGGCGTTTGCTGCACATGGGGGCGGATGCGTTCTGCCGCTGCCTTGACTTCATCCTGCCAGTTCATGCGCGGTCCTCCTTGCCTGCTTGGCCGGAACCTTATCCGCACCGGGCCGCCGTGCAAGCGGAACGGCGCGTTCTGATGCATTCTTGATTGGCGCTAACGGCCAAGGACGGTTACAAAGGAGATCCTGTTATTTTTATTTGGATTGCTTATGACCGAAGACCGCCACAGCCGTTTCCGCGACGCACACTCAGACCGGGACCGGGCCGAACATGTGCCCGCCACGCCGCAGACCCAGGCGCCGGCCTACCGGCTGGCCTTTGCCGATGAGGAATTCCTGTGCCGCGAGGAACTGCGCCCGGTGCGCTTGCAGCTGGAGCTGTTGAAGCCGGAGCTGATGCTGAACGAGCATGGCATAGAAAGCACCATCGTGATGTTCGGCGGCGCCCGCATTCCGGATCCCGCCCACAAGGACAAGGCGCGCACCCAGACGCTGGCCGATCTGTCGCATTTCTACGATGAAGCGCGTGAGTTTGCCCGGCTGATGACCGAAAAGTCCAAGGAGAGCGGCGGCCGCCATAACGTCGTGGTGACCGGTGGCGGTCCGGGTGTGATGGAGGCAGGCAACCGTGGCGCGCTGGATGCGGGCGGCCATTCCATCGGCCTGTCGATCGTGCTGCCGCATGAGCAGGCGCCCAACGGCTATGTGACGCCGGATCTCAGCTTCAACTTCCACTATTTCGCGATCCGCAAGATGCATTTCCTGATGCGGGCTAGGGCGATCACGGTGTTCCCGGGCGGCTTCGGCACCCTGGATGAGCTGTTTGAGAGCCTGACCCTGATCCAGACCGGGCGCATGGAACGGGTGCCGTTCCTGCTGTTCGGAAAGGAATTCTGGAATAAGATCGTCAACTGGGAGGCGCTGGCCGATGCCGGCACCATCTCCGATCAGGACCTGGACCTGTTCCGTGTGGTCGATACCGCGCAGGAAGCGGTTCAGATCATCGACAACTGGGAGCCCGCGCCGCCGCGCGACAGCCTGCCAGGCCGCGAGCGCTGAACGCCGCAAGAACCGCTGCTGCCGGGATCAGGCGAATTCCGGCGGCAGCTTGCCGACTTCATCGCCGGTCGTGAGCCGGGTGAGGATCTGGGCGCCTCCCACGGTTTTCACGGCATAACCGTATCCGCGCAGGCGGAATTGCCATTCCCGCGGGCTCAGCGCCTTTTGGCGTTCGCTGCGGATCAGGTCCAGAACACTGGGGTCAATCGGGGCGGTCTTTCGTTCCATCGGAGCCATCGGTGATTCCTTCTGAAAATTGGATTGTCCGTAATCTGGAAACTGTTTGCGCCAAGCGGCGGAATTGAAGCTGGATTGGGGAAAGAATGCGGCAGCACGTGCTGCGGTTGCCGCTGTGCCCGTCAGGCAACAGTCGGGCTTATAAGCGGTCTGAAGGCTGTCGCCCTGGAAATTAGGCGGGAAGCCGCGGTCCGCCAGAGCGTGAACACGCTGGTATTTGCCTTTTGCAGAAAACTCTTCGGTGTTTGCACCTTCTGCGCCAGGAAACCGGCCAAACTTGGCCACATTTGCAAACAAAAACTTATCGGCGGTGGAGCAGTGGAGATTTCCGATGTCCGAAGTAACAGACTACACGGCGCTTTTGGCCTATACCTCGAACAGCAACTACCGCTGGAACAGCCAGGTCAAGCTCGGCACCCAATCTGTTGTGACATACAGTTTTCTCGGCAGTGGTGAATTGGGAAACGCGTCCGATGACCCTTACGGCGCAACCAGCTACTGGTCATTCAACAGCACCCAGCGCAGCTACTTCAGGCAGGCACTGGAAGAGTTCGAGGAAGTCTCCGGGCTGCTCTTCGTCGAAACCGACGGTCCGGCGATGATTGATGTATTCGGCTACAACGGCGGCTCAGCGGCCGGCTGGGCAAATTACTCCTGGGCCAGCGCCACTTCTACCGGCAAGGGGGATCTGGCAATCCAGGGCAGCAGCATGGCGCCGGGCACCTATGGCTATGAAACGATCCTGCATGAGATCGGCCACGCAGTAGGTTTGGAACATCCGCATGATGGCGATCATACGCTGGCCGATCATCTGGACGATCAGGCGCACACCGTGATGACCTACAATTATGCCGGCTACAATGCCACGGAACTTGGCACTTTGGATGTTCAGGCGCTGCAGCATATCTATGGAAACTCGTCAAAGACCGAAGGCTGGAACGCGTACAAAAACTCTGACGATATCGTAGTGATCAAGACCAGCGGCCGGTCCGAAGTCATTCTGGCAACCGGAGAGGACACCAGGATTTTCGCGCATGGCGGCAATGACACGGTCAAAGGCCGCGAGGCTGATGACATGCTTGCCGGATGCAAAGGAGCAGACAAGCTTTTTGGCGGCTATGGCAATGATACGCTGAAGGGCGGCGGCGGTGCCGATATCCTGATTGGCGGGATCAACACGTCGAAATATTCAGGCGCCAGCGGTGAACACGATGACCTGCGCGGCAATTCCGGAAATGACAAGCTGTATGGCGGCCGCGGCAACGACACACTGCATGGCGGCAGCGGCCGGGACCGCCTCTCCGGCGGTGACGGCTCTGATGTTCTGACGGGCGGAACAGGCGACGATGTCTTTGTTTTTGTTTCCGCTGACTATTGGGATTCGAACACAATCACCGACTTCGGCAATGGCAATGACAGGATCCGGTTCTCCGGAACCAGCCCTGACAGTTTCAGTGACCTGACCATCACCCAGCAAGGCGGCGATACGCATATTAGCTACTACGGCAATCACAACGTCGAGCTCACCGGCTACACCGGCGGGCTGTCCGCAGACGATTTCCTTTTCAGTTAAGGCAGCCGGGGACCTGCCGCAGCGGGGCCGGAGCCGGGTCACTTCATCCCGGCTTCGGCCTCAATCTGTTTGCGGCTCTTGCGGGCGCGTTCGGTGGCTGATTTCAGCTGGCCGCAGGCCGCCATGATGTCCTCGCCGCGGGTCTTGCGGATCGGCGACGCATAGCCGGCCTGATAGATGATATTGGCAAACGCCCGGATCCGGTTGTTGGAGCTGCGCTTATAGGGTGCGCCCGGCCATTCGTTGAACGGGATCAGGTTGATCTTCGCCGGGATGTTGTAGCGCTTGATGTGGTCGATCAGCCGGTGCGCGTCCTCATCGCTGTCATTCACCCCGTCCAGCATCACATATTCAAAGGTGATCCGTTCCGAGTTCGACGCCTTGGGATAATCCGCCAGTGCCTGCAGCAGCTCGTCGATATTCCAGCGCTTGTTGATCGGCACCAGCACATCACGGGTTTCGTTGGTGGTGGCATGGAAGGAAATCGCCAGAAGGCAGCCGATTTCCTCGGCTGTCCGTGCAATCTCCGGCACCACGCCGGAGGTCGACAGGGTGATACGGCGGCGGGACAGTGAGATGCCTTCCGGGTCCATCGCAATCTTCATCGCGTCGCGCACGTTGTCGAAGTTATAAAGCGGCTCACCCATGCCCATCAGCACGATGTTAGAGAGCAGCCGGGTTTCTTCCTTTGGCGCGCCCGGCACCGGCCATTCCTCCAGGTCGTCGCGCGCCATCATCACCTGGCCGACGATTTCCGCCGGGGTCAGGTTGCGCACCAGCTTCTGGGTGCCGGTATGGCAGAAGGAGCAGGTCAGGGTGCAGCCCACCTGGCTGGAGATGCATAGGGTGCCGCGGTCATCCTCGGGGATATAGACCACCTCGACCTCGTGGCCGCCGTTGATCCGCACCAGATACTTGCGGGTGCCGTCGGTCGACACCTGCTTGCTCACCACCTCGGGGATGCGGATCTCAAAGGTCTCCGCCAGCTGCGCGCGGTAGGCCTTGGCCAGGTTGGTCATGTCACCAAAGTCACGCTTGCCCCATTGGTAGATCCACTGCCAGATCTGGCCGACCCGCATCTTGGCCTGCTTCTCCGGTGTGCCGTGCTCAATCAGCACTTCGCGCATGCGCTCGCGGGTCAGGCCCACAAGATTGATCTTGCCGCCCTCGGGCTCCTTGCGGGGCAGGGTCATTACATCCTGAGTGATCGGCGCGCTGGCGGTCATGGCAAAAGCCTCGGGTCATGGTGAGCGGATGCGGCTCTATATAGGATTTCGAACAGAGATCAAAAGGAATCCGCGGAAATCTGCTTTCACATCGGGTTTCAGGCGGTCACTGGCCCAGACGCACCAGCTCGTCAACTCGCGCCCGCCCCAAGGTTGTCCAGCAGGCCCGGGTGGCAATCCCGGCGTCTTCCGGCACCGGATGCGCCGTCCCGATAAAACTGCAATGCGCGGCGCGAAACGCTTCCCAGGCTGTTTGGCTCGCCATGAGCGCGGCCTCTGTGTTTGTCCCGCCAGTGTCGTTGTCCCGCTCCGCGGCGGCAATCATGGCCGCCTCCAGTGCGTTGAACAGGGCCGCTTCCACACCTTCCTCGTCATCAGCCACGCAAGAGCCAACCTCCTCCTGGCTGCCGGTGCCGCATTCCAGTGCCGGATTGGCATTGGCGGGCAGGGCTAACAGCGCAACCGCAAGGATAGGCACCGGAAGAAAGGCAGAGTTCAGCATGGCAGACACCTCCTGCCCCTATGCTACGCCCCCTGCGCCTTTCAAACAAGAAAACCCCGGCGCAGGCCGGGGTTTCGTGTGTTTCCGCACATGCAGAGGGTTACTTGCTGCAGCGCTTTTCCGCATCTTCAATCGCCGCGGTGAAGCCCAGCAGCGAGAAAGTATCCTTGGTCTGGGTGCCCCGCGCCGACCGCGCAGTCAGCACCGCACTGGCGCCGCGTTTCATGGCGGTGACGATCTTAGAATCGTCCGCTGGCGTTGCCGGCCAGGCCCATTCGCCTTCGGTGAACAGCTCAAACTCGGACTCGCCGATTGCCATGTTCACGGTGGACCCCGGCGCAAACGGATAGCCGCCGGTAAAGCTCACCTCGCCCTTGGGCGCATCGCTGCTGCGGAAGGTGACAAACAGCTGGATCTCGCTGCGGCGCACCGCCACGACACGGCCGTCGCGGGTGTTCACGGTCTCCTTCGGTGCGGAAACCCCCCAGCACTCGTTGGGGTCATTGCCCTCGAAAACGCTCCAATCGACCTTGGCCGCAACCCGGTTGTTCGACGTTTCCTGTGCAGTTGCTGCGGTTGCCAATGCTGCCAGACACAGGCCCGCAGCCACGCGGGCGAGTTTCAATGCCATTTGTCCCGACTCCAAGACTGTTCTTTCATACCTCAAAACCAAGCAAAGGGCCCGCAGCGTTCTTCCGCTGTCTGGTCCCGATCCCTTCGCTTGCGCTACACAAGCACACTAACGTAACTAGCACCACGGGCGAAAGTGCGTTTTGGCAGGAATTCGCCCAGAAAACATGAGGGGAGACATCATGCCGAATCCAGTGCCCATGGCCGAAGTCTGGCGCGGTCCGCTGCTGGAAAGCCTGCATCTGGGCCATGCCGTCATCTGTGACGACAGCGGTCAGGTGGTGCGCAGCTGGGGCGATCCGGACGCAGTGATCTATCCGCGCAGCTCTGCCAAGATGATCCAGGCGCTGCCGCTGATCACCTCCGGCGCCGCCGCGCGGTATGGTCTGAATTCGGAACAGCTGGCGCTGGCCTGCGCCTCCCACAATGGCGCCCATATCCATACCGACCGGGTTAACGCTTGGCTTGGTCAGCTGGGTATGACTGATGACGACTTCCGCTGCGGCCCGCAGCTGCCGGACGACATTCCCGCCCGAAATGAGCTGATCAAAACCGACAGCAGCCCCTGCCAGGTGCACAACAACTGCTCCGGCAAGCACGCGGGCTTCCTGACTCTGAACCAGTACCTGGGCGGCGGCACTGAATACATCGAGGTGGACCACCCGGTGCAGCAGGCCTGCCTTGCTGCGTTTGAGGAAACCACCGGCCAGGACAGCCCCGGCTATGGCATCGACGGCTGCTCAGCGCCGAACTTTGCAACCACCGTCACCGGGCTGGCGCGCTCAATGGCCTGGTTTGCCAGCGCCGCGGACCGCTCCGATCGCGCGTCTGAGGCGGCGCAGCAGCTGGTTGCTGCAATGACAGCGCATCCCGATCTGGTGGCCGGCGAAACCCGCTGCTGCACCAACCTGATGCGGGCAATGGGCGGCAAGGTGGCGATCAAAACCGGGGCTGAGGCGGTGTTCATCGCCATCCTGCCGGAACAAAAATTGGGCGTGGCGCTGAAGATCTCCGATGGCAGCACCCGCGCCAGCGAATGCGCGATTGCGGCGCTGATGGTCAGCCTCGGCGTGCTGGATGCAGATCACCCGGAGACCGCCAAGTACATGAACAAGATGCTCTACAGCCGCCGCGGGCTGGAATGCGGTTCCATCCGCCCCGCCGCCGAACTGCTGTTCTGAAAACAAATGCCCCGGTTCAGGACCGGGGCATTTTCTTACATTTCCATGTCGATGATTTCAGCGACTTCAACCGAGCCGCTGCCGTCTGCCACCATCGGGCAGCCCTTGGCCATCTCGCATGCCGCGTCCTGATCGGCGGCTTCCACCACGGAATAGCCTGACAGCGGATTGGCGCCGCCATTATCGACCACCCCGCCGGCGCTGACGGTCTTGGACATCCCAACCGGTGCACCTGGCACCTTCAGGGCATCGCCCATACCCCCCATCCAGTCCTTCCAGGCCTGCATGACCCTGGCGCCCTCTTCCTCACTCTCCGGGGTCTTGCCGCCGTGATAGGCAAAAACGAACTGTGGCATTGGTCTACTCCCTTGGTTTCGTTGATGGTTCAGTCTTCTGCGGACAGCAGCGCCTCCAGCTTTCGCAGGGTTGAGGTCCAGCCGTCTTCGTGGCGCGCGGCAAACTCGTCATCGCCCAGATCCCGGTGGTCGACCACCAGAATGGCGCCATCCCCGGTGGCCGCAATGGTCAGAGTCACATGGCTCTCATCGCCGCGGCTGCCGTCGTCGCCGTGCCAGGCCCAGGTGAAGCCAACCGATTTCGGCGCATCCACATGGGTCACTTGGCCAGAAACATGAAACCGCTGGCCGTCGCTGTTCTGCATGACCGAATACCAGGGGCCGGTGCGGCTCAGGTCCAGGTCATGCTCCGGAATGGTAACCCCTTCCGGCCCCCACCATTGAAGCAGCTTGTCCGGCGTTGTCACCCAGGCAAACAGTTTCTCCGGGCTGACCGGAAATGTCCGCTTCAGCTGCAGGTCGCTCATGCCTCGTCCTCCATCAGGGCCGCTTCCAGCCTGTCCAGGCTCCCTTCCCAGAAGGCGCGCCGCGATTGCGTCCATTCGGCGATCATCCGCAGCCCTTCAGGCCGGGCAGAATAGAGCCGCTTAGTGCCCTCGGCCCGTTGGGTTATCAGCCCGGCCTCGCGCAGGACTTTCAGATGGCGAGAGATCGCCGGAGCCGAAATGCCTGCACCGGGGGCCAGATCCCCGGCGGGCAGTTCGCCCTCAGTAATTAACTGATCCACGATCATCAGCCGGGTTTCGTCTGACAGCGCGGCAAAGGATTTCAGAATCGGTACCATGCTATTTATTAGCATGTTTGTTAATTAATGAAAATGTTAAATATGGGGCAAAGCCAGAGCCGACCTTACATCATATCCCACAGCAGCTTGGCCGCGAGCGAGACAGAGGTCACCACCAGCAGCGGCTTGATCACCTTTGCCCCCTGCTTCTTGGCCAGCCCCGCTCCCGCCCGCGCACCGGCAATCTGGGCGCAGCCCATCAGCAGGCCGGTGATCCACCACGGTGTCGCAAAGAAGGAAAACGCCAGCAGACCCCCTGCATTGGAGGCGAAATTCAGCAGTTTGGTGTGGGCGGTTGCGCGCAGGATTCCGTAGCCCGCCAGCGACACAAAGGCGAGCATGTAGAAGCTGCCCGCACCAGGTCCCAGCAACCCGTCATAAGCCCCGCACAGCGGCACGATGAGGACGGTGAACAGGGCAGGGGACAGGCGGCGGTGCCGGTCGAGATCATCCAGCCCCTTCTTCAGCGCAAAGAAAATGGCGATCCCGATCAGCAGCACCGGCAAGATTACCCGGATCCATTCGGTGGGCAGGTAAGCCACCAGAAACGCACCCGCAACTGCCGCTGCAAAGGCAATCAGCGCAGGCCCGACCTGGGCCTTCAGATCAACATGCCCCGCCCGCGCATAGGTGAAGGCGGCGGTCGCTGAGCCGAACAGCCCTTGGATCTTGTTGGTCGACAGCGCGGTGACCGGATTGGCCCCGGCCAGCAGCAGAACCGGAACCGTGATCAGCCCGCCGCCGCCTGCAATTGCGTCAATGAACCCGGCAGCAAACCCCGCCGCCAGCAACAGCAGCAGGGTCTCGAAACCCACTTCCAGCATCTAATTGATCAGCCTTTGAATTCGTCCTGGGCGTAGCCCTGGATGTACAAGAGCGCCGTCAGGTCGCCGTGATTGATGCGGATATCGCATTCCGCCGCGACCGAGGGCTTGGCATGCAGCGCCACACCTGCGCCTGCGCGCTTCAGCATGCCCAGGTCATTGGCGCCGTCACCAACTGCAATCACATCCGCCTCCGCGATACCAAGCCGGGTGGAGATCTGCTCCAGCGCCTCCACCTTGGCCTCCCGCCCCAGGATCGGCCGGCCCGCCTCGCCGGTCAGCTTGCCGTCCTCGGTCAGCAGCGTGTTTGCGCGGTTCTCGTCAAATCCCAGTACTTCTGCGACCCGCGCCGTGAACGCCGTGAAGCCGCCAGAAACAAGCGCCGCATAGGCGCCCTCCGCCTTCATCGTCGCCAGCAGCTGCTTGCCGCCGGGCATCAGGGTAATGCGCTCTTCCAGAACCTTGGCGATTACCGTCTCCGGCAGCCCCTTCAGCAGCCCGACCCGCTCTGTTAGCGCGCCTTCGAAATCCAGTTCGCCGTTCATCGCCCGCGCGGTGATGTCCTTCACCCGCGCGCCGACGCCTGCCTCCTCGGCCAGCTCATCAATGCATTCCTGCTGGATCATGGTCGAATCCATGTCGGCCAGCAGCATCTTTTTCCTGCGCCCGGCGCTGGGCTGAATGACCAGATCCACGCCCATGCCCTGCAGGTCCGCCCAGACGTCCCAGCGGTTATCCGGCATCTGCTTCAACGGAAACTCGGCCGCCACTCCCAGCGCCAGCCACACCGCCTCATCACCGCCCCAGGCATTGCGCAGCGATTCGATCAGCGCGGGCTCCAGCACCGGTCGGGCAGGGTTGCAAAGCAGGGTGGCGGTGTACATCGGCAGGCTCCGTTCCAGCGCTGTTTGCCCTGTCATAACGCCGTCCCGGCAGAACAGCCAGACGGCAAAAAACTGCGGAAATCAGGGTGCATCATAAGGAGCGGCCCTTTGCGCCATTTCAGCGCGGCTGTTTCCGATGGTGGAAATTCATGTCGCAAAAAACAGATGAACAGCCGCATTTTTCTGAAATTTCTGTTGCGTGCCGCGCTGCAGCACACTAGCTCTGATCACGGGACACCCCTCCCCAACGAGGGGCGCTTATCTGGAAGGGTAGCATTTATGGCTATTGAACAACCTGCCGCGCGGCCGGCCAATCCGCGTTTTTCGTCCGGCCCTTGCGCCAAACCCCCCGTCTTTGATCTGAGCAAACTTGCAGGCGCGCCTCTGGGCCGCTCACACCGCGCCGCGGTGGGTAAGGACAAGCTGAAAGCAGCGATCGAAGGCACCCGGGAAATCCTGAACATCCCCGCCGGTTACAAGATCGGCATCGTTCCCGCCTCCGACACCGGCGCGGTGGAAATGGCGATGTGGAACCTGCTCGGCGCCCGCGGCGTCGAGATGCTGGCCTGGGAAAGTTTCGGCTCCGGCTGGGTCACCGACGCGGTCAAACAGCTGAAGCTCGACGCCACCGTCAAAACCGCCGACTATGGCCAGATCGTGGACCTCGGCACCGTCGATTTCACCAACGACGTCGTCTTCACCTGGAACGGCACCACTTCCGGCGTGCGCGTCCCCAACGGCGACTGGATCCCGGCGGACCGCGAAGGCCTGACGATCTGCGACGCCACCTCCGCCGCCTTTGCGCAGTATCTGCCGTGGGACAAGCTGGATGTGACCACCTTCTCTTGGCAGAAGGTGCTGGGCGGCGAAGCTGCGCACGGCATGATCATCCTCAGCCCCCGCGCAGTGGAGCGTCTGGAGAGCTACACACCCGCATGGCCGCTGCCCAAGATCTTCCGCCTGACCAAGGGCGGCAAGCTGATCGACGGCATCTTCCAGGGCGCGACCATCAACACGCCTTCGATGCTGGCGGTGGAGGACTACCTGCTGGCGCTCGACTGGGCCCGCTCGGTGGGCGGTATGGAAGGCCTGCGCGAGCGCGCCTACGCGAACCTCGCCGCAGTGCAAAGCTTCGTGCAGGACAACCCCTGGATCGCCTTCCTAGCGGAACAGCCGGAATACCGTTCCAACACGTCTGTTTGCCTCAAGTTTACCGACGAGCGCATCCAGGACGGCGCTGCCTTTGCCAAGGCCGTCGCCAAACGGCTGGAAGCTGAAGGCGTCGCCTACGACATCGGCGCCTACCGCGACGCGCCTCCGGGCCTGCGCATCTGGTGCGGCGGCACGGTGGAAGCCTCTGACGTGGCAACCCTGATGCCCTGGATCAAATGGGCCTTCGAGGCCGAGATCGCCGCGCAGACCGAAGCGGCCTGAGCAACCTCAAAGGCGGGCGGCTACGCCCGCCGTCCCAGCACAGACATTCTAAGGACCACAGACATGGCTCCCAAAGTACTCATCTCCGACAAGCTGTCCGAGGCCGCCGTTCAGATCTTCCGCGACCGCGGCATTGACGTCGACTTCCTGCCCGACGTGGGCAAGGACAAAGATAAACTGGCGGAAATCATCGGCCAGTACGACGGCCTCGCGATCCGCTCCGCCACCAAGGTGACCGACAAGATCCTTGAGAACGCCGAGAACCTCAAGGTGATCGGCCGCGCCGGCATCGGCACCGACAACATCGACAAGGAGGCCGCCTCCAAGCGCGGCGTCATTGTGATGAACACTCCGTTCGGCAACATGATCACCACCGCCGAACACGCGATTGCAATGATGTTCGCAGTCGCCCGCCAGCTGCCGGAGGCCTCCGCCTCCACCCATGCCGGCAAATGGGAAAAGTCCAAGTTCATGGGCACCGAACTGACCGCCAAGACCCTGGGCGTTATCGGCGCCGGCAACATCGGTGGCATCGTCTGCGACCGCGCCCGCGGCCTCAAGATGAAGGTGGTGGCTTATGACCCCTATCTGAGCACCGAGAAGGCAGACAAGATGGGCGTCGAAAAGGTGGAGCTGGATGAGCTGCTGGCCCGTGCCGATTTCATCACCCTGCACGTGCCGCTGACCGACCAGACCCGCAACATCCTGTCTAAGGAGAACCTTGAGAAGACCAAGAAGGGCGTGCGCATTATCAACTGCGCCCGCGGCGGCCTGGTGGACGAGGGCGCGCTGGCGGAACTGCTGACCTCCGGCCATGTGGCCGGCGCCGCCTTCGACGTTTTCTCGGAGGAGCCGGCCAAGGAAAACGCCCTGTTCGGCCTGCCCAACGTGGTCTGCACCCCGCACCTGGGCGCCGCCACCACCGAGGCGCAGGAAAACGTCGCCCTGCAGGTGGCAGAGCAGATGTCCAACTACCTGCTGACCGGCGCGGTTGAAAACGCGCTCAACATGCCCAGCGTCACCGCTGAGGAAGCCAAGGTCATGGGCCCCTGGATCAAGCTGGCCGATCATCTGGGCAGCTTCGTCGGTCAGATGACAGATGAGCCGATCAAGGCGATCAACATCCTCTATGACGGTGTCGCCGCCGGCATGAACCTGGATGCGCTGAACTGCGCGGTGGTTGCAGGCATCATGAAACGCGCCAACCCGGAGGTGAACCTGGTCTCCGCGCCCGTTGTTGCCAAGGAGCGCGGTGTGCAAATCTCCACCACCAGCCAGGACAAATCCGGCTCCTTTGACGGCTATGTCAAGGTGACCGCGGTGACCTCCAAGCGCGAACGCTCGGTGGCCGGCACCGTGTTCTCCGACGGCAAGCCGCGGTTCATCCAGATCAAGGGCATCAATATCGACGCCGACGTCGGCGCGCATATGCTCTACACCACAAACGAGGACGTGCCCGGCATCATCGGCACCTTGGGCCACACCCTGGGCGACCACGGCGTCAACATCGCCAACTTCACCCTGGGCCGCTCCGAGGCCGGCGGCGAAGCCATTGCGCTTCTCTATGTGGATAATGAAGTCCCGGCAGAGGTGCGCGCCAAACTGGCGGAAACCGGTCTGTTCAACCAGATCAAGCCGCTGCAGTTCGACGTCGTCTGACCCGTCTGGCATAATCTTGCAAAAGCCCCCGCCATTGCTGCGGGGGCTTTTCCGTTGTCACCTCTGGTGCGCGATCGTTGCCTTCTCCGGCCGGCTGCGCAGAACAATAACGCCGAAAACCAGCATCGACACCAGCGCCGCCAGTGATCCGGCCTGGGCCAGCACCTCTGTGCGCTCCTGGATCGCCAGCGGGATACCCGGAACCAGCAGCCCCAGCGACAGCACTGTGGCAGTCAGATGCAGCCGCGGCAGCCTACCTTCACCGGCGCTTGGCACCAGATGATAATAAAACGCATAGATCGCGCAGCTGACCCAGCCCAGCAGGTTCAGATGCCCGTGCGCCGGCGACAGCAGGTGATCCTGGCTCGCCGACATCTGGATCCCCCAAACCATGCCGCCCAGGGCACACACCACTGCAATCAGCATGAACGGCCGTGCAATTCCATTCATCACTTGTCCCTCCCATGTCGCTGTTCCGTTTCTCCCATCATCGGAACGCCGCGGATTTCGAAACGCCAGCCTAGCATACTTCACTGATCTTTTGGGAAAACCGGCGGGGTGGGACATTTCTGCGGGGTTGAGGTGCAAGGCTTGATCCGGCATCAAAACATCAGCAGCAAAGGACATGTGATGACTTCCCCGATCTACGCCATTGGCGACATTCACGGCCAGCTTGAGATGCTGGAGCAGGCGCTGGCGCTGATTGGGGCCGACGGCGGCGCGGATGCCCGCATTGTGTTCCTCGGCGATTACACCGACCGCGGCCCGGACAGCTGCGGCGTAATCGAACGGCTGATGCAGGGGCAGGCCGCGGGCCGCGACTGGATCTGCCTCAAGGGCAACCACGACCGCATGTTCTCAATGTTTCTCGAGGATTACCCGCGCAACGACGCCCGGCTGCTGGTCGGCTATCATTGGCTGCACGAGCGCATTGGCGGCATTGAGACTCTGCAATCCTACGGCGTGGAGGTCGCAGACGGCGACCGCATCTACCAGACCCACGCCCGCGCCCGTACAGCGGTGCCGCGGGCGCATCTGGATTTCCTCGCAGGCCTGAAACCTTATCATCAGGAGGGCGAACTGCTGTTCGTCCACGCAGGCATCCGCCCCAGCCTTCCGCTGGAGAGCCAAAGCGAAGACGACCTGATCTGGATCCGGCAGGAGTTCCTGAACGACGAACGCGCCCACCCCTGGCTGGTGGTGCATGGGCACACTCCGGGGAAACGGGCGGAGCATCACGTGAACCGGGTCAACCTCGACAGCGGCGCCGGCTACGGCCGCCCGCTCACCGCTGCAGTGTTCGAAGGCCGCGATTGCTGGCTGCTGACAGACGCAGGCAGGGTGCTGCTGGAACCCTGATCCGCTTTTCATCTTTCCACAAGAACTCTGGGGGTGAGCGCCAAAGGCGCGAGGGGGCAAAGCCCCCTCAACCGGACATCACGTCCAGTCCAGCACCACCTTGCCGCTGGAGCCGGATTTCATCGCCGCAAAGCCTTCGGCGAAATCATCGACGCCGAACCGGTGGGTGATCACCCGGCTCACATCCAGCCCGTTCTGCAGCATCGCGATCATCTTGTACCAGGTCTCGAACATCTCGCGCCCGTAGACGCCCTTGATGGTGATCGCCTTGAAGACAATGCGCGACCAGTCGACCGGCGATTTGCCCGGCGGAATGCCCAACAGGGCAATCTTGCCGCCCATCACCAGTGCCTCCACCATCTGGTCGAGGGCCGCCTGCGACCCGGACATCTCCAGCCCGACGTCGAAGCCCTGTTTCAGACCCAAATCGCGCACCACATCCTGCAGGTCCTCCTGCGCCACATTCACCGCACGCACCGCCGGCACCACATGTTCTGCCAGTGTCAGCCGGTCCGGGTTGATGTCGGTGATCACCACATGCCGCGCGCCGGCATGTTTCGCCACCGCCGCCGCCATGATGCCGATGGGGCCCGCGCCGGTGATCAGCACGTCCTCGCCCAACAGGTCAAAGCTCAGCGCGGTATGCACCGCATTCCCGAGCGGATCGAGAATGGCGCCGATCTCATCCGGGATATCCTCCGGCAGCGGCACCACGTTGAAGGCCGGCAGCTTCAGATACTGGGCAAAGGCACCCTGCTCATTCACCCCGATGCCGCGGGTGCCCGGGTCCAGGTGGAACTTCCCGGCCCGGCTCTGGCGCGAGTCGGTCTTGATCAGATGCCCCTCGCCGGAACAGCGCTGCCCCACCGCCAGATCGGTGACATTGCGCCCGATCTCGACAATTTCGCCGGCAAACTCATGGCCGGTGATCATCGGCACCGGCACGGTGTGCGATGCCCATTCATCCCAGTTCCAGATATGGATGTCGGTGCCGCAGATGCCGGTCTTCTTCACCTTGATCAGCACCTCGTCGGGGCCGATCTCCGGCACCGGCGCCTGCACCATCCACAGACCCTCCTGCGGATGGCTCTTCTCCAGCGCCTTCATCGTGTTCGGACGGCTCATGATACAATTCCCAATTCCTTGCCCACCTTGCCAAAGGCGGCCAATGCCCGGTCCAGCTCTTCCTTGGTTAGAGCCGCATTCATCTGGGTGCGGATACGCGCCTGGCCGCGCGGCACCACCGGGAAGAAGAAGCCGGAGACATAAACGCCCTCATCAAACAGCTTGGCCGCCATGTCCTGCGCCAGCTGCGCCTCGCCCAGCATCACCGGGATGATCGGATGCTCACCCGGCAGCAGGTCAAAACCTAGCTTTTCCAGCCCCGCGCGCCAGTACTTGGCATTCTCGAACAGCTGCGCCCGCAGCCCGTCCCCTTCCTCCACCAGCCGGATCGCCTCCAGCCCGGCAGCAACAATCGATGGCGGCAGCGAATTGGAGAACAAATAGGGCCGCGCCCGCTGCCGCAGCAGGTCGATCACTGGCTGCGGCCCGGCGATATAACCGCCGATGGCCCCCCCCAGTGCTTTGCCCAAAGTTCCCGTCAGGATGTCCACGTCCACCCCGAAATGCTCCGGCGTGCCGGCGCCTGTCGCACCCATGAAACCGGTGGCGTGGCAGTCATCCACCATCACCACCGCGTCATATTTGTCGGCCAGCGCCCGGATCTCCGGCAGCTTGGCCAGATAGCCGTCCATCGAGAACACGCCGTCGGTTGCAATCATGATATGCCGTGCACCGTCCTCGCGGGCCTGCTTCAGCCAGGCCTCCAGGTCGTTCATGTCGCTATTCAGGTAGCGGTAGCGCTTGGCCTTGCACAGCCGGATCCCGTCGATGATCGACGCATGGTTCAGGCTGTCGGAGATGATCGCATCCTCCGGCCCCAACAGCGGCTCGAACAGCCCGCCATTAGCGTCGAAACAGGCGGCAAACAGGATCGCATCATCTTTGCCGAGGAACTTCGCCAGCCGCTGCTCCAGCTCCCGGTGAATGTCCTGGGTGCCGCAGATGAACCGCACCGACGCCATGCCGAACCCTTTCGGCTCCATCGCGTCCTTTGCAGCCTTGATCAGGGCGGGGTGGTCGGCCAGACCCAGATAGTTGTTGGCGCACAGGTTGATCACTTCTCGCCCGCCAACCGTGATCTCGCCCCCCTGCGGGGAGGTGATCATTCGCTCGCGCTTGTACAGCCCCTCGCCCTCGATCTGGGCCAGCGTGTTGGAGATGTCGGTCAGAAAAGCAGTGGACATGCGCAAACTCCCTTGGTGTCTCGAGTCGCGTGTCTATCATAGCGGATGCGTTTCCGGAATACAGGATTTCAGGATTGCGGAAAAAAATCCGTGAAACTGGAATGTGTGAGTGGAAATCCGCCAAACCGGACTATCTGCCACTGAAACAGGGAGGCGTGCGTCCATGGCAAAGGTCACAGGAATCGGCGGGGTATTCATCAAGGCACGCGGCGACGCCAGAGCACTGGCCAAGTGGTACAGCGACCATCTGGGACTGGACCTGCAGGAATTCGGCGGTGCGGTCCTGAACTGGCAGGACGACACCGCAGAGGATGGCGGTCTGACCGTCTGGGGCACCGCAGATGCGGACGGCACCTGGTTTGACCCCAGCACCGCCGGTTTCATGATCAACTACCGGATCGACGATATGGACGGGATGATCGCACAGCTCACGGACGCAGGCATCCCGGTGCTGAAAGGGCCGGATGCCCATGAAAACGGCCGCTTCGCCTGGATCATGGATCCTGAAGGCAACAAGGTTGAACTGTGGGAACCCTGGCTCTGGGGTGAAAACAACAAAGGCTGACACCCGCACAAAAGAAAACGCGGCCCCTTTTCAGGGACCGCGCTTCCGATCAGTACTGCTGCGAGGCTTATGCCAGCTGCAGGTTCACCGCCGACTCGCGGCCGTCACGGCCGGGCTCGATGTCGAAGGTAACTTTCTGGTTGTCCGCCAGGCCGGTCAGGCCGGAACGCTCAACAGCGGAAATGTGCACGAACACATCTTTGCTGCCGCCCTCGGGCGCGATGAAGCCGTAGCCTTTGGTGGTGTTGAACCATTTTACGGTGCCGGTGGCCATATCCGTAGTCTCCTTTTTGATGCTGCCCGCGGAAGTGCGGCAGCCTGGCGTAGTCGGTCTGGATCGAGAGACTGAAAGCGCCGGTAAACGGGAGACAGTGGATCGACAAGAATAACGTTAGCGGACCACATATGGGCCGGTCCCCCGAGTCGTTCAAGGGGAATGTGCATAAAAGGCACAAGGTGGGGATTTCCTGCCGAAAAGTGCAGGCAAAACTTACCAGTACGGCTGGAACGGGGTTGGACTACGCATTCTTCACAATCAGAAACACCCGCGCAGGCCCCTCGGGCGCGGTGATCGAATGGGCCACATCGGCGGCATAGCGCGCGGTGTCGCCGGCCTGCAGCTGGTCCCTGGCATTGCCGGAGCTGACTGCAATCTCGCCTTCCAGCACCGTCAGCTGCTCCACCGCGCCGCGGGTGTGCGGTTGGCTGACCAGCGCGCCGCCCTGATCGAACCGGATGTCATAGACCTCATGGCCCCCGGCCTCCTCTGGCGGTGATAGGATGCGGATACGGCAGCCCTGGCCCATGTTCTCGATCTTGGGCACATCCGACGCGCGCAGCACCTCGATCCGGTCCTGCATGTCGCCCGCTTCCAGAAGGCCCGCAAAATCCACCTGCAGCGCGCGCGTGAGGTTCCACAGCGTTGCAATAGTGGGGGAGCTTTCGCCGCGCTCGATCTGGCTCACCATCGAGCGGCTGACGCCCGACAGGTTCGCCACCGCCTCCAGGCTCAGCCCTTGGGCGCGGCGCGCCTCCTTCAGGCGGGCGGGCAGCAGGGTCAGGATATCGTCTGTGTTTTCCGTCATGACGGATTCTCTGCGCCGATGGGCTGCATTTGTCAATTGATCCGGCAAACTGCAGATGCTGCGCCGCGGCGGTGCACAGGGGGTGTACAGGGGGTGCACGGGGGGTGACGCCGCGTTTCCATGACGGCACGTCCCGGCAGACAGGTCGATGCTGCGGGCGCATACTGGCGCCAACGCAGGAGTTGAGGAGTAAGACCAATGACAGATATCGTGATCCTGGACGGCGCCCGCACCGCCATCGGCACCTTTGGCGGCGCGCTGGCAAATACCGCGCCGATCGACCTGGCCGCCACCGTGTCCAAGGCGGCGCTGGAACGCTCCGGGGTGGAGGGCGGCCAGATCGGCCATGTGGTGTTCGGCCACATCATCAACACCGAGCCCCGTGACATGTACCTGAGCCGGGTTGCGGCGATGCAGGCAGGCGTCCCGGACGTGGTGCCGGCGATGAACGTGAACCGCCTCTGCGGCTCCGGCGTGCAGGCAATTGTCTCTGCTTATCAATCGCTTGCCCTGGGCGATGCGGAATTTGCGCTGGCCGGCGGCGCCGAGAACATGTCGCGCAGCCCCTACATCCTCCAGCAGAGCCGCTGGGGCGCCAAGATGGGTGATGTGAAATCGCTCGACATGATGCTGGGCGCGCTGAACTGCCCCTTCGGTACCGGCCATATGGGGGTGACGGCTGAGAACGTCGCCGATGAGCACGGCATCACCCGCGCGCAGATGGACGAGTTTGCGCTCACCAGCCAGACCCGCGCCGCGGCGGCGATCGAGGCGGGCCATTTCAAGTCCCAGATCACGCCCGTGGAGGTCAAGGTGAAGCGCGACATGGTGCCGTTTGAAGTGGACGAGCACCCCAAGCCCACCACGCCAGAGGCGCTGGCGGGCCTGCGCGCTGTGTTCCAGAAGGACGGCCGGGTAACTGCCGGAAATGCCAGCGGAATCAACGACGGCGCCGCGGCCATGGTACTGGCCACTGCCACCGCTGCAGAGCGGGCCGGGCTGAAACCCAAGGCGCGGATTCTGGGCTATGCCCATGCCGGTGTGCGCCCCGAAGTGATGGGCATCGGCCCGGTGCCCGCGGTGCGCAACCTGCTGGCGAAGACCGGGCTGTCTGCCGGCGATTTCGACGTGATCGAGTCGAACGAGGCCTTTGCCTCGCAGGCGTTGGCGGTGAACAAGGAGCTGGGGCTGGATCCGGCCAAGGTGAACCCCAACGGCGGCGCCATTGCGCTGGGCCACCCGGTGGGGGCCACAGGTGCCATTATCACCTTGAAAACACTGTATGAACTGGAGCGAACCGGCGGTTCCAAAGGGCTGATCACCATGTGCATTGGCGGCGGTCAGGGTATCGCACTGGCGGTTGAGCGCATTTGATTGCAAACGGCATGGGATTGCGAATGACGGGGTCCCATGTCTGGCCTTTCGCCATTGGGAGCTCTTTGTTTAACGGGCATATTACGCTTCTTTCATATACAGGAGATGCAATTCAAAGTAGAAATAAAGAAACGGTAGGAATCAAAGAATATTAACAACTTCTTACCGAAGCTTCGCTGGAATAACTTCTACGGGATAGTTGACCAGCGATCCGGCACAAGGCTCGCGCGCTGCCAGGGCAGCCTGCTGGATGGTAAGGGGGTAAAATGACAGCCAAGGTCCTGCTTCTGGAAGACGACAAGGGTGTCCGGTTCACGTTCGAGATGGCTTTGCGGGACGCCGGATATGATGTCACCGCCGTTGCCAGTTGTTCCGAAGCCATCTCAGCTCTTTCCGGCATCGAAACCGGTATTTTGATCCTTGATCTGAAGATCGGGGAGGAAATGTCCTTGCCAGTGGCGGATTATGCCGCGCTCATGCGCCCCGATATTCCGGTGGTCTACATCACCGGCAGCCGGCTGTTCACCGGCGGCGAACTGTTTGGGCTGAGCCGCAATATCCGGTGGGTGCTGCACAAGCCGGTTAACCTGCCGGACCTTGTAAGCATGGTCGACTATGTAACCGGCCAGAGTGTTACCGCAGAAGCAAGCTGAGCAGGTTCCGGGACCTAGCTGCAGGCAATTGTAAAGATGGCGCCTTTGCCTTGGTCTGCATCGGCTGTGAACTGCCAGTTGTGGCGGCGGCAAATCTCTGCACAAGTCGACAGTCCGATGCCGCTGCCTTCGATTTCACGGTGTGCGCGATGAAACGGCTGGAGGATCAAGAATTTGTCTTTGGGGTCAAAGCCGGTTCCATTGTCCGAAACTGACAGTTCCCAATTGTCCCGCCCTGCGGAAGATTGACTGATTTTGATTTCCAGAGGGCGCCCAGGGTGCCGGTACTTGATTGCGTTGGTCAACAGGTTGGTGAGGACGAGGTGCAGCAGGGTAGGGTCGGCATGCAGCCGGAAACCGCTGCCTGACACGCTGATTTGGCCACCGCAGGCTTGCAGCTCCTGGGCAAGGCCTGCGCAGGCCTCTGATACTGCGTCCTGAATTGAAATGTCCTGAATGTTGATCCGGGCGGACGTTGAAACCGAATGTTCCAAAAGCTCCGTTGTCAGCCGGTCCATCTGGCTGGTGGCCCGGCTCATGTGCTTCAGGAATTCCTGGGCTGTCTCCGGCAGACCGGCGGCATAGTGCTGCGAGAAGTAGTGCAAGGCGCCATTCAGGGTGCTGATCGGTGTTCGCAGATCATGAGAGGCGGCGTGGGCAAAGGCCTCCATCGACAGCAAGGTTTCTTGCAGTTTCAGGTTGGCTTCCTTGGCGCTGCGCAGCTCATCGTTGAGCTTGCTGCGCAGGTCATTCATTTGCCGGAGCGACTCAGCGGTGACTCGCAGCTGATCATGGGTCAGCATGATCAGCCGCTCACCCTTGGCGTCAGACTTTAACAGCGAAACGCGGAAATCCGTTTCTGGCGCCGTGGACGGGCGGATGTTCGCATTCATGGGCAAAGTCGTTGCGCCATGCGCTGTACCTTGCCTGAGCCTTGCAATCACCCGGTCCGGATCCAGCAGGGTCAGGCTGCTGATGCATGTGCCTTGAAGCGCACCGCTGCCGGGTTCGCAACCCGGTGCGAAACTGCGTTCGGCCCTGCGGTTGCACGCAAGAATGCGGCCATTCCAATCGAGGACAAAGGACGCATAGGGAGACCAGAAAAAGGCGTTTCCCAAGACCTCAGCGTCCAGGTTGTTCCCATCCGGCATCAATGCAGTCACCGCCTTGGGGCCGCTTTGTCCGCGGGTGCAGGCTGCAAAATGCGGGCGGACGCGGGATGAGCCTGGTCCGCCTGCATGACCTTGAAAGGTTTAGTGCAACACAACACGTGCGTTTTACTCCGGTTCACGCCGGTAAAGCTGCAGGCCGCCAAAGACATGGGTTATGCGGTCTGCATCGCCGCTCCGGGCTTGTGCAAACAATTCTGCTGCGGCGTAGCTGCCCTCGCTGGTCTGCAGGCGCAGCGGGTAGTGGAACGGCTGTCCCATCGTCAGTACATCCTGCAGCCCGTCCTTGGCAAAATCCCGGTCCTCAGGGTGGATGCGCTCCAGCATCATTTCCACCGAAGGGACGTGCTTTCCCTGAGCATACCCCAGAAGATCGTACATCGGCGGGTTCCAGGACGGCACATTGTTCACCACATCAAAGGAGAAAATGCCAACGGCAAAATGATTTTGCACCGCCGCGCTGCAGCCCAGCATAAGGTCGCGCTCGTCAAACTTTGCCTTGTCCCAGCACACGCCGATCAACTGGATGTTTTCGCCATGGGAATCCTGGAAAACCATCAGGCTGCCCCCGATGTTCAGGGTGTTTCCGCTGTCATCGAAGAAGCGTGCATCAAATTCGAAGGAGCCGCCGTCCTTGAACAGAGGGTCAAGCTGCAACTGCAAGCTTGCACGGTCTTCGGGGTGGGCGCGCGCCAGAATCGTGTCAAGGCTCAGGCCGGCTGCGGTGTCATCCATCCCAGAATGGCATGCACCTCTGGCGAGACGTAGGTATCGTTGGACAGCAGGTTCTGCGTCCAGAACCCGACCCTGGTTACTTTGCTGATCTGCCGGAGGACATCATTGAAAGGTTCGTTGTCGAACCGGGACACGGTGATAGAGATGCCGATGAGCCTTTGGTGCATGTCCAGAACGGGTGACAGGATCAGAGTGTAGTAGTCGCTGCCTGACAGGACGGGAATGCGGCGCGTTTCCTGCAGCCGCTGCACAGTGTTGGCAATCGGCGCGAGTGCCGGGAAGCCATTGGGCAGGTTGCAATGGCTGAGGTGCAGGCCGGTCGGAGGAAGCTCGCCAATGCCAAAAACCTCCTGCGCGACGCGCGACAGCCGCCGGATGATCAGCGCCTGATCCGCCAGCGCAATGGCATAAGGCGAAGAGACCAGCATCGCTTCCAGCTCGGAGGCCAGCGCCTGGCGCTCTGCCGAGCTGATCTGCAATTCCTCGTTGACGGTCAGCAGCTCTTCATTGGTGGATTGCAGTTCCTCGTTGGAGGTTTCCAGTTCTTCATTTGTGGCCTGGAACTCCTCGTTGGTGGACTGCAGCTCCTCGTTTGAGGATTGCAGCTCCTCGTTGGCGGTCTGAAGTTCCTCGATCGTCTGCTGCAGCGCCTCCTGGGTGGAGCGGATTTCCAGCTCCATCCGCTCGACATAGTCCCGCTGTTCCCGGTCGGAAATTTCGCTGAAGTTCAGCTCCTTTTCCTCCTCGAACTTGGAATTGATCGCCAGCAGGCAATGCAGTTCGCCACCCTTGTGGTTGAAGAAGGGGAAGGCCTGCAGCTGAACGCGGTTGCCATTGGGCAAGGAGGCTTTATGCCAGCGCCCGTCCCGCCGTTCTTCGGTACGGGTGGCCACCGCAATCAGGCTGGCGGCCTCGGTGCGCAGCGGGTCGATCAGCATCCTAACGTTCAGCGACGTCGACATGCCGGCCCGGATTTCGCTGTAGACGCTGATATCCCCGAGGATTTCGATAATGTCGCCGTTACGGGTGCAAATAACGCCATTCGGCGCAACTGCCCGGGCAAGCGAAAGGTCGGCCTGCGCAGCCTGATCGGCCGCCGTTTGCGCCGCTGACCGCCGCATGCTCTGCGACCGCAGATAGGAGCTGCCCGGCGTGCTGGGCAATACGGTCAGTTCCCTGGAAATGCCGCGGCGTTTGCCAAAAATCTTATCGGCCCCCTGGCGGGCTTCGAAGTAGATGCCCATTTCGCCCACTGTTTCCGAAGTGCCCAGAAACAGCAGCCCGCCCGAGGCCAGGGAATAGTGCAGGCGGGTCAGCACACGTTCCTGCAGTGCCAGGTTAAAATAGATCAGGACGTTTCGGATGGTGACCAGGTTGAGATTGATAAAGGGCGGGTCCTGGAACACATTGTGCTGCGAAAACAGTGTCACATTTCGAAGCTCCTGGCGGACCGAGATGTCGTTTTCGCCGACGGTGAAGTATTCCTTCAGATATTGGGGCGGAATGTCCTGCGCTGCTGAAATGGGGTAAATCCCCTTTCGCGCAACTTCGATGGCATTCTGGTCGATATCCGTGGCGAAGATTTGAACATTGGTCTTGGTCAGCGCGTGGAGCCCGCCGAGCAGTTCCGCGATAAGGATCGCGATGGAATAAGCCTCTTCGCCGGTCGCACATCCCGCGACCCACACCCGAACGGGGCCCGGGCCGCTGTTTGCCAGCTGTTTTTCCAGCTGTTCATTCAATTTCCGGAACTGTTCAGGATCGCGGAAGAACCGGGTCACCGAAATTAGCAAATCGCGGTGCAGCGCGTCGACTTCGTCCACGTTTGACCTGCAATAATCGACATAGCCGTCGTAGTCTTCGATACCCAGTGCCGTCATCCGCCGGGCAATGCGGCGGTTCAGTGTGTTTTCCTTATAGTTGGCAAAGTCGACCTGGGTGCGGGCTAGAAGGATGCCGAACAGTTCGCTGAGCTTGCTGGGTTCATCCGTTTCGGGGCGCAGCAATGCCAGATCGCGCGGCCGGGTCAGAATTTTCTCGAAATGGTCGCCGATTTGCCCCGGTGTCAGGGTCAGATCGATACAACCGGTTTCAATCGCCGAGGCTGGCATGCCATCATATTTCGCGGAGCTGGGATCCTGGGCGATGGTGATTCCGCCGCATTCACGGATCGCTTGCACGCCATAGCTGCCGTCGCTTCCAGTGCCCGACAGCACGATACCTACACAGTTTTCTCCGCACTCTTGAGCAATGCTCTTGAACAGCCGGTCAGCGGACGGCTTCGGGGATGCCGGGTGCCCTGCGGGGTTGCGCAAGCGCAGCTTGCCGCCCTCAAGCATAACATCAGTATCCGGAGGGGTAATGTAAATGGTTCCCGGTACAGGGTCGGTTTCCCGGCCCAGCTCTTCTACTGGCAGGGAGGTTTCGCGGGCCAGCAAAGATGTCAGCACGCTTTTATGGGTTGGCGACATATGCTGCGCAATCACGTAGATTGCGTTGGCGGATTGCGGAAGGTGTTGCACCAGTTGTGAAAGCGCTTCCAGCCCGCCCGCCGAAGCGGCCACACCGACCACGTGAAGGCCGCTGTCTTCAGCTGAGGCATCCGCGCTATCATTTTCCGGTGAGGCTGCTGACGTTTCGGTGGACATGCGCTTTTCTAAGTCTTCCATGAATATTCAACCGTAATGCAAAGTAGCGGTGCAAAAAATCTTCCTGCACTCGTTGTGCCTGAAAGGCGGCGCTTGCGGCCTATGCGGCAGCGCAAAATTTGTCGATTAGGTTCAGAATCTGGCCGGGTGTCACTGGCTTTGGTGCAAACCCGTTCATGCCCAAGTCCTTGACGATCGTATCATCGTGATAGGCAGCATCAGCAGTCACGGCGATGATAGGCACGCTGCTGGGAGGATCCATCGGAGCTTCCCGGATTTGCTGTGTCGCCTCAATCCCCGACAGCCGCGGCATGTGCAGATCCATCAGCACCAGGCCATACTCGTTCGGCGCGCTGCTGAGCATGTCGATGCTGGCCTGACCGTCTTCGGCAATCTCAACGTCAACCCCAAGCGCCACAATGATCTCTCGCATCATGTATCGCGTGAATTCGTCATTTTCGACGAGCAGGACTTTCCGCGGGTTGTTCATCAGCTGATTCCGTCTGTGCTGCGGCTGCGATCAGAAACAGGGATCCGGTCACGGCATTGTCTCGAGGGTGACCAAGCCGGCTCCTAATCGGTTCCGCAAAGTCAGGTATTTCAGCGGGGTGGCCGGATTTGGGTCCCTTTGGCATCATGGGACTCTTTCAACCTCCGGTCAACGTGTCCGAGCTGGCTGATAATCTTCTTTTGCGAGTTTTTTAGTTTGAGACACACGTCTTGCGGTGCTGACGTGGTAACACCTTCAATCCGCGGCCTTTATCAAGTCAGCAAGGCAATGACAGCGAAGAGGCTGGTGGCGCCGGCAGCACCCAGAACGGCGGGGACGGCCCAGCTTCTGCTGCTGCGTGGCCGTGCACCGTTCTGTGCAGCCTGCGCGATCAGCGCCTGTTCCACCAGTGCAGGCAGACGGGGGCCAAAGCGGGCCATCACCTTGGCGGTGTCCAGCAGGTCGGTAACGACTGCGCGGGGCCCGATGGATTTCTTGATGTAATCCTCGACCACCGGCCGGGCGGCTTCCCAGATGTTGATACGCGGATCCAGCGAGCGGGCAACGCCCTCAACCACCACCATGGTGCGCTGCAAGAGGATCAGCTCGGTGCGGGTTTCCATGCCGAAGCGTTCAGTCACCTCGAACAGGTAGTTCAGCAGCCGGCCCATTGAAATCTGCGAGGCGTCCATGCCGAAGATCGGCTCACCCACCGCGCGCAGGGCGCGGGCGAATTCATCGACGTCACGGTTGGCAGGCACGTAGCCGGCCTCGAAATGCACCTCGGCCACGCGTTTGTAGTCGCGCTTGATGAAGCCGTAGAGAATTTCGGCATAGACCCGGCGGGTATATTCGTCGATGTGGCCCATGATCCCGAAATCATAGGCGATTATATCGCCGTTGCTAGCCACCTTGAGGTTGCCCTGGTGCATGTCGGCGTGGAAGAAACCGTCGCGCAGCGCATGGCGCAGGAACAGCGACAGCACCCGGTTGGCCAGCAGCTTGCGGTCGTGGCCGGCTGCATCCAGCGCCTCATTGTCGCCCAGTGGAATGCCATCGGCCCAGCCCATGGTCATCACCCGGCGCGCCGAATAGCCCCAGCGAATTTCCGGCAGCTGGAAACCTTCGTCTTTGGCGGTATTGGCGGCGAACTCCGAGGCGGCGGCGCTTTCCAGCCGCAGGTCCAGTTCGCCCTGCACCACACCGTCGAAGTGCTCAATCACATCCATCGGCTTCAGGCGGCGGGCGCCGGGGGCGAAGAGGTCCACGATGCGGGCCGCGAAATAGAACGCATCCACATCCTTGTTGAAGGCGCGCTCAATGCCGGGGCGCAGCACCTTGACCGCCACTTCCTCGCCGGTTTCCGCAAGCGTCGCCCGGTGCACCTGGGCGATGGAGGCGGCGGCGATCGGGTCGCTGAAGTCCGAGAATATCTCGGAGACCGGACGGCCCAGCTCCTTTTCCACCTCAGCCAGCGCCTGGGCGCGGGAAAACGGCGGCAGCTTGTCCTGCAGCACGCGCAGCTGGTTGGCCAGATCCTTGCCAACGACATCGGGACGGGTCGAAAGCACCTGTCCGAACTTGATATAGGCAGGCCCCAGCGCGTTCAGTGCGCGGGTTTCGGGCGGCATTGCCGGATCGCCCTTGTAGCCCAGCCATTTGAACGGCCAGCCTAGGGTGCGGGCGAGTATGCGCAGGGGTTTTGGCGCCTCAAACGCCTCCAGCACGGAATGCATGGCGCCGGTGCGTTCGAATGTGGCGCCTGTCCGGATCAGGCGCAGGATATTATGGGGGCCGCGCATGGGTCAGATCTTCCAGCCGGAATGCAGGCAGGCGATGCCCAGCGACAGGTTGCGGTATTTGGCGTTCTCGAACCCCGCCTGTTTCACCATGCCCAGGAAGGTTTCCTGATCCGGGAAGTTGCGGATCGATTCCACCAGATACTGGTAGCTGTCGTAATCATTGGCGATCAGCTGACCCATCCGCGGGATCACGTTGAAGGAATAGAGGTCGTAAAGCTTCTGCAGCCCGTCGTTCGGCAGTTGCGAGAATTCCAGCACCATAAGCCGCCCGCCGGGGCGCAGCACCCGGTAAGCCTCGTTCAGTGCCTCCTGCGGCCGCGTTACATTCCGGATTCCAAAGGAGATGGTATAGACGTCGAAAGTGTTGTCCTTGAACGGCAGCTTCATCGCGTCGCCGGTGACCCAGTCGAGGCTGTCGGCCATCTGCTCTGCTTCGGCGCGCTTGCGGCCTTCCTCC
This sequence comes from Leisingera sp. ANG-M6, assembly GCF_000813905.1. Taxonomy (NCBI): domain Bacteria; kingdom Pseudomonadati; phylum Pseudomonadota; class Alphaproteobacteria; order Rhodobacterales; family Roseobacteraceae; genus Leisingera; species Leisingera sp. ANG-M6. The sequence continues at coordinate 62,822 of NZ_JWLG01000019.1, forward strand.
AGCATCGGGCGAGTGAGGTCCAGCACGGTGGAGTGGCCGGAGCCTGCGCGTTTCAGGAAGCGGAAGGAAATGTCGCCGGTGCCGCCCGCCACATCCAAGAGCCGCTGGCCCGGGCGCGGCGCCAGCCAGTCCATCATCGCGTCCTTCCAGACCCGGTGGATGCCCACGCTCATCACATCGTTCATGATGTCGTATTTCGAGGCGACCGAGTTGAAGACCCCCTGCACGCGGCCTGCCTTCTCCTCCTCGCGGACGGTTTCGAACCCGAAATGGGTGGTGTTGTCGCTCGTGTTGCTCATCAGGCTTGCCGTTTGCTGAGTTTCGCCCTTGTTATAAGGCGCTGTGGGGCAGGCACAATGCGGCCCGTTGGTTCAGGAGGGGTGTAATGCCAGAATTGCCCGAGGTCGAGACGGTGAAACGCGGTTTGGCGCCTGCGATGGAGGGCGCAGTGATCGTGAAGGCGCAGGTGAACCGCCCGGATCTGCGCTGGCCGTTTCCGGAGCGGATGGCCGAGCGGCTGACAGGCGCGCGGGTCAATGCCCTCAGGCGGCGGTCGAAATACATTCTGGCTGATCTCGACACAGGCGAGACGCTGCTCATTCACCTCGGCATGTCCGGGCGGATGACGGTGTCAGGCGACCCCTTGGGGCAGTTCGTGCATGAGCATCCCAAAGCCGAGAAGCACGACCATGTGGTCTTGGACATGGACAATGGCGCGCGCATCACCTTCAACGATCCGCGCCGGTTCGGGGCGATGGATCTGCTGGAGACCGCTACCGCCGACTCCCACAAGTTGCTGGCGGTTCTGGGGCCGGAACCGCTGGGCAATGATTTCCACGAGGACCACCTGGTGGCCGCCTTCAAGGGGCGTAACACGCCGGTGAAATCCGCATTACTGGATCAGGGAATCATTGCTGGTCTCGGTAACATCTACGTCTGCGAAGCGCTGTTCCGTGCGGGAATTTCGCCACGCCGCAGGGCCGGGCAGATTGCCGCGCATCGGGTAGCGGCGTTGGTGCCGATCATCCGGAAGGTGCTGCAGGATGCCATCCAAGCGGGCGGTTCATCGCTCAAGGATTTCAGGCAAGCCTCTGGAGAACTTGGGTATTTTCAGCATAGTTTCGATGCCTACGGCCGCGAGGGCGAGGCCTGCCGCCGAGAGGGCTGCGCCGGGTCAATTGCCAGAATCACCCAGTCGGGGCGTTCCACCTTCTACTGTGTAAAGTGCCAAAGATAGCTTGATCAGAGGGACCCTTTTGGTAAGGACTCAGGACTGAACGGAACAACCGAAAGAGAAATCATGGCCTACGAGACGATCAACGTCGATGTGCAGGACCACGTTTGCCTTATCAAGCTGAACCGCCCTGAGGCGATGAACGCTCTCAACAAGGAGCTCATTGGCGAGCTTTGCGATGCTCTGGAAGAGGCCGATGCCAGCGACAAGGTGCGCTGCATTGTCCTGACCGGCTCGGAGAAGGCCTTTGCCGCCGGTGCCGACATCAAGGAGATGTCGGAGCTGAGTTTCACCGAGGTGTTTTCCACCAATCTGTTTGCCGACGCCAATGACCGCATTTCGGCGATCCGCAAGCCGGTGATCGCCGCGGTGGCCGGCTACGCGCTGGGCGGCGGCTGCGAGCTGGCGATGCTGTGCGATTTCATCATCGCTGCCGAGACCGCCAAGTTCGGCCAGCCGGAAATCAACTTGGGTGTCGTAGCTGGCATCGGCGGCACCCAGCGCCTGACCCGGTTCGTGGGCAAGTCCAAGTCGATGGACATGAACCTGACCGGCCGGTTCATGAACGCCGAAGAGGCTGAGCGCGCAGGCTTGGTGTCGCGCGTGGTGCCAGCGAAGAAGCTGATCGAGGAAGCCACAGCGGCAGCACAGAAGATCGCCGAGAAATCGCAGCTGACTGCAATGGCAGTGAAGGAAGCGGTGAACCGCTCCTATGAGCTGCCGCTGAGCGAAGGCATTCTGTTCGAACGCCGCGTGTTTCATTCGATGTTTGCGACCGAAGACCAGAAAGAGGGCATGGCTGCCTTTCTTGAAAAGCGCGAAGCGCAGTTCCGCGACAAGTAAGCGGCACATCAGACACCAGAAAGGCGGGCCGCCCAGCCCGCCTTTTTGCATTTGGGGCCGGCGCCCTTGCAATTCCATGCAGAGTTGGATAGATGCCGCCCTCATACATGCGCGTGCAGCCCGCTTTGGCTAGAATCACACCGGTGAATGATCCGGGGCTGGCTGGCATTGCGTCCGATAGAAACAGAACCCGAAGATAAGGTCAGACACCATGGCAAATTCGCCCCAGGCCAAGAAGCGCGCACGTCAGAACGAGAAGCGCTTTGCCGTCAACAAAGCCCGTCGTTCGCGCATCCGCACCTTCCTGCGTAAAGTTGAAGAAGCCATCGCTTCCGGCGATAAAGAAGCTGCAACCGCAGCTCTGCGCGCGGCTCAGCCCGAGCTGATGCGCGGCGTCACCAAGGGTGTGTATCACAAAAACACCGCTTCCCGGAAAATCTCGCGCCTGTCCGCACGCGTGAAGGCACTGGCCTGAGATTCGCTCCGCTGAGCAGGCTCACGGGCCGTCAAAAAGTTGTCAGGGCGCTGCAGATTGCAGCGCCTTGTTTTTTGGGAAAACCCTTGCCGGGACTCGCTGGGCGCAGGAGATTCTTTGCTGCCAAAGACTGAGTCAACATCATAGTTTCGTTGCCGCTGCCCCCCTCAAATTGCTACCACTGTTTCAGCGATTCACTCGCTGGGGGGACAGGCTGCTCGAGGCGATCTTGACGGGCATCAAGATTGCCAGGTTGCTCGGCACGACGCGCATCTGATGCGCGCTAGTTGCCGGGATCCACTGCTGTATCGTTAAGGGTCAGCAGCCTTGTCTCAATTGTGTGCGATACTGTTCGTGACGGCAAATCCGCCGCTTTTTGCGGCCGTTTTTGCTGTTCAAGGCGAACGTCAAGCCTTCGGGTAATGCGGCCACTGCTGGCCCGCACACGATAACCCTGTGCGTGGATGCCCCCCGGGTGGTTGGGGGTAAGAATAGAACTGGCCCGGCAAATGGGCCGCTGCTTTTTGGGGATGCGTGAGGCGCAGCATGACAGAAGAAAAATGGGGACAGCTCAGAAACCGGCTGTTGAAAACGGTCGGCCAGAACAATTTCACGACCTGGATCGAGCCGCTTGAATTTGACGCCGTGGACGGTGGGGTTGCCGTCTTCAAGGTGCCGACGAATTTCATGGGCAACTATGTCAGCCAAAACTTTGCAGATCTGATTCTGCATGAGCTGACGATGTCCGGGGAACAGGTCCAGCGGCTGGCTTTCCGGGTTGCTGCTAACAGCCCGGTCCGCCCGGCAGAGCCCGCAGCTGGCGCAGAGGCTTATAGCAGCGCCGATGGTGATGTGGCCGTCATGACTGCGCCCGCGGCTTCTTCCGCTGGCAAGGACACCTTGGAAGCGCTGCAAGCTGCACCGCTTGATCCGCGCTTTACCTTCGACAGCTTTGTTGTCGGCAAGCCGAACGAACTGGCCCACGCTGCCGCACGCCGCGTCGGAGAGGGCGGTCCGGTCACTTTCAACCCGCTGGTTCTGTATGGCGGAGTGGGTCTGGGTAAGACCCACCTGATGCACGCCATCGCTTGGGAGCTGAAGGAAAAGAACCCGTCGCTGAACGTGCTGTACCTGTCGGCGGAACAGTTCATGTACCGCTTTGTGCAAGCTCTGCGTGAGCGTAAGATGATGGACTTCAAGCACCTGTTCCGCTCGGTCGATGTGCTGATGGTGGATGACGTTCAGTTCATCGCCGGCAAGGATTCGACCCAGGAAGAATTCTTCCACACCTTCAACGCGCTGGTGGATCAGAACAAGCAGATCATCATCTCGGCCGACCGCGCCCCGGGTGAGATCAAGGATCTGGAAGACCGGGTGAAGTCACGCCTGCAGTGCGGTCTTGTCGTGGACCTGCACCCGACCGATTATGAACTGCGTCTGGGCATCCTGCAGACCAAGGTGCAGCAGCAGCGTGAGACCTACCCCGACCTGCGCATCGCGGATGGTGTGCTGGAATTCCTGGCACACCGGATCTCGACCAATGTGCGCGTGCTTGAAGGCGCCCTGACCCGTCTGTTCGCATTTGCGTCTCTGGTCGGCCGTGAGATCGACATGGACCTAACCCAGGACTGTTTGGCAGACGTGCTGCGCGCCTCCGAGCGCAAGATCACCGTCGAGGAAATCCAGCGCAAGGTCTCCGAGTATTACAACATCCGCATGTCCGATATCATCGGCCCCAAGCGCCTGCGCTCTTATGCGCGCCCGCGTCAGGTGGCGATGTATCTGTGCAAACAGCTGACCAGCCGCTCCCTGCCAGAGATCGGCCGCCGCTTTGGCGGGCGCGACCACACCACCGTGATGCACGGCGTGAAGCGCATCGAGGAGCTGAAGCTGACCGACGGCCAGATCGCCGAGGACGTCGAAATGCTGCGGCGTTCGCTGGAAGCCTGACGCGCAAAAAAGCTAGAACTGCAAACCCCAAATTGCACTGCGGCCCCGGTTTCCGGGGCCGTTTTTTGTTGGCTCAACGGCGGCCGCCAAGACCCATAACAGCGGTGAATGCCCGGTATCACAGAAAACGAAGTTTCATGACGCGGAAAACCGGTCATAACAGCGCCCTGGATGAGGAGCGCGGCATGACTGATCAGACGCCACAGAACTTGGACACGCCCCGCGGGCTGGCCTTCGCCGTCACCGCCTACTTGCTGTGGGGATTTCTGCCGCTCTACATGAAGGCACTGTCGCATATTCCGGCGGCTGAGGTTGTTACCCACCGGGTGATTTGGTCGGTGCCGGTGGCCGGCGCACTGCTGATAGTCCTGCGCCGCACCAAAGATCTGCGCGCTGCGTTGAAAAATACCCGCATGCTCGGCATGGCTTGCATCACCGCGGCGCTGATTTCCGTCAACTGGGGGATCTATGTCTGGTCCATCGCAGCAGGGCGGGCGCTGGATGCCGCGCTTGGCTATTATATCAACCCGTTGTTCAGCATTGCGCTGGGCGCTCTGCTGCTGCGGGAGCCTCTTGGCAAGGCGCAAATGGCCGCCGTGGCGTTGGCCGCGGCGGCGGTGCTGGTGCTGACATTGGAGGCGGGCAGGGTGCCCTGGGTGGCAGTTGGCCTGACCTTGTCCTGGGGGTTTTATGCCTTCTTCAAGAAGTCTCTGCCGATCGGCCCCAACCAGGGCTTCCTGCTTGAGGTGCTGATCCTGCTGGCGCCGGCACTTGGGTATTTCGCATATCTGGCTGCCACGGGCAGCGGCAGCTTTGGTGCCTCTTTGACGGACACTTGGCTGCTCCTGGGCTGCGGTTTGGTGACCGCCGTGCCGCTGATCGTCTATGCCAATGGCGCCAAGCTGGTCAGGCTCTCAACCATGGGAATCCTGCAGTACATTGCGCCGACGATGATCATGCTGGCGGCGGTGCTGCTGTTCGGCGAGGAATTCGGCAGCGCCCGGATGATCGCCTTTCCGATGATCTGGGCGGCGCTGGTGATCTACTCAGTGCCGATGATTCGTCAGATGCGCAAGCGAACAGGCTGAGGGGTTCAATCGGACGGCTGCGCGTCCTCGATAACACCCACAATCGGGCCCATCATGAAACCGGCATCGCTGCGGCCAAGTTCCGGCGCGTGCAGGCGCGAGATATTTCCATCGAAGTAAAGCGCATTGGGCAGCTTCAGATAGTCGCGGAACAGGCTGCCGAACTGGTGAAACGTCACTGCATTGCGCGAGATCGCAAAGACTGCGCGGCTGCCGTCTGCCGAGGTGCCTACACCGTTGCGGATGTAATAGCTGTCTGAATCCGCCAGGAAGCGCGGATGCAGCTCCCCGTCGATCACCAGCATCGGTCCGGACTGGGTAGCATAGGTGCAGGCGGGCGCTCTGTGTTCGAAATCCAGGGTTTCGAACACATCGGCACGGCGTTCACCGATGCATAGTACCCCGTTTGGCAGCAGGCCAAAGTTGCCTGGACCGGCATTGGTCACCAGCCGCATCGCCTCACCGTTTTCATCTACATACAGGCCGACGGGGGAGCGGTCCGTGTGATACATGCCGGCGTTTGTCGCAAAGGCCAGCGTCTTGCCGTCCTTTGCCAGCGCATCCTCCAGCGAGGAGAAGTGTCCGTAGACCTGGTTTTCGCCATCCTTCAGGAACAGCTGAAGCTGTTCCTGTGCGGCGTCGACTTCGCAGATCGAGTACCGGTTGCCCTCATAGGCCACATCGCTGCACTCGACCGCGCCGGCCGCGGGTGCGGTCCATAGCGCCGTCAGCAGAAATGCGGCCTTGCGGATCACTCTTCCACGTCGCGGCGCACCGCGTCCTGACTCAGCATCCGGCGGGTTTCGTCCATCTGGTCGAAGGTCTCATCCAGCCGGAACCGCAGATCCGGGGTGAACTTCAGGCCCAGCTTCTTGCCGACCATGCGGCGCAGCTCGCTCTTGTTGCGGGCCAGAAGTTTCAATACATCCTCCTGCCCTTTGCCGCCCAAGGGCAGCACAAAGGCAGTGGCGATTTTCAGATCGGGTGAGGTGCGTACCTCGCCCACGGTGATCGACATGCGGTTCAGGTCCGGGTCATGCACATCGCCGCGCGCCAGCACTTCAGAGAGCGAGCGGCGGATCAGTTCGCCGACGCGAAGCTGGCGCTGGGAGGGGCCGGGCCCATCGTGGAATTTGTTCTTTGCCATAGTTCCGATCTATGCCGGATCGCAGGCTTTGCCAAGCGCTGCCCGGCGATGTAGGACAAAACCAGCTTGAACAAGGAAATGGGCCAATGACTCACAAACCAGGGATCGTGATTACCGGCGCATCGGGCCGCATGGGGCAGATGCTGATCAAGACGGCGCTGGAAAGCGACAAGGCCACGCTGGCCGGAGCCGTGGAGCGTGAGGGTCACGATTGGGTTGGCCGTGATGTGGGCGAAGCCATGGGCGGGGCGCCGGTTGGAGTTACCGTGACCTCGGATGCGCTGGAGGCGTTTTCCAAGGCGCAGGCGGTGATCGACTTCACAGCGCCTGAGGCAACGCTGGCGTTTTCCAAGCTCGCGGCGCAGGCCCGCGCGGTGCATGTGATCGGCACAACCGGCATGACGGATGAGCAGATCGCCCAGCTGGAACCGGCATCGCGCCACGCGGTGATCGTGCGCGCGGGCAACATGAGCCTGGGGGTGAACCTGCTGGTGCAGTTGACCAAAAAGGTCGCCGCCGCGCTGGACGAAGATTTCGACATTGAGGTGATCGAGGCCCATCACCACCACAAGGTGGATGCGCCTTCCGGCACCGCGCTGATGCTGGGCGAGGCCGCTGCCGAGGGCCGCGGTGTGAAACTGGCGGATGTACGCGACTCCGGCCGCGACGGGATCACTGGTGCCCGCAAACGGGGCGACATCGGCTTCACCGCCATCCGCGGCGGCGACATCGTGGGTGAGCATGACGTGCTGTTTGCCGCAGCGGGTGAGCGGATCGTGCTGCGCCACCTGGCCACCGACCGTGCGATCTTTGCCCGCGGCGCGCTGAAAGCCGCGCTGTGGGGCCAGGACAAGGGCCCTGGCCAGTACGACATGGTGGATGTGCTGGGGCTTTAAAGTCTGAACGGCGGCCCTGATGGGCCGCTGCCCTTAGGGAGCGTTAGAGCTGGCACCCGCGATTTATCAGAAATCGACAGCGATTCCCTTTTTCTCCCAGTCGCCGTAACGTGCCGGATCAGGGCCATCGCGCCCGCCTAGTTCCTTGGGGCGCGGTTCCTCAGCCTCGGCGGCTTTCCGGCGCTCCTCTGCCTCCGCCAGCGCGCGTTGTGCAGCGGGCGGCAGGTCTTTCTTCACAGGCGCAGTGTCGTCGCTCATCGCGGGTTCCTTTATTCTTTGCGCATGATATACGCCCCTGTCCCGCGTGCACAAGGCGCGCCCTAAGGAGTTGCCCCATGTCCGATGCCAACCACGCCCGCCGCACTGCGGTCTACCTGCTGGATCAGGTGCTGGGAGAGGGGCGGCTGCTGGCGGAGTGTTATGCCGCCGGGGCGCTGGAAAAGCTGGCACCGGAAGACCGAGCCCGTGCACAGCGGCTGGCAGCGGCAACCCTGCGCAGCCTGGAACGTGCCGACCGGGTGCTCAAGAAACACCTGAAGAAATCAACTCCGCTCACTGTCATGAATGCCTTGCGGCTGGGGACGGTGGAGCTGTGCTCGGGCGCCGCCGCGCATGGGGTGGTCAATGCCATGGTGGCGATTGTCTCCAAGCACCGCCGCCATGGGCAGCTCAAGGGGCTGGTCAATGCTGTTTTGCGCAAGGTGGCTGACGAAGGTCCGGCGGAATGGGCCAAACTGCGCACGCCGCGCCTGCCGAACTGGATCCGGAAACCCCTGGTGCAGGCCTGGGGCGCTGAGGTAATGCTGGCCATCGAGGCCGCGCATTTTGCCGGCGCGCCGCTGGATATCACCGGCAAACCCGGTGCTGATCTGGTCGAGCTTGGCGGAGAGGTGCTGCCAACCGGTTCTGTCAGACTCGCCAATGCAGGCCAGGTTTCCGCCCTGCCGGGTTATGAGGCTGGCGATTGGTGGGTCCAGGACGCCGCCGCGTCGCTGCCTGCCCGCATTCTGAACGTCCAGTCTGGTGAACGCGTGCTGGAACTATGCGCGGCGCCAGGTGGTAAGACCATGCAAATGGCAGCTGCCGGAGCACAGGTGACGGCTGTTGATGTTTCGGAGAGCCGGGTTGCCCGGCTCAGGGAAAACCTGGAACGCACCGGACTGCAGGCGGAACTGATCGTGGGGGACGCGCTGGCGCAGACCGGCCAGTATGACGCCGTGCTGCTGGACGCGCCTTGCTCTGCGACTGGCACTATCCGCCGCCACCCGGATCTGCCGCAGGCCAAAGACGGCAGCGAATTCGGAGAGCTGATTGAGCTGCAGGCGCAAATGCTGGCCCATGCCTGGACTTTGGTGAAACCCGGCGGGCGGCTGATGTTCTGCACCTGCTCGCTGCTGCCGGACGAAGGCGAATGCCAGGTGGAAGAGGCGCTGGACATGTATCCGGAAATGGCCGCAGACCGTGAGGCGCTGACAGTGCCTGGCGTCAATGCGGACTGGATCACCGAGGAAGGCGGCCTGCGCCTGCGCCCGGATTACTGGCCGGAGCGTGGCGGCATGGACGGTTTCTACATGGCCCTTTTGCGCAAATCCGCGTGACCCCGGGGCGTCTCCGGCATTCGCCGGTGACTTGGCCCGAAGCCCGCGCTATGCTCCCGCCAAAACGCCCTGGCACAATCCGGCGTGAGGCAACAGAGCATGTCCACTTATGACAGAATGGCAGGCCGCGGTACCCGCCTGCTGAACCGGTATTTCGCTTGGCGCGCGCGCAGCCAGCCAGCGGCAACCGGTTTTGTCTCGCAGCCGGAGCCACGTACCATTGGCAGCTTTGCCCGCGGGCGGCAGCTGGTGGCGGGCAATCTGCTGTTTGCCGGCTACCTGGTCGAATCGCCAGACACCGGCCTGTGGGAGGTTGCCGCGCCGGACACGGCCTTTGACGCGGAACGGCACGGGTTTGCCTGGCTCGACGATCTGGCGGCTGTTGGCGATTTCAAGGCCCGGCAAAAGGCGCAGAAATGGGTCTGGGGCTGGATTGAACAGCATGGGCGCGGCGGAGGGCTGGCCTGGCTGCCGGACCTGACCGGGCGGCGGGTGATCCGCTGGATCAACCACGCGCTGTTCCTGCTAAGCGGCAAGGATAAGGACGAGACCGAAGCCTTCTATGGCTCCCTGGCGCAGCAGACATGGTATCTGGCGCAACGCTGGCAAGGGGCTGCGCCCGGGCTGCCGCGGTTTGAGGCGCTGTGCGGGCTGATCTATGCAGGTCTTTCATTGCAAGGCCGCGAGGAGTTGGCCGATCCGGCGGTCAAGGCGCTGGCGGCGGAATGCGAGGCCCAGATCGACGAGCAGGGCGGCTTGCCGACCCGCAACCCGGAAGAACTGCTGGAGGTGTTCACCCTCCTGACCTGGGCGGCGGCGGCGCTGCATGAGGCCGGCCGGATGGTGCCGCCTGCCCATATCGCCGCCATCGAACGGATCGCGCCGACCCTGCGCACGTTGCGCCACAGTGACGGCGGGCTGGCGCGATTCCATGGTGGCGGCCGCGGGCTGGAGGGGCGACTGGATCATGCGCTGGCAGCCAGCCATGTGGCCGAGCGCCATGCAGACGGGCTGGCAATGGGCTTTACCCGGCTGTCGGCGCGGCGGACCTCTGTAATCGTGGATGCCTCGGCGCCGCCCACGGGCAAGGCCTCCTATAATGGCCATGCCTCGACTCTTGCGTTTGAACTGACCTCTGGCCGGAGGCCGCTCGTTGTTAACTGCGGGTCGGGCGAGTCCTTTGGGGTGGAGTGGCGCCGCGCCGGCCGGGCGACGCCCTCGCACAGCACGTTGTGCATCGAAGGCCACTCCAGCGCCAGGCTGGCCGCGCCGCATAAAACCACCGGCCATGAGGAACTGATCGAGGCGCCTGATGATGTGCCGCTTGACCTTGCTGAACTGACCGATGGCTTGCGTTTCCAGGGCGGCCACAACGGCTATGCCGCGCATTTCGGCCTGACCCATGCCCGCACCCTGGATCTATCCTTTGACGGCCGCGCCCTGGCCGGGGAGGACATGCTGCTGGCGCTGGAAGATTCGGCCAAGGCCCGCTTTGACAAGGCCAGCAGCAGCAACCCGGATGGTGGTGTCAGCTTTGATATCCGCCTGCATCTGCACCCTGAAGTCGATGCAACCCTTGACTTGGGCGGCGCAGCAGTATCCATGGCGCTCAAGAGCGGGGAAATCTGGGTGTTCCGGCATGACGGCGCCTGCCATCTGCGGCTGGAGCCAAGCGTTTTCCTGGAAAAGACCCGCTTGAAGCCGCGTGCGGCAAAGCAGATCGTTTTATCCGGGCGGGCGATGGGATATGCCACCCGCGTCCGGTGGACGCTCAGCAAAGCGCAGGAGACTGCCATTGCCGTGCGAGACCTGAACCGGGACGAACCCGAGACGTTTGACTGAGCCTTTAAAAGGACCTGCCCTGCCATGACCAACCTTCACCCCGTACGCCGTGCGTTGCTTTCCGTATCCGACAAGACCGGCCTGATTGAGCTGGGCCAGGCGCTGGCCGCGCGCGGTGTCGAGCTGCTTTCGACCGGCGGTTCCGCCAAGGCGCTGCGTGACGCAGGGCTCGCCGTGAAGGATGTCTCCGAAGTGACCGGCTTCCCGGAAATGATGGACGGCCGGGTCAAGACCCTGCACCCGATGGTGCATGGCGGCCTGCTGGCGCTGCGCGACAACGACACCCATGTTGCCGCGATGAATGAGCATGGCATCGGCGCCATCGACCTGCTGGTCGTTAACCTCTATCCGTTCGAGGCCACTGTGGCTAAAGGCGCAGACTATGACACCTGCATCGAGAACATCGACATCGGCGGCCCGGCGATGATCCGCGCGGCAGCCAAGAACCATGCCTTTGTGAATGTGGTTGTGGATGTCGAGGACTATGAAAAGCTGCTGGGCGACATGGATCAGCACGACGGCGCGACCTGCCCGCGTTTCCGCCGCAAGCTGGCGCAAAAGGCCTATGCCCGTACTGCAGCCTATGACGCGGCTGTGTCCAACTGGCTGGCGGGTGAACTGGAATTGCAAGCGCCCAAGCGCCGCGCCTTTGCCGGCGAGCTTAAGCAGACCCTGCGCTATGGCGAAAACAGCCATCAGGAAGCTGCCTTCTATACTGATGGCTCGAACCGCCCGGGCGTTGCCACCGCCGTGCAGCTGCAGGGCAAGGAGCTGAGCTACAACAATATCAACGATACGGACGCAGCGTATGAGCTGGTGGCGGAATTCGACCCGTCCGAAAGCCCGGCCGTTGCGATCATCAAACACGCCAACCCCTGCGGCGTTGCCAAGGGCGCAACCCTGGCAGAAGCCTATCAGAAGGCTTTCGACTGCGACCGCACTTCCGCTTTCGGCGGCATCGTGGCGCTGAACCAGCCGCTGGACGCGGAGACCGCCGCCAAGATCACCGAGATCTTCACCGAGGTGGTAATTGCTCCGGGCGCGTCGGACGAAGCCAAGGAAATCTTTGCCGCCAAGAAGAACCTGCGCCTGCTGCTGACTGACGGCCTGCCGGATCCGCGCAAGCCCATCGTAGCCTACAAGCAGGTGGCCGGCGGCATGCTGGTGCAGGACAAGGATGTTGGCTATGTCGGCATGGACGATCTGAAGGTGGTGACCGAAAAGGCACCGTCTGACGCCCAGATGCAGGACCTGCTGTTTGCCTGGAAGGTTGCCAAGCACGTCAAATCCAACGCCATCGTTTATGTCAAAGACAACGCAACCGTCGGCGTCGGCGCGGGCCAAATGAGCCGTCTGGACAGCGCCAATGTGGCTGCCGCCAAGGCAGGCCGCATGGCTGCTGAACTGGGCCTCGAGGAAAGCCTCGCCAGGGGCTGTGCGGTGGCATCGGACGCGTTCTTCCCCTTTGCGGACGGTTTGCTGGAAGCGGCGGCTGCGGGCGGTGCCTGCGTGATCCAGCCGGGCGGCTCGATGCGCGATGACGAGGTGATCAAGGCGGCCAACGAAAAAGGCCTCGCCATGGTCTTCACCGGCATGCGCCACTTCCGCCACTAAGCAGAGCGACTGAGTCATGGCAGCACGTTGGATGATCTGGGGCGCAGTCCTCTCCTTCCTGGCGGATCAGGCCAGCAAATACCTGGTGATCCACTGGATGGGGCTGGATCAGCGCCACCGGATTGACGTGCTGCCGCCGTTTCTCAACTTCCGCTACGGTGAGAACACCGGTATCAACTTCGGCCTGTTCGGCGGCGGCGACGAGACCGCCCGCTGGATCCTGATCGGGCTCTCTGTGGTGATCTGCATTGCTCTGGCCGTGTGGTTATTGCGGGGGCAGAGCAAGTCCAGAGGCATGCAGCTGTCAGCCGGCCTTGTGATCGGCGGTGCCTTGGGCAACGTCGCGGACCGGCTGCTTTACGGCTATGTCCTGGATTTCCTCAACACATCCTGCTGCGGCATTCAGAACCCGTTTGTGTTCAATGTTGCGGACATCTTCATTTTTGCGGGCGCAGCGGGGCTAATCTTCTTTGACGGGCGCCGTAAAAAGCCTGCGTAGACCTCGCCAGGCAATTGCGTTAAAAGCGCTGGGAAACAGGCAGGAGTTTGGGGCAATGCGGATCCCGTTCGGAGTGATCGTTCTTGCAGGCGCGCTGGCAGTGTCCGGCTGCGCGCAAAAAGGGCTGCGTGTCCTGCAGAAACCCGGATCCGGCCCCGATGAGTTTTTGATCCTGCCATCCAAGCCTCTGACCGCACCGGACAGTTATGCGGCCCTTCCCGCACCGACCCCCGGTGGCAGTAATCTGACCGACCCAAATCCGAGCGCTGACGCAGTTGCCGCGCTGGGCGGCAAGCCTGGCGCGCTGGTGCCTGCGGCCGGTGTGCCATCCGGTGATGCCGCATTGGTCACCGCTTCCAGCCGGTACGGAGTAGAGGCAGGCGTGCGGGAGACATTGGCCTCGGAAGATGCAAAATTCCGCCACCGCAACCGTAACCTGGGCCGGATCAAGATTGTCCCGGTGGACCGCTACGAGCAGCTGTACCGCAAGCAGAGCATTGATCCCTTCGCAGTCAGCGAACAATTCCGCAAAGCTGGTGCGGCTACGCCCTCTTCGCCGCCTGAAGAAGAGTCCTGAACGCTCACTTTTCCGCCAGCCAATCTTGCATGACGCCAGCGGCGGCGTAGGTTGACAGCAGTCTTTCTGCTGGCAATGGGCGCCGATTTGTGGCTGCATTGACCAAAATGAGCAAAAGAGCAGTAACCGCACCCTGCCGGGCAAGGGCAAACGTGCAAAAATTGGAGGATGCCAGATGATCCCAAGGATCACATTGGCCGCCGCAGCGCTGAGTGCTGCCTTATCCGCCCCGGCACAGGCTGAGGATGAGGCGGTAACCGCGTTTACCTTGGACAATGGCATGGATGTGGTGGTGATCGAGGATCACCGCGCCCCAGTGGTGCAGCAGATGGTCTGGTACCGGGCCGGTTCCGCGGATGAACCGCCAGGCCAGTCCGGTGTCGCCCATTTCCTGGAACACCTACTGTTCAAAGGCACTGACAAGCTGGCACCGGGCGAGCTGTCTGCAACGGTGCGCGCCAACGGCGGCCAGGACAATGCCTTCACCAGCTATGACTACACCGCCTATTTCCAGCGTGTCGCCGCCGACCGGCTGGAGCTGATGATGCAGATGGAGAGCGACCGGATGACCAACCTCCACCTCAACGAGGAGGATATCGTCACCGAACGAGAGGTCATTCTGGAGGAGCGCAACCAGCGCACCGACAACGACCCGGTTGCGCTGTTCCGCGAACAGCTGCAGGCGGTCCAGTATCTCAATCACCGCTACGGCCAGCCGGTGATCGGCTGGCGGCACGAGATGGAAAGTCTCGACATGGAGGACGCGCTGTCCTTCTACCGGACCTACTATGCGCCCAACAACGCCATCCTTGTCGTGTCCGGGGATGTGCAGCCGGACGCGGTGAAGGCGCTGGCAGAGAAATATTATGGCGTGATTCCGGCCAATCCGGATTTGCCCGAACGCTTCCGCAGCCAGGAACCGCCGCAAACCGCTGCCCGTCGTCTGACCTTCGAGGACCCGCGCGTGGCGCAGCCATATGTGCAGCGTTCGTACCTGGCCCCCGAACGTGATAGCGGCGATCAGCAGAAGGCTGCGGCGCTTTACTTGCTGGCGGAACTTCTGGGCGGCGGTAACACATCCTACCTGGCAAATGCGCTGCAATTCGACCAGCAGGTCGCAGTCTACACCGGTGCTTTCTATTCCGGCAGCACGCTGGATGATACGTCTTTCACCCTGCTGATCGTGCCTGCAGAGGGCACGGGCATGGAGGCAGCTGAGGCGGCTCTGGACGCCACTATTGCGCGGTTCCTGGAGGAAGGCGTGGACGAAGCCCAACTGGAGCGGATCAAGCTGCAGCTGCGCGCCGCTGAAATTTATGACCGGGACAATGTGAACGGCATTGCCAACCGCTATGGTCAGGCGCTGAGCATCGGTCTGACGGTGCAGGACGTGCAGGAGTGGCCGAAAATTCTGCAATCGGTCACCGCAGATGAGATCATCGCTGCCGCAAGTGAAGTCCTGCGGCCGGAAACATCGGTGACAGGCTGGATGACACGCAGCCAGGAGGTGACCCAGTGAACCTGCTGAAGCTTGCCGCCGCTGCGCTGTTCGCCTGGTTCCTGGCGCTGCCCGCCTGGGCTGAAATCAAGATCCAGGAAGTGACGTCGCCCGGTGGCATCACTGCGTGGCTGGTAGAGGATCATACGATTCCCTTCTCAGCGCTCGAACTGCGGTTCCGCGGCGGTACCTCCCTGGACGCGCCGGGCAAGCGCGGCGGGGTCTACCTGATGACTGGATTGCTGGAAGAGGGTTCAGGCGATTTGCGCGCGCAAGACTATGCGCGGGCGCTGGAATCCCTGGCCGCCGAATTCAGCTATGACGCGGACAAGGATTCCGTCTCCATCTCTGCCCGCTTCCTGACTGAAAACCGGGATGATGCGATGGAGCTGTTGCGCCAAACGCTTTTTGAGCCGCGGTTTGACCAGGACGCGCTGGACAGGGTGCGGGCGCAGGTGCTGGCCGGGCTGCGCTCTGATGCCAAGAACCCCAACAATATTGCCGGCCTGGCCTTCGCCAAAATGGCTTATGGCGATCACCCGTATGGCAGCGACGGCAAGGGAACGCTGGACTCGGTTGCCGCGCTCAGCCGGCAGGACATTTTCGATGCCTATGAAGCTGTTTTTGCCCGCGACAGGCTCTATGTCAGTGCAGTCGGTGATATCACTGCCGAAGAGCTTGGGACATTGCTGGACGACCTCTTGGGGACGCTGCCGGATAAGGGTGCGCCGATTCCCGGCCCTGCCGACGTGACGATTGAGGGTGGCGTGACCGTAGTTGATTTCGATACCCCGCAATCGGTGGCGTTGTTCGGTCAAAAGGGTATCGAGCGCGAACATCCGGACTTTTTCACCGCTTATGTGATGAACCAGATCCTGGGCGGCGGCTCTTTTGAAACCCGGCTGATGACCGAAGTCCGGGAAAAACGCGGGCTGACCTACGGGGTTTATTCCTATCTGGTGCCGCGCGATCTTGCGGCCGTCTACATGGGCTCGGTGGCCTCTGCCAACGGCAAGATGGCCGAGGCGGTGGAGGTGATCCGCAATGAATGGCGCCGTATGGCAGAGGAAGGCGTTACGGAGAAGGAGCTGAAGGACGCTCAGACTTACCTGACTGGCGCCTACCCGCTGCGGTTCGACGGCAACAGCCGCATCGCCTCCATTCTAGCGGGAATGCAGATGGATGATCTGCCCATCAGCTATGTGGAAACCCGAAATGACCGCATCAATGCTGTCACTCTTGAAGATGTGAAGCGCTTTGCGGCGGAATTTCTGGATCCGGACGGGCTGCACTTCACCATCGCGGGCCGCCCGGAAGGACTGGAAACCACCAACTGACCCGGACCTGGCGCAAGCAACTGCAGCGCCTGTAGCCTGACACAGCGCGTTGCCGCCCATGGCGGCGGGGTGCTGCCGCTTTCTCTTTCATTTTGCCTGAAACTCCTGTATGGGCGGGCCTGTCTGAGACGATGTGCCAGGGCCCCGGCACGCGAAAGAAAGATAGATGGGGCCGGCGGCAATGGGGCCGCCACGCAAACGGGAGACCCGGAGGGCCGGGAGTGCTCCCAATTAGGATACGCTAGATGTTTAACGTCACCAAAAAATCGATGCAGTGGGGCGAAGAGACGCTCACACTGGAAACCGGCAAGGTTGCCCGCCAGGCTGATGGCTCCGTGATTGCCACCCTGGGCGAAACCTCGGTCATGGCCAACGTGACCTTTGCCCGTCAGCAGAAGCCCGGCCAGGACTTCTTCCCGCTGACCGTGCACTACCAGGAAAAATACTATGCTGCGGGCAAGGTGCCCGGCGGCTTCTTCAAGCGCGAAGCGCGCCCGACCGAAAAAGAAACCCTGACCGCGCGCCTGATCGACCGTCCGATCCGCCCGCTGTTCGTCCCCGGCTTCAAGAACGAAGTGCTGGTGATGTGCACCGTGCTGTCGCACGACCTGGTCAACGACCCCGACATGGTTGCAATGATCGCGGCTTCGGCGGCACTGACCCTGTCGGGCGCGCCGTTCATGGGCCCGATCGCAGGCTGCCGCGTTGGTTTCGAGGATGGCGAGTACGTCCTGAACCCGACCGTCGACGACATGCAGGACCTGCGCCTGAACCCGGAACAGCGTCTGGACCTGGTTGTTGCCGGCACCAAAGACGCCGTGATGATGGTGGAATCGGAAGCTTACGAACTGTCCGAAGCAGAAATGCTGGGTGCCGTGAAATTTGCCCACGAGCAGATCCAGCCGGTGATCGACCTGATCATCTCGCTGGCCGAAGAAGCCGCAAACGAGCCGTTCGACTTCACCCCGCCGGATTACTCCGAGCTGTATGAAGCCGTTAAGGCCGCCGGTGAAACCGAGATGCGCGCCGCATTTGCGATCAGCGACAAACAGGAGCGCACCGCCGCTGTTGCCGCTGCCCGCGAGACCATCAAGGGCGCTCTGACCGAAGAGCAACTGGAAGATGCCAATCTGGGTTCCGCGCTGAAAAAGCTGGAAGCCGGCATCCTGCGCGGCGACGTTGTCAAAACCGGCAAACGGATCGACGGCCGCAAGACCGACGAGATCCGGGACATCGTGTCCGAAACCGGCCTGCTGCCGCGGACCCATGGTTCTGCCCTGTTCACCCGCGGTGAAACCCAGGGTCTGGTCGTGACCACTTTGGGCACCGGCGACGACGAGCAGTTCATCGACGCGCTGCACGGCAACTTCAAATCCAACTTCCTGCTGCATTACAACTTCCCGCCGTACTCTGTTGGCGAAGTGGGCCGTGTCGGTTCCCCGGGCCGCCGCGAAATCGGCCACGGCAAGCTGGCATGGCGTGCGCTGCAGGCGGTTCTGCCCGCGGCAACCGACTTCCCCTACACCATCCGCGTTGTCTCCGAGATCACCGAATCGAACGGTTCGTCCTCGATGGCATCGGTCTGCGGCGGTTCGCTGTCGATGATGGACGCAGGTGTTCCGCTGAAGGCACCGGTTGCCGGCGTTGCGATGGGCCTGATCCTGGAAGACGACGGTTCCTACGCGATCCTGTCCGACATTCTGGGTGACGAAGACCACCTGGGCGACATGGACTTCAAAGTGGCAGGCACCGAAAACGGCATCACCTCGCTGCAGATGGACATCAAGGTTGCCGGCATCACGCCCGAGATCATGGAGAAAGCCCTGGCACAAGCCAAAGACGGCCGTATCCACATCCTGGGCGAGATGGCGAAAGCTCTGACCGAAGCGTCCGAGTTCTCGGTCCACGCACCGCGCATCGAAACCATGCAGATCCCGACCGACAAGATCCGCGAAGTGATCGGTTCCGGCGGCAAGGTGATCCGCGAGATCGTCGAAGTGTCCGGCGCCAAGGTCGACATCAACGACGATGGCGTGATCAAGATCGCCAGCCCGAACGGCGAGGCCATCAAGAAGGCTTACGACATGATCTACTCGATCGTGGCAGAGCCGGAAGAAGGCCAGATCTACACCGGCAAGGTCGTGAAGATCGTCGACTTCGGCGCCTTCGTGAACTTCTTCGGCAAGCGCGACGGCCTGGTGCATGTCTCCCAGATCGAAAACCGCCGCCTGAACCATCCGTCAGACGTTCTGAAGGAAGGCCAGGAAGTGAAGGTTAAGCTGCTGGGCTTCGACGACCGCGGCAAGGTCCGCCTGTCGATGAAGATCGTGGATCAGGAAACCGGCGAAGAAATCGCGCCGGAGAAGAAAGAAAAGGCAGAGCAGGACTAATCCCTCTCTGACCACACATAAACAGCCCGGGGCGCGCATAAGCCGTGCCCCGGGCTATTCAATTTCTGCCGGGACGCTCATGGACCAGCCTTTGAATTCCCGAATTTCCATCATCACGGTCACCTATAACTCCTCGGTGATTGTCGAGAATCTGCTGCGCTCCATCCCGTCCGGGATTCCCGTGGTTCTCGTCGACAACGCTTCACGCGACGCGGAGGCAACCCGGATCCTGGCCACAGACCATGGCGCCCGCTTCATTGCCAACTCTGAAAACGCCGGATTTGGCCGCGCCTGCAACCAGGGTGCGGAGCTGGCAGATACCGAATTTCTGTTCTTTGTGAACCCGGATGCTGAGCTTTTCCCGGACACGCTGGAGCACCTGCTGGCTTCTGCTGATGCCCATCCTGAAGCTTCAGCCTTTAACACCCGGATCGTCAAAGGCGACGGTTCGCTGTTCTTCAAACGCCGCAGCAAGCTGATTGCGAAATCGCTTTGGCTAAGCCGCGATGCCGCGAAACAGGATGGAGAGGTGCCCGTTCTGTCCGGCGGTGCTTTGCTGGTGCGCAAGGCGGCATTTAACAAGGTCGGCGGCTTTGACCCCAAGATTTTTCTGTTTCACGAGGACGATGATCTTAGCCTGCGGCTGAAGGCAGAATGCGGCCCGCTTCGGTATGTCTACGGCGCGCAAGTCCGTCACCTGCTGGGCCATTCCACCGAGCGTTCCGCTAAAACTGCAGCGCTCAAGGCCTGGTACATGGGGCAGTCGCGGGTTTATGCCGCCCGCAAGCATGGCCAGCCTTTCGGCTTTCTGCGTGCTCTGGGAGAGGCTGTACTGCAGCTGATCTCGCCGGTTAACCTCCTGTCGGCCCGCAAACGGGCCAAGGCCTGGTATTACTTCCGCGCTATACTCAGCAGCCCCGGACGGGAAAAGGCTGACCAGCTTCCGCCTTGGGCCTAACAGCCAGTGCGCGAGTACCAGGGTCTTTAATAATTAAAGAGGCCAGAGACGATGAAACTGCCCCCGCTTTGGAAAATTACCCGGGAATTGAAGCGCCCGTTTCAACAGCTGCCCAGTCTGCCTGGTCATGTCGGCTCCTTTTTGTTCGGGGCCAGATTTTATGACATGTTTCTCGCTGGCCGGATCAGGCAGACAGATGGTGGTGTTCCAGCGGGATCGCGTGTTGCGATTTACCTGATCTTCCCGCAAGGCGGGCTGCTCGAAAGCCATAAGCTGGCACTCCGGTACCTCCGCGAAAACAACTATGCGCCTCTGGTTGTTTCAAATCTGCCTGTTACGGGCGAGGATGCGGAGTACCTGAAGGCAAACTGCTGGCGCCTGCTGGAGCGACCGAATGTCGGTTATGACTTTGGCGGCTACCGGGACGGTGTTCTGTCGCTTCAAGGCAGCCTGGAAACTCTGGATCGCTTGGTGCTTCTTAACGATTCCAGCTGGTTTCCGTTGCCGGGGTCCCGCAATTGGTTGCAGGATGCCGAGGATCTGGGTGTGGACTACGCAGCAGCTGCGACCAGTTTTGGAATATCTCGGGTGACGCCGGATCAATATGAACAGATACAGTGGGAATTTGATCCTGGATTGCGTCACTTTCACTACGGATCTTATGCGTTGTCCGTTGGACCCAAACTGCTGCGAAGCAAGCGCTACCAGCAATATTGGCAAAAGTATCCCCTGACCAAGAAAAAGAACAAGGTGGTTCGCCGGGGAGAAATTGGTATGACCCGCTTTGCTTTGAAAAACGGATTCTCGCACGGGGCAACCTATGACATTCGCAGTTTGCCAGAGGTTTTGCAGAGCTGCTCAAATGCCGAAATCAACAAGCTGGCCCGCTCGTTGACCTATCTCGATGACGCGGTCAGCCAGGAGTTTCTTACGCGTTCTGTTCCTGGATTGGACGCGGAAAGATCGAAAGAGGAGCGGGAAAAACTTATAAAGCTCATGCTGACAATCGCGGCGCGTATCGGGGTCAGTTATGTTCTGCCAAGCCTGCTTCACAAGAAGCATGGCTTTGCGTTCCTCAAGAAATCTTTGGTATCAGCAGACCAGGAAAACTCCGACAGGGTTTACGATTTTGCCAAGACGCTTGATGGACCTGAAGGCAGGGTGATCTTGAAGGAAATCGAAGATATCAGGCGGCACAAGGGCTTTTGAGTCTGATTGATGCGGCCGCGCCAGCGTGCTGACAAGGCCGCATCCTGGTAGCTTTATTCCGGCGCTTTCACCTTGCGCAGGTAGGGGAAGATGGTCTCGAAGTCGCCGAACTTCGCCTTGGCATCCTCATTCGAAACCGCAGGCGGGATAATCACGTCCTCGCCGGGCACCCAGTTCGCCGGGGTGGCGACGCCCTTGGCCGTCATCTGCAGCCCGTCCAGTGCCCGCAGGATCTCGGCAAAGTTGCGGCCCACGGTCATTGGGTAAGTCATCGAAAGCTTCAGCTGCTTGTCCGGGCCGATAATGAAAACCGAGCGCACGGTGGCGCTGTCGGCAGGGGTGCGGCCATCGGGCAGATAGGCTTCGGCAGGCAGCATGTCGAACGCCTTGGACACCGCCAGCCCGTCGTCGGCAATGATCGGGAAGCCCGGCGCAGCCTTGCCGTATTCCTCGATGTCCTTTTTCCACTTCTTGTGGTCCTCGACACCATCAACCGAAACGCCGATCACCTTGGTGTTGCGCTTGGCCCATTCGTCGCCCAATTGCGCAACCGCTGAGAATTCGGTGGTGCAGACAGGGGTGAAGTCCTTGGGGTGGGAGAACAGAATCGCCCAGCTGTCGCCGATCCAGTCATGGAATGTAATGCTGCCCTGATCCGTTTCCGCGGTAAAATCCGGGACCGTGTCGTTAATGCGCAAACCCATGGCGGTATCTCCTTGTCAGTTAAATATTGAGTCGTCTTGACTGCTACCTAAGTACTCTAACGCAACGATAAAGTAGCCGTGCAAGGAAACCGCAAAATATCTCTGCTCGCCGGGCCGGCAGCTGCCTGGCACGGGTCTTGACAGGGCTTGCAATAATTTGATCAAATTATGCAGCAAAGACCCTTGCTCCCTTCTGGGTGCAGTGACAGAGTGGCCGCAAAACCGGCAAGCCGGTGCCAGGAATACGTCTGAATTGGGAGTTCCCAGATGATCGAAAAACGTGACTTTTACATCAACGGCCAGTGGGTCGCCCCCGCCGCCGCAAATGATTTCGAGGTGATCAACCCCTCGACCGAAGAACCCTGTGCAGTGATTTCGCTGGGTTCTGAAGCCGACACCAACGCCGCGGTGGCCGCTGCCAAGGCGGCGCTGCCAGGCTGGATGGCGACGCCGGTGGAAGAGCGCATCGCGCTGGTCGAGAAGCTGATCGACGTCTATGAGGCCCGTGCCGAGGACCTTGCCCAGGCAATGTCGCTGGAAATGGGCGCGCCGATCGACATGTCGCGCACCTCGCAGGTTGGCGCCGGCAGCTGGCACCTGCGCAACTTTATCGCCGCGGCCAAGGAGTTTCCCTTTGACGCACCGCTGAATGACCGGAGCCCCAACGACCGCATCATTCACGAGGCTGTGGGCGTCTGCGCCCTGATCACGCCTTGGAACTGGCCGATGAATCAGGTGACACTCAAGGTCGGCGCCGCCGCAGTCGCTGGCTGCACCATGGTGCTGAAACCGTCGGAACAAAGCCCGCTCAACGCAATGATCTTTGCAGAGCTGATGGATGAAGCCGGTTTCCCTGCGGGCGTCTTCAACCTGGTGAATGGCGACGGCCCGGGGGTCGGCTCGCAGCTGACCACCCATCCGGATGTGGACATGATTTCCTTCACCGGCTCTACACGCGCAGGCGTCGCCATTACCCAGGCCGCCGCACCGACCCTCAAGAAGGTGGATCTGGAGCTGGGCGGCAAAGGCGCCAACGTGATCTTTGAAGATGCCGATGAAAAGGCCGTGAAGCGCGGCGTGCTGCACATGATGCAGAACACCGGCCAGAGCTGCAACGCGCCCAGCCGGATGCTGGTTCAGAACAGCATTTATGACCGCGTGGTTGCCGAGGCTGCGGAAGTGGCAGCCAAGGTGGAGGTCGGCCCGGCCGATCAGGAAGGCCGCCACATTGGCCCGGTGGTCAATGAACTGCAGTGGAACAAGATCCAGGACCTGATCCAGGCGGGTATCGACGAAGGCGCCAAACTGGTGGCCGGCGGCACCGGCCGTCCGGACGGGCTGAACAAGGGCTTCTACGTGAAGCCGACGGTTTTTGCCGATGTGAACAACCAGATGACCATCGCGCGGGAGGAGATCTTCGGCCCGGTGCTGTCGATCATTCCTTTCGAGACCGAAGAGGAAGCGATCGAGATCTCCAACGACACGCCTTATGGCCTGACAAACTACGTGCAGACCCAGGATGGCGCCCGCGCCAACCGCATGGCCCGTGCGCTGCGGTCCGGCATGGTGGAGATGAACGGCAAGTCCCGCTCGGCAGGCTCGCCCTTTGGCGGCATGAAACAGTCCGGCAAGGGCCGCGAAGGCGGCAAATGGGGCATTGAGGACTTCCTGGAAGTGAAAGCCGTCGGCGGCTGGGCTGCCGAGTAAGCTTAATACGTTCGAAGCAATGGAGAGCCGCCTTCCGAGGCGGCTTTCTTTTTGCGCCATTGTGCGCGACGGGGCGGTGCTCCCGCGCCTTCAGGCCGCCCGGCTGCGCCGGACCGCATTCAGGCTCGGGCGTGGCTCGTGCTGCGCACGGGCAGGGGGCTGCTGAGCGGTGCTTAACCCTCAATGGGTGTTGAGAGTTCTGGTCAGAAATAGGCTCTAAGCAGGCAGATTACTGCAATTCCGGTGCCCATTGTCAGCGGCAGGCTGCGGGTGATCAGCGCCACCATAAAGGCGGCTGTGCCTGCGGTCCATTCCTGCGGTCCGCCCTGCATCAGCAGATAGGTGACCAGCGACAGGATCAGGCAACCCGGCAGCGCCTGCAGCCCGCGCGCCCAGGGGCCGTGATCCGGCAGCCTCCGGCCCAGCAGATAGCCCGACAGACGCACCGCAAAGGTTGCCGTTGCCAAGCCAAGGATCAGGGTCCACGTCTCAGTCATGGCCAAATGCTCCTGCGATGGCCGCACCGCTGACGCCGCCCAGGATCAGTGTCCAGGTGGGATCCAGCGGAGACAGCAAACCTGCAAGCAACACGATGGCAACGGATCCGGCCCATGGCAGCAGCATGGCGTTGCCGCTCCATAAGGAGCGCAAGATGGCGATAAAGGCGGCAGTGAAGGCAAAGTCCATGCCCAAGGCGCGAGGTTCCGGTACGGCCGCCGCGAACCCCGCACCTGCAACCGTGGCCAGAACCCAGACCGCGACCAGCGCCAATCCGCCGCCCACCAGATACCAGTAGCCCGCTATGCTGCCGCGGGCGCGCGTCGCGTGCATCAGCGCCCAGTTCTCATCCGTGGCCAGATGCACACCAAGCAGCACCTGCCACCAGGGGCGCCCGGCCAGTTCATCCCGCAATGAGGCCGTGATCAGCAATAGCCGAAGGTTCAGCGCAAGCCCCGCCAGCAGGGCAGCACCCGCACCGGCGCCTGCCACCAGCCGCTCTACCGCGATGATCTGCGAGGACCCGGCAAAGACGATGGTGCCCATCACACCTGTCTGCAGCCCGCTCATCTGCGCCTGAGCGGCCAAAAGGCCAAAGGCCACGCCATAGACAGCGACGCCGACTGCCAGCGGCAGGATGTCCCGCAACCCGGCCAGCAGCTGGCCGCGGGCAGGGGGCTGAGCAGTTATGTCCTGAACGGTCATTGCAAGGCTCCTCTGGAAAAAGGCGGGATGTTCATTTAAGCCGAACGTGAGGCTTCTTTACCGAACGAACGAATTGTTCGTCAAGGTGAACGATGGGATGAAATAATGAACACATCAGCGCCCCACAAGATGATAGCCGCGGCCATCCAGCGCGAACGCAGCCGCGCGGGAAAGTCGCTGTCGGCACTCGCGGCCGAGGCGGGAATTGCAAAATCGACCCTGTCTCAGCTGGAGGCAGGCAATGGAAACCCCAGTGTAGAGACGCTTTGGGCGTTGGCGGCAGCGCTGGATATCCCGCTAAGCCTGCTGTTTGAAACCGAGGCGCCGGCCACAAAGCTGATCCGCGCAAACGAAGGAGAGGTGCTGGAGTCAGAACAGTCGGACTTTGCCGCGGTCCTGCTGTCGCGCAGCCCGCCGAATGTGCGCCGGGATGTCTACCGCGTGGTGATGCAGCCGGGAGAGATCCGCCGCGCCCAGCCGCATCCGCGCGGCACGGTGGAGCATATGCTGATTTGTTCCGGGCAGATGCGGGCTGGGCCGGAAGGGCAGGAGGAGCAGCTGTGGCCGGGCGATTACTTTACCTATCCGGGGGATCACCACCATACCTACGAGGCGCAGCAAGCGGACACCGTGTTCCTGATGGTGATGGAAGCGCCGTGATCAGGCTCTAAAACAGGGGTTTTACCCGGAATTTCAGCGACTCGCCGCTGTCAGGATGCTTGATCCGCAGCTCCTCTGAATGCAGCATCAGGCGCGGATGCTCCAACGCGGCGCCAGTGGCATAGAGCGGATCGCCTAGGATCGGGTGCCCAAGTGACAGCATATGCACCCGCAGCTGATGCGAACGCCCGGTTTTGGGGGTCAGCCGCACCCGCGTGGCAGCGTCCTCATATTTCATCACCCGCCAGTCGGTGACGGCAGGCTTGCCGGTCTCGTGGCAGACCATTTGTTTGGGCCGGTTCGGCCAGTCGACGATCAGCGGCAGGTCCACGGTGCCGCTGCGCGGCTCCAGCTTGCCCGCAATCCGTGCTACATAGGCCTTCTTCGCGGTGCGCTTTTCAAACTGCATCGACAGGTGCCGCTGCGCATGGGGGGTCAGGCCGAAGACCATCACGCCGGAGGTATCCCTGTCCAGCCGGTGCACCAGCAGGGCCTCAGGGAAGGCTGCCTGGATCCGGGTGATCAGGCAGTCGGACAGATGCTCGCCGCGCCCCGGCACAGACAACAGGCCTGCAGGCTTGTTCACCGCCAGAATTTCGGCGTCATGGTGCAGGATCTCCAGCGGGTCCTGCGGCGGTGTGTATTCGCTTGATACGGCCATGGGCGTTTGCCTACTGCGGAAGCCGGCCAAGGGCAAGCGGCGCCGCGCCGCTTTCCCGCCTGCAGCACCTTTGTTAAATTGACACTGTCCCGGCGATCCGGTAACCGGCGCGCCTCACTGACACATGGGGACGATGCATGGCACGCAAACGCAAAGGGCGCGATATTTCCGGCTGGCTGGTGGTGGACAAGCCCGCGGGGCTGACCTCGACGGCGGTTGTGAACAAGGTGCGCTGGGCGCTGGAGGCCAAGAAGGCCGGCCATGCGGGCACATTGGACCCGGAAGCAACCGGTGTTCTGGCCGTTGCGCTGGGCGAGGCGACCAAGACCGTTCCCTATATCACCGATGCCTTGAAGGCCTATACCTTCACCGTGCGGCTGGGTCAGGCGACCAACACGGATGATGCCGAGGGCGAGGTGATTGCCGAAAGCGCCGAACGTCCCAGCGACGCGCAGATCAAGGAGGCGCTGTTGCCCTTCCTGGGCGAGATCATGCAGGTGCCACCCAAGTTCTCCGCGGTCAAGATCGACGGCCAGCGCGCCTACAAGCTCGCCCGCGATGGTGAGGATGTGGAGATCGAGGCCCGCCCGCTGTGGGTCGAGGAGCTGATCATGCTGGATCGCCCCGATGCGGACCACGTGGTGCTGGAAATGACCTGCGGCAAGGGCGGCTATGTGCGTTCCATCGCCCGGGACCTGGGCGCGGCGCTGGGTTGCCACGGCCACGTTAAGGAACTGCGCCGGATCTGGTCCGGCCCGTTTGATGCGGCTGAGGACGGGATTTCGCTGGAGGAGATCGACCGCCTGGCGCGGACCACGGAACTGGACCAGTACCTTCGTCCGCTGGAGGAAGGGCTGGCTGATCTGCCGGAAGTCAAATGCACCCCCGAAGGGGCGGTGCGGCTGCGTAACGGCAACCCGGGCATGGTGATGCCCAATGATGAGGTTGAATACGGCGATGAGGCCTGGGCGTCGCTCGACGGCCATGCGGTTGCGGTCGGCGTCTACAAATCCGGCAGCCTGCATCCCTCCCGGGTCTTCAACCAGGACGGCAGCGCTGGTTAACAAAGCGTATCTTTTTGGGTCAGCAGCGTTGACCGGATGTTTCGCGCGCGAAACATTTGGGCAGCAAGGCTGACCTAATATCCTTGGGGTATTCTGCGGTCTTGCCTAGGCTGGCCTGGCTGTTCCGTTGTCTCCGAATACGGAGTAATACTCTTGTGCGGTCAGGATGATACTGGCCTGAGCGCCCTCTTCGGCGCTGATCTGGTTACCCGACGCATCACGCCAACGGTCCTCGCTGGTGGAGTAGTCGTCATGGAAAGCAATGCTGACCCCTGACTGATCCCCGGGCAATGATGCGATGGCAATACCGTCCATGGCGATCTGAGTGCTGTCCTGATCCGCGTCGTAACTGACGCTCAGCCCGTCTATGGCATCTTCGAAGCTGTAGCTGGGAATGGACCCGAAGCCAGCAATAACCGGGAAATCGATCCGCAATTGATCTTCCGCCGGATCGAAATCGGTGATTTCCGCCGCCGGAGTTCCGGCCTCATACACATTTGCAAAGGCGTGGAAGGTGTCCGCCCCTGCGCCGCCGGTGGCCGTTGTCCCGGGACCGATCCACAGGCGGTCATCTCCAGTGCCACCGTCGAGGACGTCATCGTTGTCACCCACACGGGTCAGATCGCCCGGAAAATGGTTGTAGGAGTTGTCGTAGAAGACCGTGCTGCTCCCGCTGAACAGCGAGTCATTGCCGTCACCGCCCTTGAGCGTGTCAGCGCCGTCTTCGCCAAAGATCACATCATCGCCTGCGGTGCCGTCCAGTGTGTCACTGCCCGAAGTGCCGCGGATCGCATCCAGGGCAATGGGGGCGCTGAAGCCAAGGTTTTCAAACTGTTCAGTCCGTTCAATGTCTCCATTCCCACGCAGAAAATCCACTTCAAGAACCTCCCCCTCTGCGAGCGAAACGCCTGGCAGGGTCAGGATCGTTTGGTTGTTGAGAGTGTCGATAAAGCGCAGGCCGTTGCCGTCTTCGGTCTCGATCAGCCTTACGTTACCCGAATGATACGGTGTCAGTGCCAGTTGGTCGGTACCCAGTTCAAAATCCTCGACCACCGTTTCACGGCTGCCCTCATCGTCCAGGATGAAGCGGTCCGCGCCTTCGCCGCCGGTGGCAGTATTGCCTGCACCTAGATGCAGTTCATCATCACCGCTGCCGCCCGTCAGCAGATCCTGATCACCGGCATTGCCCGTCAGCGTGTCGTTTCCATCTCCGCCGTTAAGCGTGTCATCCGTTCCAGCGGTGCCGGGCAAATTGGCGGCCTGGGGCTGCGGGTCAGGTTCAACAGGTGTTTCCGGCTCAACAGGTCTTTCCGGTTCAGTTGGTGTTTCCGGTTCAGCCGTTTCTTCACCGGAGTTTTCGGCCCCGTCGAAGCCAATAGCAATGGCAGAGCCTGCAAGTGCAAGAAAAATCAGAAGTTCCATGTCGCCCGGATCATTAAAATCGAATAAAGCCATCGCGGGAAAAGTACGTCCGCGGTTCTGCCAGAGGCTGCAGGAAACGCCCTTGGAATGCAACCTGTGCCGTTCTAAAAACGCCGCCATGATCACCCGCAGCCACACCAAGGGCGACGCGCCCTCCACCGCCGTCTATTCCGATTGCGAAAACTACCGCTACAGCCTAACCCGGGTCTGGGACCCGGCAGGGCAGCGGGTGATGTTTGTGATGCTGAACCCGTCGACCGCAACCGAGGTGCAGAACGATCCCACCATCGAACGCTGCGAGCGCCGCGCCCGGGCGCTGGGATTCGGCGGGTTCCGGGCCACCAACATCTTTGCCTGCCGGGTGACCGACCCGCGGGAGATGCGCAGGCTGGAGGCGCCGGAGGGGCCGGATAACATGGCCGCCATTCTGGAGGGCTTGGCATGGGCGGATATGGTGATCTGCGCCTGGGGCACCCACGGCGCACATCGCGGCCAGGGTGTGCGGGTGGAGGCTGCGTTGCGGGCATCCGGCAAGCCGCTTCATCATCTTGGTCTCAGCAAGGCCGGCCACCCCAAGCACCCGCTCTACATCGCCTACAGTCAGCAACCGCAGCCATGGCTGGCAGGCGCAATCAGCTGAACTCCGTTAACCGGTGTTCTCCTTTTGTTTTGAATGCGCCGCGGCAATGTGAGAGTGTGGGCGCAATTTGGTTTGCGTGTTGGGGTTGAGTGGTGATGTTGTGGCTGGCGAGCATGTTGGGGCTGATGGCAGTGGGCGGAGCGGTTCTGGCGGACACCTCCGCAGAGGAGGAAGAGGGCAGCGGTGCTTCCTCTGGTCCGGAAGCCGAAGATGACGGTTTGGACGGCGGCTACATCGAGCCTAGCGGCGAAGCGGCGGCAGACAGCGGCGGCGGGGATACAGTGTCCGGCGCCAGTAGCAGCGAAACTGTGACCGGCACGGATGGCGGAGACGTGCTGGCGGGCAGCGGCTTGCCTGACAGCATCAGCGGCGGCAGCGGAGAAGATCAGATCGCAGGCTATGGCGGCGACGACTGGCTGGATGGCGGCACGGGCAATGATGTGCTGCATGGCGACGCCGGAGACGACAGCCTGTATGGCGGCTCCGGGAGCGACCTGCTGCATGGCGAGGACGGCGCCGATGCTCTGGACGGCGGCGAGGGGGCTGACAGCCTGAACGGGCATTTTGGAGCAGACAGCCTGTTTGGCGGCAGCGGCAATGATGTGCTGCACGGCGGTCAGGACGGCGACTGGCTGGAGGGCGGCGAAGGGGCGGATTCGCTGCATGGCAATGATGGTGATGATAGCCTGACGGGCGGTGGCGGCGAAGACGTGCTGTTTGGCGGTGCTGGCGATGACGTGGTATCCGGCGCCAGGGATGGCACTGAGCAGGACTTTGTAAACGGCGGCGGCGGCGACGACACGCTGATTGCCGGGGCTGGCGACGTGCTGACCGGCGGCGCAGGCGCGGACCAGTTTACTGCAGGCAGCTGGACCGGCACGGCAGAGGCCGTTCAAC
Organism: Leisingera sp. ANG-M6; assembly: GCF_000813905.1. NCBI lineage: Bacteria > Pseudomonadati > Pseudomonadota > Alphaproteobacteria > Rhodobacterales > Roseobacteraceae > Leisingera > Leisingera sp. ANG-M6. The sequence continues at coordinate 92,935 of NZ_JWLG01000019.1, forward strand.
TGATGGATTATGATGCTGCAGAGGATCAGCTGGTTCTGGTCTGGGATATTGAGAGCGGCGCGGAACCCTCGGTCGAGGTGCAGCAAAATCCGGGCGCGGAAGATGAGCAGCTGATACTGGTGGATGGGGAACCGGCCCTGCGGGTGTCTGGCGCCGGGGCGCTGACCGCGGCGGATCTGGTGCTGATTGACACGGATTCAGCGGCGGCTGTGGGGATGCTGCCGCAATAGCCAGATGCCTGCATCCCTGCACCAGGCACATAATCTTTGCCTTTGCAGCGGAAACATCATATACGCCCGCATCTGCCGCGATTCTGCGGCGGATTTCTCCACGGGCCTGTGCTGGACGACATCCCGGCCTGAGCCATCCACTCTAACCTTATGAAGGAGACCCCGATGTCGATCACTGCGGAAGAAAAAGCGCGCCTGATGAAAGAATTCGCAACCAAAGAAGGCGACACCGGTTCCCCGGAAGTCCAGGTTGCAATCCTGACCTCGCGCATCAACACCCTGACTGAGCACTTCAAAACCCACAAGAAGGACAACCACGGCCGCCGTGGCCTCCTGAAAATGGTTGCTCAGCGCCGCAAGCTGCTGGACTACACCAAAGGCAAGGATGAGGCCCGTTACCAGGACCTGATCAAGCGTCTGGGCATCCGCCGCTAATCCGCGCTTATCCGGATTTTCTGCGCCCGTTCCGAAAGGAGCGGGCGTTTTCTTTTCTTCTAGAGGCGTCAAGCCGCGAAGTGCTCCCGCGTCCGCTGGCTCCCCGGCGGCGCCGGGCAGCCTTTGGCCATGGGCGTGGCCCGTGCTGCGCACGGGTGGGTGCGGTCCGCCGCAAGGCAGATACTTGCAGACCAGGGAGGGCATGAAAAGAAACGCCGCCCCGGTTGGAGCGGCGTATTGTTTTGCAGGATGCCGAAGGGGCTTACTCGCCGTAAGGAACCCAGATGTTCTTCACCTCAGTGGCTTCCTGCAGGAACCGCTTCGTCTGGTCCTGTGTCCAGTCGGTTGCAGTGCCGTTGTTGACCCAGGTGCGTTTGAGGTTGCCCGCAGACGCGGCCTCGATCCCAGCAGACAGGTCGGAAGACGAGAAACTCCAGACCGCGTCGACATTCAGATGCGACGCCATCGGTTTCGCCAGCTCCGCATGGCTGCCGGTCAGGATGTTGACCACACCGCCGGGCACGTCCGAGGTGTCCAGAACCTGGTAGAAATCGGTTGCCGCCAGCGGGAACGGCTCGGAGGCCGCCAGCACCACCCGGTTGCCCATGGCAATGGCTGGCGCCATCACCGAGACCAGACCCAGCAGCGGCGCCTCATCCGCGCAGAGCGCGCCGATCACGCCCACCGGCTCTTTCATTGCCAGCGCCACGCCGCGGATCGGCACGCCATGCACCTGGCCGTCGTATTTGTCGGCCCAGGCCGCAGCGGAGAACAGGCGCTGGATCGAGGCTTCGACCTCTGCCGTGCCGCCCTTCTTGCCGGTCATCGCGTCGATGCGGGCCGCGAACTCTTCTGCGCGGGCCGAGAGGTTTTCGCCGATGTAATAGAGGATCTGCGCCCGCAAGTGACCGGTGGTCTTGGACCACTTGCCGGCGCCCGCCGCAGCCTCAACCGCGTTGCGCACGTCCTTGCGGTTGGCAAGGCCAACGTGGCCCAGAAGTGCGCCGGACTTGCCGTGGACGGCCTGGCTGTAGCCGCCATCCGGGCGCGCCTGCTTGCCGCCAACATACAGCTTGGCAGTGCGGTCCAGCGGGTCCACGGGGGCGCCATTGCCAGCAAACGCCTCGACTTTGGCCAATTGCTTGGCCTTGGTCCTCGGGCGAGTGTAGGCGGCAAGCCCCTCCCAGCCGCCTTCGCGTCCGAAGCCGCTTTCGCGCACGCCACCGAAACCGGCAGCGGCGTCGAACATGTTGGTGCCGTTGACCCAGACCACGCCCGCCGCCAGCTTCGGCGCCATGTCGAGCGCCAGATTCACGTTCTCGGTCCAGATGGTTGCTGCGAGGCCATAGCGGGTGTTGTTGGCCAGCTCCACCGCCTCTGCCGGGGTGCGGAATGTGCAGGAGACCAGAACTGGGCCAAAGATCTCCTCCTGCATCAGCGGATCGGCGGGGGACAGCCCTTCGATCAGGGTCGGCGGGTAGAAGCAGCCGCCTGCGGGCATCTCGACCTGCGCCTGGTGCATGCTGCCGGCTGTATTGGCCGCAACCATGCTGCTGATGGTGTCGAGCTGCACCGGGTCCACCACGGCGCCCACGTCGATGCATTTATCCAGCGGATTGCCGACACGCAGCCCGTCCATGCGGGCCTTCAGCTTGTTGTGGAAACGCTCCGCGATGCCTTCCTGGACCAGCAGGCGCGAGCCTGCGCAGCAGACCTGGCCCTGGTTGAACCAGATTGCATCCACCAGACCTTCGATGGCGGAATCGATGTCAGCGTCGTCAAACACGATGTAGGGCGACTTGCCGCCCAGCTCCAGCGTCAGCGCCTTGCCGCTGCCTGCAGTGGCTTCGCGGATCCTGCGGCCAACGGAGGTGGAACCGGTGAAGGCGATTTTGTCCACTTCGGCTGCGGTGATCATCTCGCCCACAGCTCCGTCGCCGGTGATGATGTTCACCACACCCTTGGGCAGGCCTGCCTGGCGGCAGATGTCCGCAAACAGCAGCGCAGTCAGCGATGTATATTCCGCAGGCTTCAGCACCACGGTATTGCCCATGGCAATGGCCGGAGCGATCTTCCACGCCAGCATCAGCAGCGGGAAGTTCCACGGAATGATCTGGCCGCAGACACCGAGGGCCTCGGCATCCGGCAATTCGCTGTCCATTAGCTGGGCCATGCCGGCGTGATAGTAGAAATGCCGCTGCGCCAGCGGGATGTCGATGTCGCGGCTCTCACGGATCGGCTTGCCGTTGTCCAGGGTTTCCAGGACCGCAAACAGGCGGGCGTGCTTTTGCAGCAGGCGCGCGATGGCATAAAGATACTTGGCGCGGCCTGCGCCACCCAGACCGGCCCAGCCGCCCTGCGCCTTGCGTGCGGCCGCAACCGCCGCATCCACATCCGCTTGCGTTGCTTGCGTCAGTGTCGCCAGCACTTCGCCGGTGGCTGGATTCTTACTGTCAAAGCCGTCGCCGGGGGCGGTGAACTCACCGTTGATGAAATGGCCGAACCGGCTGCCCTGATCAACCAGCCAGGCCAGTGCCTCGGCAGCGCTTTCGGGGGCGGGACCGTATTCCATGGTGTCGAAAATCTCTTTGATGGTCATCTGTTCAGCCCTCAGCCCATGGAGTGGCGGTAGCCGGCGGAGTATGCCCCGGTGACATAGTGTTCCAGCTGGCGCTCGATATCGCCCAGCAGCGAGGAGGCGCCAAAGCGGAAAAGGTCGGGCTGCAGCCAGCGGTCGCCCAGCTCATCTTTCATCAGCGCCAGATAGACCAGGGAATCCTTGGCCTTGGAAATACCGCCTGCCGGCTTGTAGCCGACGCGGTAGCCGGTGCGGTCGTAATAGTCGCGGATGGCGCGTATCATCACCAGCGACACGGGCAGGGTGGCGTTTACGCTTTCCTTGCCGGTGGAGGTCTTGATGAAATCGGCGCCCGCCATCATGCAGACCAGCGAGGCACGCGCTACGTTGCGCAAGCTGCCCAGCTCGCCGGTAGCCAGGATCGCTTTCACATGGGCGTCGCCGCAGGCCTGGCGGAAGGCTTTCATCTCGTCGTACAGCGCCTGCCAGTTGCCCTGCAGCACATGACGGCGGGTGATCACGATGTCGATCTCCTCGGCGCCGTCCTTGACGCTTTCCTCGATCTCCGCGACCCGCAGATGGAACGGCGACAGGCCGGCCGGGAAGCCGGTGGAAACCGCGGCAACCGGGATGCCGGTGCCTTCCAGCGCCTTGACCGCGGTCGGGATCATGTCGTGGTAGACGCAGACTGCGCCAGTGGTGAGGCCCTCCATTCCCAGCGTGCGCAAAAGTCCCGCGCTGACCGGTTGGCGCGCTTTGGCGCACAGACGGCGCACCCGGCCCTCGGTGTCATCACCGGACAGGGTGGTGAGGTCGATCAGGCTGATCGCCTTCAAGAGCCAGGCGGCCTGGTGGTCCTTCTTGACACTGCGGCGGCCCGGCAGGGTGGCGCAGCGGCGTTCGATGGCCGACGTGTTGGCCTGCACGGCTGCGACCCAGTCCAGGTCCAGCTCCATGCCCGGATTGCGCGGCTCTGCCAGCTGCGGCAGCTGCGCGCTTCGTTCAGCGGTTTGGCTATCCATTGGAATTCCTCGGAAGAGTTCCGTGCGAAAATCGCACGGGTGCGGCATATTGGCAAGCGAGCGGCCTCGCAGACGGGCATGTTTTTTGACTAAATGGACAAAAAATGCAAGGGGCAGGGCCAGTGGCCGCGCGGAATGCTGCTTGGCCAGTGCCGGGTGGCGGCAGTAATCCTCTTTTGCGCTACTGCTGCGGGGCTGCAGTGCATTCCGGTGGCAGAATCGGTCATACATGCTAAATTTAGGGGTATGAGCAGTGCAAAACCCCATATCGGCGAAAATACCGCCTCAAACGTCCGGCCAATCATCCGTCAGCTGGACGATAGCGCCATCAACCGGATTGCCGCGGGCGAGGTGGTGGAACGCCCCGCCTCCGCCGTGAAAGAACTGGTAGAAAACGCCATTGACGCGGGTGCCACCCGCATCACGGTGGAGATTGCAGATGGCGGCAAGACGCTGATCCGGGTAACGGATGACGGCTGCGGCATGACACCGGAGGACCTGCCGCTGGCGCTGAGCCGCCATGCGACATCCAAGATCGACGGCTCTGACCTGCTGAACATCCACACCTTCGGCTTCCGGGGCGAGGCGCTGCCCTCTCTGGGTGCTGTCGGGCGGCTGACCATCACCAGCCGGGCCGAGGGCCATGAGGCGGCGCAGATCCGGGTGTCGGGCGGCAAGCAGGAGCCGGTGAAGCCGGCAGCCTTGCGGGCGGGCACCATTGTTGAGCTGCGCGACCTGTTCTTTGCGACGCCAGCAAGGCTCAAATTCATGCGCACCGACCGGGCCGAGGCGCAGGCGATCGGGGACACGGTAAAGCGTCTGGCGATGGCAGAGCCTTCGGTGGGCTTCACCTTGCGCGATGTCTCCGGTGGTGGAGAGGGCCGGGTCACCTTCCGCGCCGATCCGTTGTCAGGCGACCTGTTCGATGCGCTGCACGGGCGGCTGGCCTCGGTGCTGGGGCGCGAGTTTGCCGAGAACGCGCTGAAGATCGACGCCACCCGCGAGGGTATCCGGCTTTATGGCTATGCGGCGCTGCCGACCTATTCCCGCGGCGCGGCGGTGGCGCAGTTCCTGTTTGTGAACACTCGGCCGGTGAAGGACAAGATGCTAACCGGGGCGCTCAGGGCAGCCTATTTCGATTTCCTCAGCCGTGACCGGCATCCGGCGGCGGCGCTGTTCATTGATTGCGACCCGCAGCTGGTGGACGTGAACGTGCATCCTGCGAAATCCGAAGTCCGGTTCCGCGACCCCGGCCTTGCGCGTGGGCTGATCGTCTCCTCCCTGCGCCATGCACTGGCAGAAGCCGGTCACCGGGCTTCAACCACTGTGGCAGGCGCCACGCTGGGCGCGATGAAGGCGGAGCAGCCCACGGCGAACGGTGCGCCAAGGATCTATCAGATGGACCGGCCCTCTTACGGTGCGCGGACGGCATCCTATGCGGCGCAGCAGCCGGAGAGCTTTGCGCCCGCACCCGCCTACCAGCCGCCGGCGTCTCCGGGCTTTGCAGAGCTGGCTGGCGCCTACAGCGGCCAAGTGACTGAAACCCCGGAGGTCCCGATGGCCCCGGTTCAGCCTGCGGATGCGCCCGAGGCCACCGCGCCCGGGGCCGAGGCTCTGCCGCTGGGTGCGGCGCGCGGCCAGGTGCACGAGAACTACATCATCGCCCAGACCGCCGACGGCATGGTGATTGTCGACCAGCACGCCGCGCATGAGCGGCTGGTCTATGAGAAGCTGAAACGTCAGATGGCGGAGAATGGCGTCGCCGCACAGGCGCTGCTGATCCCGGAGATCGTTGAGCTGAGCGACAATGATTGCGCCTGTCTGCTGGGGGTCGCGGATGAGCTGGCGAAGTTCGGCCTGGGCATCGAGGCCTTTGGCGGCAATGCCATTGCGGTGCGGGAAACCCCGGCGATCCTCGGCGAAGTGAACGCCGAGGCGATTATCAAGGACATCCTTGACGAGCTGTCGGACCAGGGCGAAAGCCAGCTGGTGCAGGCCAAGGTCGAGGCGATCCTGAGTCGGGTGGCCTGCCATGGCTCGATCCGCTCCGGCCGCCGGATGCGGGGCGAGGAGATGAATGCGCTGCTGCGGGAAATGGAGGCAACGCCCCATTCCGGCCAGTGCAACCATGGCCGCCCGACCTATGTGGAATTGAAACTGGCAGATATCGAGCGCCTGTTCGGGCGCACATGAACAAGAACCCCCGTTTAAGGGAGGACGAGCAGTGACACTGGAACAGGCCCAATGGGCGATCTACGCGCTGGCCGGATTGGCCGCGCTTCTGGCGCTGGCGGGGCTGCGGCTGCGCAGCACGGCGCGGCAGCTGGAGCAGGCGAACGCAGATCAGCGCAGCCATATTGCCGGGCTGAAGGCAGAAGCGACCCGGCTGCCGGAATTGACGGACGAGCTGGCCACCCTGCGCCGCGTGCATGAGAATGAGCGCGCTGGCCGCTATCAGGCCGAGGCGCAGGTGCAGGCGCTGAAGGCAGAGCACGCCGCGCGGCTGGAAGAACTGCAGCACATGAACCAGCAGATGGAGCACAAGTTTGCCTCGCTGGCTTCGGGCGTTTTGAAGCAGAACTCCGAAAGCTTCCTGAGCCTGGTCAGCGAACGGTTTCAGGCCCACAGCAAGACAGCGGATGAGGATCTGGCCAAGCGCCACACCGCGATCGAAAATCTGGTGAAGCCGCTGGACCAGAAGCTGGGCCAGTTCGGTGAACGGATCAAGGAGATCGAACAGGCCCGCAATGAGGCCTATGGCGCGATCCAGACTCAGGTGAAGCATCTGGCCGAAGGCCAGGCTGCGCTGGGTGGCGAGACCCGCAAGCTGGTGCAGGCCTTGCGCGCGCCCAAGACCCGCGGCCGCTGGGGCGAGATGCAGCTGCGGCAGGTGTTCGAGATGGCCGGTATGGCTGAGCATGTGGATTACGAGCTGGAAAAAAGCGTCGGCACCGACGAGGGCCTGCGCCGGCCTGATGCGGTGGTGCGCATTCCCGGCGGCAAGAGCATCGTGGTGGACGCGAAGACCCCACTGGAGGCCTATCTGGATGCGCTGGAGGCGGAGACGCCCGACGCTCAGCAGGCGGCACTTGCCCGCCACGCAAACCATGTGAAGACCCATGTGCGGCAGCTGGCCTCCAAGTCCTATCAAAGCGCACTGGGCGAGACGCCGGATTTCGTGGTGATGTTCATCCCCGGCGAAACCTTTGTCTCGGCAGCCGCGGAAGCGGACCCAGGGCTGATCGAATATGCTTTCGAAAACAAAGTTCTGATCGCCACTCCGACCACACTGATGGCTTTGGTCAAATCGATTGCCTACGGCTGGCAGCAGGAGAAGATGGCGGAAAACGCGGTTGAAGTTCAGAAGACCGCCAAGGAGCTTTATGACCGGTTGGCGACTTTCTCCAAGAACCTGGCCTCGGTCGGGCGCTCGCTGTCGTCCTCGGTCAACAACTACAACAAGGCGGTTGGCTCGCTGGAAGCCCGGGTGCTGCCGTCGGCCCGAAGGTTCGAGGCAATGGGTGTAGTAGCCAACGGGGCTGAGCTGGAGGACCCTGGCCAGGTGGAGGTCGAGCCGCGCCAGGTGGCGCTTCTGGCGGAGGAGTAGATGCAGCTGCTGCCGGCGCTGAAGGCTCTGAAGCCGCAGGAAACAGCCCTGTTGCGCGCAGCGGAAGTTGAAGCGGAACGCATCGTTGCGCTTTTGAGGATAGCCGTGGCGCTGGGCCTGATGCTGGCGATGGTGCTGGCCATTGAGGCCGTTCGGGTGATTGAGGAACCGCATTTGCGGCGTCAGGTCGGGCTGGCAACAGCCACCATGTTATCTTACCTGGCGGTGGGCGTGCTGATCTATTGGGCGATCAGCAAACAGTTGTTCAAGCCCTGGATGATCTGGTTGGCGGTATTTGCCGATTGCGCCTTTCTGCTGCTGAACACATTTCTGTCGCTGGTGAATACCGGAGTGCCCGGCGGTGCCCTCTTTGCCATGCCTGCCGTCTGGATGGCCCCTGTCGTGCTGGCCTTTGGCGTCCTCAGGCTGAACCCATTGCGGCTGGCCGTGATGCTGCTGCTGATTGCGGCCGGGTTTGGCTGGATGATCCTGTGGCAGCCGCCGGAAGCTGCACCGGACCTGATAGAAAGGATCAGGCTCACCTTGGACTCGCCGCCCAACTTCATGCGCCTGGTCATGCTGTGCCTGGCAGGCGGTGTTCTGGTGGTGGCTGCGCTGCGGATGCGCGGGCTTTTGCATCGCTCACTCGATGAAGCCCGTCAGAAAGCAAACCTGACGCGCTACCTGCCGGCGCAGCTGGCAGACCGCCTTGCGGGCGGCGGGCTGGCGGAGATGCAGGCAGGCCGGCAGCAAAAGATGGCGATCCTGTTCATCGACATCCGCGGGTTCACCACCTGGTGTGAGGGGCGCGAGCCGCAGGAGGTGAGCCGCCTGATTACGGAGTTCAGGACCCGGGTGGAAGAGGTGTCGGCCCGGACCGGAGGTTTGATCGACAAGTACATCGGCGATGCGGCAATGATCCTGTTCGAAGGCGAACGCGCTGCGGCCCGGGCGCTTGAGTGTGCTGAAGGGCTGGCGGTGCAAATGAATGACTGGCGCCAGGCCCGGGACCAGGCTGGGGACACCGGCTTGGGTGTTGGGATCGGGGTGCATTGGGGGGAGGTGTTCTCGGGTGTGACTGGCACCCCTGAGCGGCTGGAGTATTCCGTTTTTGGTGACACGGTGAACACCGCGGCGCGGCTGGAGCAGCTGACCAAGGCGCAAGGGATGCAGGTGATAGCCTCGGCTGATCTGCTGCAGGAAGCCGGGGTGGAGCCCGCGCGCAGGGGCTGGGTTGCGCTGCCTGGTGAGGTCTTGCGCGGGCGCAGCAAGGGACTCGCGCTCTTCGGAAAGGCGAAAGGGTAGCCGCTGCTCCATTTGCCTCAGATCAAAGACTTAGGTGTTTTGCCTGCGGTTTGATATGCTGAGGCTGCGAACAGAAGGAATGGAGCAATGCTGGAGATCTCGGTCCGCAAGGTGGCACAGGTGGCGATGATGGCCCGGGAACTGGGCCGGGCTGAGGGAGAGCTGCGTGCCTTCATCGACAGGATGAGCGAGGACCAGCAATCGGAACTGGTCGGCATCATGTGGGTCGGCCGCGGCAGTTTCGAACCGGAGGAGCTGGCAGAGGCGATCTATACCGCCCGGCAAGAAGCGACCACTCCGACCGTGGACTATCTGCTTGGCACACCGCATCTCGCTGACAATCTCGAGGCCGGTCTGGAGGCGCTGGGGATCGATGTGAACGATGTCGAGGATGACGTGATCGGCCGCTGAAGCCGCTGCACCGGTTCGCAATGAAAAAGGGCGCCGCAACCGGGCGCCCTTGGTTCTTTCAACCTGCTATCAGGCTTTGCTGTCAACGATTTCGAGGTGTTGGGCCAGCTTGCCGATCGCGGCCATCCACTTTTCAACCAGGGCAGGGTCGCTGGGCGCGGCGTGGACGCCGGCGGCGATCTTGCCGTTCATAGCGGCCTCAATGGCGAAGGACACCGGGTAGGACACCAGACGCGCCATGGCGGTGCCGCGCGCGTCACCCCAGGCGTCCATGACATAGGTCTTGTGCCAGACCTCAGCACCGTCTTTCTCGGCCTTCAGGCCGACACACAGCACCACCCTGTCCGGTTCGCCCTCGTCATAGGCGTTCTCGGCCCAGAACTGGTCCGACATTTCCTTGAGCCGGGCGTCGCCTTCGGTACCGGAGAGGGTCTCGACTTCCTTGAATACATCCGCCCAGGCATCTGCCCAGCCGTTGAGGCGCAGGGTGCCGCGGACAAATTCCTTCACCTTCCAGTCTTCGCCGAATTCGTACTGGCCCATGAAGGGGATCGAGTCGCGGTTCGGGTAGACCTCGAAGCTTTCGGGGGCGGGCAGCGGTGCCTCATAGGAGGAGATCGCATCCCACGGGCGGGCGACATCCAGTTCCTTGAAATCGCGGATCGACTTCGACGGCGAGCGCAGCGCCTTCAGCACGCCAAGCGGCGACCAGCTGAATTTGTAACGGAATGGGTTCGGGGTCTTGGGGATGCCGCCGCAGTAGGAGATGAAGCTGATCTCGTTAGCCGGGTCGAAGGCATCGGAGGCCTTGTAATCCGCGACCAGCGCATGGGCCATCAGATGGTCGATACCCGGATCCAGGCCAACCTCGTTGATCAGGCAGACGCCCGCATCCTTGGCCTTCTGGTCCAGCGCCCGCATTTCCGGCGCGATGTAGGAGGAGGAGACGAAATGCGCGCCGTGCTCGATGGCCAGCTCCGCCAGCGGCACATGCCAGTCGCCGGGCAGCATCGAGACGATGACGTCCTTGGGGCTCAGCATCTGGCCCAGGTTGGCGATGCTGAAGGCGTGAATGTTGGTGGTCAGGTCGCCCACGGCCTCGCGCGCCTTGTCGGTGGTCCGGTTCCAGACCGCCACGTCATGGCCCGCTTCCAGCAGACGGCGCAAGCCGGGGATTGCCGACAGGCCGGTGCCGCACCAGTGAATAGTCATGTGTCAGTCCCTTTCTTGTATTTCAGGATCGCTGCGATGATCGCCAGAACAATGACGATGGTGCAGGCATTGGCAAGAATGATGGGCGCATCGCCCACCAAAAGCCCATAGATCAACCACAGGCTGACGGTTCCGAGAAACATCATGTTTGCGGGCAGCGATAGACCGGCGGTGTCCCGGGTTGCCCAGGCTTTCCAGGCCTGCGGCAGCCAGCAGATGGTGCCGAGGAGGGCCGCCAGAAATCCGATGTATGTCGCGTTCATTGGGGCAAGTGCTCCAGGAATGTGGCCTTGGCCCGGCCCCACACGCCGCTATCCAGATCGGTTAGCGTCAGTAGCGAGGGCAGCAGCTGAGCTGCGTAATCCTGGGAGCTCTCCACCGGCAGCATCGACGGCAGATTGTCGATTGCCATCACGTCGAGCATCGGGTTTTCGGCAACGCGCAGTGCTGGGGCCTCCCAGGTGGTGGCACGGTCATAGACCGGCACCGGGTTGTAATCGCTGTCCGGGTCACAGGCGACATCGCCGATGGCGGTCAGCTTGCGGTCCGCCGTCAGGGCCTCTCGCGGGACAAAGACCGGGGTGCCCGGACGTGCGAAGATGCAGTTCAGAAACAGGTCATGGGCCAGGATCTCCGGGAACGGGCCGCCGCTGGCGGTTTCCGCCATGTCCCATTTGGTGACAGCGACTCCCATCGCCTCGCATAGATCCGCCGCACCGGTGCCAACCCTGCCAAGCGCGCCGATCACGATCGCGGTGGGGCGGTCCATGTTCAGGGCGTCAAGCTCCGCGCCCAAGTCTGCCAGCAAGGCATCCTTGCCGCCGTAGACACCAACCGGGCCGCAGAGTTCTCCGCGCTGCTGCGCGGCCCAGGCTTTCAGCGTCACCGCGGCGCCGGCATAGCCTGCCCAGTAGCCAAAGGCGGCAACCCGGCGGCCGGTCTCGTCGACCAGGTATTCCAGATCATAAAGCGTGCCGCCGCCGGACTTGAACCGCTCCAGCAAAGCCTTGCCGGAGTGCTGGCCCTTGAAGGCATGGCCGAACATGATGTGGCGGTGCGGCAGCGGGGTACCATCCTCGGGCAGCTCTTTCAGACCGAAGATGATCGCGTCCGCAGGCGCCTGCGGCCAGGAGTTCTCCGCCGCAATCTCGCAGCCTGCATCAATGTAGCCCTGCAGCGGGATTGCCCGGACAGAGCTTTCTTCGACCGTGACCTTGATTCCCGCGGCCTGCAGAGCCTTGGCGCCTTCGGGCGTCAGGCCCACCCGGTCTTCGTTGGGGCGCTGCTCGGCCCGTACCCACAGATGCGTCATTGTCATGTCCTTCAAAGCATTCCCTTGGCATAGACCGCGCGCACGGATGGGCGCTGTTCCATTGCCGTCATGAAGTTCTGGATTTTCGGGAAATCCGCGGTGTTCACCCCGTCACCTTCCAGCCAGGTGCAAACTACGTAAAGGTAGCAGTCGGCGAGGCTGACCTCGTCCCCCAGTACAAACGGGCCGCGCAGTCCGGATTGACTGATGTAGCCGCAGGAGGCGGCCATGGTCTGGGGCACCATCTTCTGCATGTCCTTCCAGCTGGTCCGCTCCTTGGCCCAGCGGGCGCCGCGCAAGCGGTGCGCGTGGTTCACATGCATGGTGGAGGCGAGGTAAAACATCACCTCGCGCATCCGTGCCAGCAGAACCGGGTCCTGCGGCCGCAAGCCCGCCTCCGGAGCCATGTCAGCGATGTACTCCAGCAGCGCGCCGGTTTCTGTCAGGATGCCGCCCTCGACCGCCAGCGCAGGCACCCGGCCCTTGGGGTTGATCTGGGCATAGGCCGCACCGGTCTGTTCCTTGGCGGCAAAGTCGATCTTGACCGCCTCATAGTCTATTCCGGCTTCTTCAAGCGCGATGGCGACGGCCACCGAGATGGTATTGGGGGCATAGTAGAGCTGCATGTCGTCCCTCCCGTTTATGTCTCAGAGATGTGTCTGGGCAAAATGCCGGTCCGGCGCTTCCAGATGCGGCACCGCATTGAACAAAACCGGGCTCCAGTGGCCGCCGATGGGGAACAGCCGGTGCATGGAGGTGTTCATCACCGCCAGGGCAATCCGGGCCATGCCTGCGGTGTCCAGCCCCAACGCCTGCCGCATTGCCATGGAGATCAGCCCGCCAGACGTCACCACCAAGGCCGGGCCGTCGCCTACGGCGATCTCTTCCAGCGCCTGCCGGGTGCGGGTTTCGAATTGCGACCAGCTCTCGTAAGGCTCGGCAATTTCGCCGGCTGCCCAGGCGGCGAAGACCTTTGGCAGATGGTCGACAAACCCCTCACGCTCTTCCGGAATGGGCAACCCGTGCTGATCGCGCATCGCCTCGGCAAGGGTGAAATACTCCATCTCGTTCAACCGCGCGTCCTGTACCGGTTCTGCAAAGCCCATTGAGGCTGCGGTCTCGATATGGCGGGTCAGAGTACCGCAATAGACACGCGGATGATGGCTGCCGCTGGCCCGCAGGTGGTCGCCCAGCCAGGCCGCCTGCTGGTGGCCCAGATCGCTGAGCCGGTCATAGCTGGCCTCGTCGCGGGCCTGGGTGTTGGCCTGGCCGTGGCGGATCAGCGTGATGTGGGACATGGGGCAGCGGCTCCGTTGTTACCGGGGGAGTCTTAGGGGAGCTTGCAGGCAGAGGGAAGGGCGGCTTGAAACTGCGTCTGCCAAATTCATTGTAGGCGCGAAAGACATGGCGCAGTGTGCATCTGCCAGATTGGAGATTTGCCATGCCCCTTGATCCTCAGAGATTTCTTGATGACCTGCATAAGCTGCGCAGCTTTGGCGTGTCAGGTGCGGGCAAGGGCGTGGTGCGGCAGGCCTACTCGGACGCCGACATAGCGGCGCGCAAATGGCTGGCGGAACGTATGAAAGACGCCGGTTTAGAGCCGCATTTTGACCCGCTCGGCAACCTTTTCGGATTGGCGGCCGGGAAGAGCCTGCTGCTGGGGTCGCATAGTGACACCCAGCCCGAAGGCGGCTGGCTGGACGGCGCGCTGGGCGTAATTGCCGGGCTTGAGGCTGCCCGCGCAGCCAAGGAGGATGGCGGGCCATCCATTTCCTGCGTCAGCTTCCAGGATGAGGAGGGACGGTTTGGGGTGCTGACCGGCTCTGATGTCTGGACCGGCAAGCTGTCACTGGAAGTGGCGGACGGGTTTGCCGACACTCAGGGCAATACACTTGCGGACATGCGCGGCAGAATGGCGGATCTGGCCGGGGATTTCCTGCCGCATGACAGGTTCACCGGGTTCCTTGAAATGCATATCGAGCAGGGCCCTTATCTGGAGGAAACCGGCCTGGGGATCGGGGTGGTGACGGACATTGTCGGCATCCGGGATATGCGGATCACGTTTGAGGGTCGGCAGAACCATGCAGGCACTACGCCGATGCACCTGCGCCGGGACGCGTTCCAGGCGCTGTCTTCCTTCAATGCGGCTCTAAACAGCCGTTTTTCGAATGTGGTGACACCCGCCACGGTCTGGACCATCGGCCATGTGGCGCTGCACCCCAATGCGTCCTCCGTGGTTCCGGGGCGGGTGGAGTTCTCCATGCAGTGGCGGGATGCAGATGCCGGTCGGCTGGCAAGTATGGAGGGCATCATCAAGGAGACCGCGCGGGAGATTGCTGCGGATCAAGGTGTAAAGGCTGAGCTTGGCCCGGTGATGGGTATAGAACCGGCGGCGATGGATGCACGGTTTCAGGCGGAACTGGCCGAGGCAGCGCAGGCTCTGGCACCCGGCAAGTGGCAGAAGATGCCCTCCGGCGCGCTGCATGATGCGGCCAATCTGGCAACGGTTATGCCTGCTGGGATGCTGTTTGTGCCGTCGATTGGCGGTATCAGTCATGCCTTTGACGAGGATACGGACGAGGAGGACCTGGTGCTGGGGCTGCAAGTTCTGGACCGCGCTGCCCGCGCCCTGGCCGGGTGATCTCCCGCCTGTTCCCGGCCTCCTGTCAGAGGCCCGTCACAGTTTGGCCGGGCGCCGCTGGAGCGGCGCGGGTCAGGCCCGGCCGTAGCCGCGCTTGATCATCCGGTTGCGGTGCCTGTCAGCGGCCAGCGAAGCCTCGCGCAGGTTGGCGTAGATATTGATCACGCTTTGCCCGTTGCCGCCGGCCACGCCCCATTCCCGCAGCACGGAGACTTCGGAGAACAGATTCATCGCCAGCTCAATGCGGTAGAACCGCGACGGGCGCGAGGGGGCTTGGCGGTAGAGCAGACAGGTGGCCATGGGGTGATTCTATGCCAAGTGATTCGCCCGGGCAAGAATCTCTATGCAGTGCCCAGCAGCGTAAGCCCCAGCAGCGCGGAAGACAGCGCCGCCACCGCAAAGGCCAGCGTGCGCAGCACCGGAATGCCGATGGCGTAGACGACATAATGCGCTGCCATGCCGAGGAAGAAGCTGAGGCCCAAGGTGCCGGGCTGATCCTCTGGCGGCAGCACCAGCATCGCCAGAACGGAAAGCGGCGCAAAGGCGGCAAATAGTTCTACCCCAACGATATGCGCCCGGTGCGCGCGCTGCGCCCACAGCGATTGCGGCAGGTCGCTGGGGCCGGGATTGGCCATTGCTCCCATCAGCCCGCGGACCATGACCCGGTCAAGGATATAGGGCAGCCAGGCCAGCGCCACCCAAAGCCCCGAAAGGGCGGTAAAATACTGCAACTGCGTCATCTTTCGCTCCTTTTGTCTATCAACAGGAGCGTAGTGCGGTCTGGGTGCTTTTCTACCTGAGCGGGGTCAGGCCCAGTCGACATCGCCCAAAAAGATATAGCCTGCGCCGTAAATCGTCTTGATCAGCCGCGGGTTCTTAGGATCTTCGCGCAGCTTGGTGCGCAGGCGCGAAATGCGCACGTCCATCGCCCGGTCAAAGCTGTCACCGGCCGCGCCACCCAGCATCTCCTGCATCTGTGCGCGGGAGATCAGCCGTTTGGGGCTGTCCAGGAACAGCCGCAGCACCTCACCTTCGGCATGGGAGAACGGGGTCTCGGAGCCCTCGGAATCCTCCAGCACGTAGCGGTCGAAATGGGCGGTCCAGCCGGCAAACCTTGCGGTGTTGCTGGCGGGCGCTGCGGTTCGCGGGCCAGCACGCAGGCGGGCCCGGACGCGGGCCACGACCTCTGCCGGGTCGAAGGGCTTGGTGATATAATCGTCAGCGCCCAGTTCCAGGCCGGTCACCCGGTCCTGCACCTGCGCCCGGCCGGAAATGATGATGACTGCCGCTCCCTGTTCCAGCGCCAGCCGGTGCACCAGTGCCAGCCCGTCGGTATCGGGCAGCGACAGGTCCACCAGGCAGACGTCCGGCGTCACCCGGTTCAGCGCGGCCTCGAATTCCCGCGCGCGTGCAAAGCTTTGGGTGCGAAAGCCTGCGTCCTCCAGCGTTTCGGTCAGGATCTGCCGGATTTCCGGCTCATCATCCAATATGGTGACCAGGGGCGATGTCATACGGCGGGCTCCGGTTGGATCAGCTCAGAGAGCTGGTGGATGGTGAAAGGTTTGCGCAAAACCGGACCGCATTTCAATGCCTTGCGGAACAGCGGATCGCTGACGGGCAAGGACGTCATCAGGATGCAGGGCAGGCCGGAGCCGTCGAGCCGGACGGCCAAATCAACGCCGGTTGCGCTGCCCTCCAGCATGATATCCGATAGCACCAGCGCGATGTCCGGCAGGTCGGCGGTCAGTGCGCAGGCCTCGTCCACGCTGGCAGCCTCAATCACCGAATAGCCGAGGTCGATCAGCATATCGCGGAAGGCGGCCCGCAGTTCCTCGCTGTCTTCAACCAGCAGCGCCATGCCGCCGCCGGCATCCGGGGCCGGGCGGTATGGCAGGCGCAAGGTGATCGCGGCACCGCTGATGCCGTTGCCAATCCGCATGTCGCCGCCCGCGAGTTTTGCCATGTCATAGACCATCGGCAGGCCTAGGCCGGAGCCCTCGCTGCCCTTGGTGGTGAAGAACGGGTTCAGAGCTTTTTCCAGTGCTTCCGGCGAAAAACCAGGGCCAGTATCGGTGACGGTGATTTCAACCCACGTCTGGCCGACCGAGTGGGCGCTGACCGTGATTTGGCCGGAAGTGCCGCAAGCGTCCCGGGCGTTCAGGATAAGGTTCAACAGCGCGTCCTGCAGCTTGCCCGCGTCCAACAGCAGCGCCTGATCCGGCAGGTTGTCGAGAATGCTGAGCCCCAGTCCTTGCGGCAGCGAAGGTGATGCCAGCACTTTCAGTTCGTCCAGCAGTGCGTGCATATCCGTCGCTTGCGGGCGCAGGGTGCGCTGGCTGGTCATCTCGGCAATCCGGTTCAAAAGCCGCCCGCCACGCCGCGCTGCAGATAGGGTGCCTTGCACCAGATCGCTGGCTTCACCGCCCAGCCCCATCTTCTCCAGCTTGCCCTGCATGCCCAGAATGATGGTTAGAAGGTTGGAGAAATCATGTGCCAGACCGCTGGTCATCTGCGCCGCCATCTCGCGGCGCCGTGCCTGCTGCAGCGCCACGCGGGCCTGGGTTTCCTCGGTCACATCCATCGACAGGATATAGACGCCGCCCTGCTGGTCAGGGGTGAAAGCGACCCTGATGCGGCGGCTGCCGTGGCTTTCGGTGAACTCGAAAACCGGGCTGCCGCCCTTGTAGGCAGCCAGCAGATGCGGCTCGATCCGCTCGAATGCGGCCTCCCCCAATGCATCCGAAATATGCATGCCCAGGATATCCGACGGGCGCCCCGGAAACACTGCACTGAGGCGGCGGTTGGTATAGGTGTAATAACCGTCCGCATCCACATGGGCGATATGGGCAGGCATCATTTCCGTTGTCAGGCGGGTGCGGCCCTCAATTTCCGTCAGCTGGCGCTTGGTCTCTTCCAGTGCGGTGTTGGCGGCCTCAAGCTGCCGGTTGGCGGCGGACAGTTCCTCAGTATGGGTAATCAGTTTCTCCGACAGTTCTTCGGAGCGGGAGCGCAGCAGCTGCTCGGCGCGCTTGGCGCGGGTGATATCCGTATAGACCGTAACCCAGCCGCCCTGCGGCAGCGGCGAGCCTTCGATCGAGATCATCTGCCCGTTGGGCCGCTCGCGTTCCAGGTAATGCGGCACGAAATCCAGCGCCTGCTCAACCCGGCTTTGAACGATCTCCTCAATGTCACTTTCCGGCGCATATTCCCCGGCTTCAGCGAGAAAACGGATTGTCTCGGCAAAGGAGGCACCGGGCTGCACCAGGTGGTCCGGCAGGTTGAACATTTCCTGAAAGCGCCGGTTGCTGACCGACAGCCGCAGGTCGTTATCATAGATCGACAGCGCCTGGGCGATCAGGTTCAGCCCGGCGGTGGTCATTGCGGCGTGTTGTTTGCTTGTCCGGTTCATGGCTCTCCCCGGATCATGGCTAGCACCGGGGCAGGTTCAGGGCAAATTGCCATTCGGCCGCGGGGCTTCCCGGTGCCGCGGCGTTAAAACAGTGATCACGTTATGGTTGTTGAAAGTTTCTGGGTGCCGTTACTAAGCGTAGGCAGGCTGATCAAAAGTTTCATAAATCCACCAGTAGAGCTTGATTCGAAACACTGTCCATTCGTTCGTATCCCGCGCGAATGCGGGCGGACTGTTACCTTGCGCTGCAAGGTTTCGCTCATGCAACCTTACGAAGGCTAGCGTAACAGCCCTTAAAATAAGGCGAAACGGGCTGTTACAATTCGTAAGATTTGGGAAAACATCAGGAAAAAGTTGACGGGCTACTCTACCGCTGTCCCTAATCGGGGCCAGAGCCGCGGGCAGCGGCCAGTCCGGCAGTAACGCCGGAAAGGGAGGAGAGAAAGTTGGCTCAGATGCAGACGGGCGCCCAGGGTATGCAATCCCTGCCGGCGCTGCTTCAACGCAATGCGGCGCAATTCGGGGATGCGCCGGCCTACCGGGAAAAGGAATTCGGCATTTGGCAATGCTGGACCTGGTCCGAAACGGCAAAGGAAATCGAGGCGCTGGCGCTGGGCCTCATCAACCTTGGCGTGAAGGAAGGCGACTTTGTCGCCATCATAGGACGCAACCGTCCCTATCTCTACTGGTCGATGGTTGCCGCTCAAGCGGTGGGCGCTGTGCCGGTGCCGCTCTATCAGGACGCGGTAGCCGAGGAGATGGCCTATGTGCTGGGTCACTGCGGCGCGCGCTTCGTGATCGTTGGCGATCAGGAGCAGGCCGACAAGGTGATCGAGATCCAGGATCAGCTGCACCAGTTCGAGCATATGATCTATCTCGATCCGCGCGGCATGCGGAAATACGACCACACCCAGCTGCACCAGTTCAGCCATATTCAGGATCAGGGCCGCGCCGCCCATGATGAGCTGATCGGTGAGCTGCAGTCGCGGCAGGTCAAGCTGGATTATGACAGCACTTGCGTGATGCTCTATACCTCCGGCACCACCGGCAAGCCCAAGGGCGTGGTGCTGTCGAACCGCAACGTGATCCAAAGCGCCAAGAACTCTTCAGAGTTCGATCATCTGACCCAAGGCGAAAACATACTCTCCTACCTGCCGATGGCCTGGGTGGGCGACTTCATCTTCTCGATCGGCCAGGCCTACTGGTGCGGCTTCTGCGTGAACTGCCCGGAGAGCCAGGACACTATGATGACCGACCTGCGCGAAATCGGGCCGACCTATTTCTTTGCGCCGCCGCGGGTGTTCGAAGGCCAGCTGACCAATGTGATGATCCGGATGGAGGACGCAGGCGCCCTGAAGCGCAAGATGTTCCACCACTTCCTGGCGCACGCCAAGAAAGTCGGCGGCGACATTCTGGACGGCCGCCCTGTGGGCCTGATGGACCGGCTGAAATACGCGCTGGGCAATGTGCTGGTCTATGGCCCGCTGAAGGACACGCTGGGCTATGGCCGCATCCGTGTGGGCTACACCGCCGGCGAGGCGATCGGGCCGGAGATCTTTGATTTCTACCGCTCGCTGGGCATCAACCTGAAACAGCTTTACGGCCAGACCGAGGCCACCGTGTTCATCACCGTCCAGCCGGATGGCGAGGTGCGGGCCGACACCGTTGGCGTGCCGGCGCCGGAGGTCGAGATCAAGATCGACGACAGCGGCGAGATCCACTACCGCTCGCCCGGCACCTTTGTTGAATACTTCAACAACCCGGACTCCACCGCCTCAACCAAGGATGCTGAGGGCTGGGTTGCCACCGGCGATGCGGGCTTCTTCGAGGAAGGCTCCGGCCATCTGCGGATCATCGACCGCGCCAAGGACGTGGGCAAGATGGCCGACGGCAGCATGTTTGCGCCCAAGTATGTGGAAAACAAGCTGAAGTTCTATCCGGACATTCTGGAAGCGGTGCTGTTTGGCAATGGCCGCGACCGCTGTGTGGCTTTCATTAACATCGACCTGACGGCCGTGGGTAACTGGGCGGAACGCAACAATATCGCCTATGCCTCCTATCAGGAGCTGGCAGGTCATCCGAAGGTGCTGGAGACCATCCGGTCGCATGTCACGGCGGTGAATAAGTCAGTGGCGGAGGACCCGATGCTGTCGGGCTGCCAAGTTCACCGCTTTGTGGTGCTGCACAAGGAACTGGATGCCGATGACGGTGAAATGACCCGTACCCGCAAGGTGCGCCGCCGCATCGTGGAAGAGAAGTTCGACGACATCATTACCGCGCTGTACGACGGCTCGGAAAAGGTCTCGACAGTGACGGAAGTGACCTATGAGGACGGCCGCAAGGGCTCCATCAAGGCGACGCTGACAATTGTCGATGCGGACGTGAAGCCTGGGGCGGTTCACAAGGTGGCCGCGGAATGATGCACGTTTCACCGGATAATTTCCCGCCCCGTGCCGGGCAGGCCGGGTCACCCTCAGATCAGGTCGGGGTTGAGGCCGGGATTGTAGGCCGTGTTGACCACCTGCTGGATCTTGAAGGGGGAGCTGAACCCGTGAGTCTGCTCCATGATGGAGGCCAGGCTTTCGGATTGGCTGAGGCCCATCTGCTTGCATTCAAGTGCCATCTTCAGAAGGCAGGAATGCTCAAGTTCGCCGAACATAACGTCGATCTCCTTGCTGCTCGTTTTGAACAAGTATCGCATGGAAATCTTAAAATTTCTATGCGGCAGAAATATGGAGGCCGTTGTTATGCTTGACAATTCCTTAAGCTATGTGACTGACGACGGCCGCACCATCGGCGGTGTGGTGATGGAGATGAAGAACATCACCCTGCGCTTTGGCGGTGTGGTGGCGATCCAGGACATCTCCTTTGACATCCGCGAGGGCGAGATCCGCGCAATCATCGGGCCCAACGGCGCTGGCAAGTCGTCGATGCTTAATGTGATCTCCGGCTTCTATGTGCCGCAGGAAGGCGAAGTGCTGTTCCACGGCAAGAAACGCCCGCCGATGCGCCCCTATGAGGTGGCGCGCCAGGGCATCGCCCGCACCTTCCAGAACATCGCGTTGTTCGAAGGTATGAGCGTTCTGGACAACGTTATGACGGGCCGCCTTAACTATATGAAAACAGGCCTGTTTTCGCAGGCCCTGTGGAAGGGGAAGGCCGAGGCCGAAGAGACCGAGAACCGCGAAGTGGTGGAGCGGATCATCGACTTTCTGGAGATCCAGCACATCCGCAAGACCCCTGTTGCGCGGCTGCCCTACGGCCTGAAGAAACGGGTCGAACTGGCGCGGGCGCTGGCGGCGGAACCGAAGCTTTTGCTGCTGGACGAACCGATGGCCGGCATGAACGTCGAGGAGAAGGAGGACATGTCCCGCTTCATCCTGGATGTGAACGACGAGTTCGGCACCACCATTGCGCTGATTGAGCACGACATGGGCGTTGTGATGGACCTCAGCGACCGGGTCGTGGTGATGGATTACGGCAAGAAAATCGGCGACGGCACCCCGGATGAGGTGCGCAACAACCAGGATGTGATCGACGCCTATCTGGGGGTTAGCCATGACTGAGTTGCACCGCAGCAACACCCGCCTCCGGCAGGGTGACACCCGTACACCCCCTGTGCACCCCCTGTGCACCGCCGCAGTGCAGAATTCCGAGGAGAGCCTCTAATGCCCGAACAACTCGTCTTTGCGATGGAAGTGACGCTCAATGGCCTGATGGCGGGCGTTCTCTATGCGCTGGTCGCGCTGGGGTTTGTCCTGATCTACAAGGCTTCCGGCATCTTCAACTATGCCCAAGGCGTTCTGGCGCTGTTTGCGGCGATGACGCTGGTGGGCATCATGCAGGGGCAGGTGCCGTTTTCGCATCTGATCAATGCGGTCTTTGGTGGCCATGTCACCCACTTCGGATGGAATGTTCCCGGCGTCGTTGCGATTGCCCTGACGGTCGCGGTGATGGTGCTGCTGGCCTGGCTGGTGCAAGTGCTGGTGATGAAGCATCTGGTGGGGCAGGAGCCGATCATCCTGTTCATGGCTACCATCGGGCTGGCCTACTTCCTGGAAGGCGTTGCCGACCTGATGTGGGGCTCCGAGATCAAGACGCTGGACGTCGGTCTGCCGCAGGGCATCAACCTGTGGATCGACGAGACCACCTTCAACATCTTCGGCTACGGTTTCTTTATCGACAATCTGGATATCGTGGCGACGGTGATCGCGGCGCTCTTGGTGGCGGGCCTGGTGGCCTTCAGCCAGTACACCAAGCAGGGCCGGGCGATGCGCGCGGTTGCGGATGACCACCAGGCGGCGCTGTCGGTCGGCATCTCGCTGAACTTCATCTGGGTTCTGGTGTGGTCGGTCGCAGGTTTCGTGGCGCTGGTTGCGGGCATCGTCTGGGGCACTAAGTCCGGCGTGCAGTTCTCACTGTCGCTGATCGCGCTGAAGGCGCTGCCGGTGCTGATGCTGGGCGGCTTCACCTCGATCCCCGGCGCGATTGTTGGCGGCCTGATCATCGGTGTGGGCGAGAAACTGTTCGAATTCGCGGTTGGCCCGCTGGTGGGCGGCGCGACTGAGAACTGGTTTGCCTATGTGCTGGCGCTCTTGTTCCTGGTGTTCCGTCCGCAGGGTCTGTTCGGGGAGAAGATCATTGAACGGGTCTGAGGCTCATATGATCTGCTCCGGGAACACTCAGCCCTCGAGCCGGCGGAAGGCGGCGACAACGATGGCGGCGCAGACCGTGGCGACCAGAGTGAAGGCGATGGTGATGTTGCCGATCAGCTGCCCGGCCACAAAGGTCAGCAGCCCGGCCATCAGCAGCCCGATCAGCACCGTACCCCACGGGCCGGGCGCTGCTTTGGAAGCCTGCCGCCGCGGCGGCTCAAACTCAAAGGGCGGCAGCACGGTTGCGTCTTCCACCGTTTCCAGCAGCCGGCCCTTGGCCTTGGAAAATTCGGCCTCGGATATGTCACCCTTCTTCCGCGCGGCCTCCAGCCGCCGGATTTCCTCGAAAATCACGGTCATTTGTTCCACTCACTCTACCCGCGAACAGGGTTCCACAAAGAAGTGGGCAAAATGTGTCCAAGCCGGGAAATCTGACAAAGTGGTTAACGCCGGGGGTGCGGTATGACCAAGCTGATCGCCGTCATCAACGTGATTGCCTGGGCCGGTTTCTGGGCCTTCGGCTACCTGGCGCTGACGGCGGAAAGCTACAGCGAAACCCAGATGGTGACTGCGGCGCTCTTGGCCTCGGCCGGGCTGATTACCGGCATCATCGCCTATTTGCGGCTGGTGCGCGGCAGCGAGCGCAGCGGCTATGCCAAACCTTCGAACCGGATGACGCGCGATCAGCGCGACGCGGCGCAGGCCCAGTGGGGGCAAATCGAATGAGCGCCGCAGCAACCAGCAACAGTATCCGCGCAGGCAAGAGTGCCAACGCGCAACAGAAAGGGAGCATCTGAGACATGTTCTACCGTGAAGCCGGGGATTTCAAAGTCTCCTATGCCGATGACAGCCAGACGTTTCCGATCAAGTTCGACCGTTACCGGTACTATGTGGTGCTGGCGGTGGCCTTTGGCCTTATCCCCTTCCTGATCAATGACTACTGGGCCAATGCAATCCTGCTGCCCTTCCTGATCTATTCGATCGCGGCGATCGGGCTGAACATCCTGGTCGGCTACTGCGGGCAGGTCAGCCTTGGCACCGGCGGTTTCATGGCGGTGGGCGCCTATGCCTGCTACAAGCTGATGACCGCCTTCCCGGAAGTCAGCATGTTCATCCATGTGATCCTGGCGGGCGGTATCACCGCGTTTGTCTGTGTGCTGTTCGGCCTGCCGTCCCTGCGCATCAAGGGGTTCTACCTGGCGGTGGCGACGCTGGCGGCGCAGTTCTTCCTGGTGTGGCTGTTCAACCGGGTGCCGTGGTTCTACAACTATTCCGCCTCGGGCCAGATCAACGCGCCTGAGCGTGACACCTTTGGCATCATCATCACCGGTCCCAATGCGCCGGCCTGGGCCACCTATCTGTTCTGCCTGATCTTCCTGACGGTCTGCGCGCTGATTGCCCGCAACCTGACCCGCGGCACCGTGGGCCGGACCTGGATGGCGATCCGCGACATGGATATCGCTGCCGAAATCATCGGGGTAAACCCGCTGAAAGCGAAACTGACGGCCTTTGCGGTCTCCGGCTTCTTCATCGGCATCTCCGGCGCGCTGTTCTTTGCGGTCTACCTGGGCGCGGTCGAGGTTGGCGAGGCCTTCGGCATCCAGAAATCGTTCCTGGTGCTGTTCATGGTGATCCTGGGCGGGCTGGGGTCGATCTTCGGATCCTTCGCAGGTGCGGCCTTCCTGGTGCTGCTGCCGGTGATCCTCAAGGTGGTTGGCGTCGATCTTCTGAATTGGCCCACCGATATCGTGGCGCATTTCCAGCTGGTGATTGTGGGGGCGCTGATCATCGTCTTCCTGATCGCGGAACCGCACGGCATGGCGCAGCTGTGGCGCGTTGCCAAGGAGAAACTGAGACTGTGGCCTTTCCCGCACTGATGCGGGCGGCCTCGAGAGCTGGCGGGGAGAAAAGTAAGACCACCCCCGTTTTTGGAAACCATCGGATAAGACCAAAGGGAGGATTTAAGCCGATGAAAAAGACACTGACCACACTGGCGCTGGGCGCCGCGATGGCAGCCGGTCCGGCAATGGCGGACCTGGTGTTCCCGGACCTCAGCTACCGGACCGGGCCTTATGCGGCGGGCGGCATCCCGTTCTCGGACGGCTACAACGACTATTTCACCCTGCTGAATGAGCGCGATGGTGGCATCGGCGGCGTCAAGGCCAAGGTGATCGAATGCGAGACCGGCTATAACACCGAAAAGGGTGTGGAATGCTACGAGTCCACCAAGGGCCAGGGCGCGCTGATCTATCAGCCGCTGTCCACCGGCATCACCTATCAGCTGATCCCCAAAGTGACCGCGGACAACATCCCGCTGCACACTATGGGCTATGGCCGGACCTCGGCTGCCAACGGTGAAGTGTTCAGCCACGTGTTCAACTACCCGGCCAACTACTGGAACGGCGCCTCGGGCGTGGTGAACTACCTGCTGGAATCCAATGGCGGCGACATCAGCGGCAAGAAGATTGCGCTGATCTACCACAATTCCGCCTATGGCAAGGAGCCGATCCGCACCCTGGAAGAGCTGTCCAAGAAGCACGGCTTTGAGCTGATTGCTCTGCCGGTCGACCATCCCGGCCAGGAGCAGAAATCGCAGTGGCTGCAGATCCGCCGTGACCGTCCCGACAACGTCGTGATGTGGGGCTGGGGCGTGATGAACCAGGTGGCGATCCAGGAAGCCGCCAACATCCGCTTTCCGATGGAGAACTTCATCGGCGTGTGGTGGTCCGGTGCCGAGCATGACGTGATGCCGGCAGGCGCCAAGGCCGACGGCTACAAGGCTGTGACCTTCCACAATGTGGGCCGTGACTTCCCAGTGTTTGACGACATCCAGAAGTACGTCGTTGATGCGGGCAAGGCCGCGGGCGCCGGCGATCAGGTGGGCAACGTGCTGTATAACCGCGGCATGTACGCGGCGATGCTGGCAGCAGAGGCCGCCAAGACCGCGCAGGAGATTCACGGCACTGCGGACATCACCGCGGCGATGATGCGCGACGGCATGGAAGCGCTCGTGATCGATGAGGCCAAGATGGAAGCGCTGGGGATGCCGAACTTCGGCCCGACCTTCAACGTCTCCTGCGAAAACCACGGCGGCCCGGGCCTGGTGGGCGTGACCCAGTGGGATGCGGAGAGCAAGACCTGGTCGCTGATCTCGGACTTCAAACCGTCCGACACCGAAGTGATCGGCAAGCTGATCGAAGAAGACTCCGCCGCCTACGCGTCTGAGAACAACATCGAGCCCGGCTGCAGCTAAGGGCTCTGTCCGGCCCTGCCTTGGCGGGGCCGGGAAGAAACGGTGCGGCGGGGAGCCGCCGCGCCACGCAAACAGGGTCCCGGAGAAGAACCGGGACAGGTATGAGGACACGCTTTGATGCTGGATGCAGCGAACACCGCCGCCGATACTTCCGATGTGCAGGCCGAGACCCTGCTGGAGGTCAACAATATCGAGGTGATCTACAATCACGTGATCCTCGTCCTGAAGGGCGTGAGCCTGAATGTGCCCAAGGGCGGCATCACGGCGCTGCTGGGCGGCAACGGGGCCGGCAAGACCACGACGCTGAAGGCAATCTCAAACCTGCTGCATTCGGAACGCGGCGAAGTCACCAAAGGTTCAATCAAGTACCGCGGTGCGCATGTGCATGAGCAGGACCCGGCGGAACTGGTGAAAAAGGGCGTCATCCAGGTAATGGAAGGCCGCCACTGCTTTGAGCACCTGACGGTGGAGGAAAACCTGCTGACCGGCGCCTATACCCGCCGTGACAGCGGTGCCGACATTCAGAAAGACCTGGAGATGGTCTATCACTATTTCCCGCGCCTGAAGGAGCGCCGCAAGTCGCAAGCTGGGTATACCTCGGGTGGCGAGCAGCAGATGGTGGCGATGGGCCGCGCGCTGATGTCGCGGCCGGAGACAATCCTGCTGGACGAACCCTCGATGGGGCTGGCGCCGCAGCTGGTGGAGCAGATTTTCGAGATCGTGAAGTCGATCAACGAACAGGAAGGCGTGACCTTCCTGCTGGCAGAGCAAAACACCAACGTCGCTCTGCGTTATGCCCATTACGGATACATCCTGGAATCCGGCCGGGTGGTGATGGACGGGCCTGCAGCAGAGCTGCGGGAGAACCCGGACGTGAAGGAATTCTACCTCGGCATGTCGGACGAAGGGCGCAAGAGCTTCCGCGACGTGCGGTCCTACCGCCGCCGCAAGAGGTGGCTGAGCTGATGCGGGGAGATGATGTGATGAGCTTTTTTGATACGCTTGAAACCCGCAGCGAAGATGAACGCGCCGCCGGTCTGTCCCAGGCGCTGCCGGAACAAATCGCACGCGCCAATTCCGCCCCCGGCTACGCCAGCCTGCTGGACGGGGTGGAGCCCGCAGCCGTGACCTCGGCGGAGGCGCTGGCCGCGCTGCCGGTGCTGCGCAAATCCGAACTGAGCCGCGCACAGGCGGCGCATCCGCCCTTTGGCGGCTTCACCGTCAAGCCCGCAACCGGCTTTGCCCATATCTTCCAGAGTCCGGGCCCGATCTATGAGCCGGGCGGCGTGGATGGCGACTGGTGGCGCATGGGACGGTTCCTGCATGCAGCTGGCATCGGCCAGGGCGATGTGGTGCAGAACTGTTTCGGCTATCATCTGACGCCTGCCGGCATGATCTTTGAAAACGGTGCGCGGGCGGTTGGCGCCGCGGTGCTGCCGGCCGGAACCGGCCAGACCGAGCTGCAGGTGACGGCGGCGCATGATGTAGGTGCCACCGCCTATGCAGGGACGCCGGATTACCTGAAGGTGATCCTGGACAAGGCCGATGCCATGGGCGTGGAGCTGATGTTCTCCAAGGCCGCAGTGGGGGGCGGTGCGCTGTTCCCCAGCTTGCGCCAGGAGTACCTCGACCGCGGGATTTCCTGCCTGCAGTGCTATGCCACTGCCGATCTGGGCAATATCGCCTATGAAAGCCCGGCAATGGAGGGGATGATTGTCGACGAGCATGTGATCGTCGAGATCGTCACCCCCGGCACCGGCAACCCGGTGGCGGCGGGTGAGGTCGGCGAGGTTGTGGTGACAACGCTTAATCCCGATTACCCGCTGATCCGCTTTGCCACTGGTGATCTGTCGGCGGTGATGCCGGGTGTCTCGCCCTGCGGCCGCACCAACATGCGGATCAAGGGCTGGATGGGCCGGGCAGATCAGACCACCAAGATCAAGGGCATGTTCGTGCGCCCGGAGCAGGTGGCTGCGCTGGTTGAGAAGCATGACGAGATCGTCAAGGCGCGGGTGATTGCCAGCCGCGACGGCGAGATGGATGCGATGACTGTGCAGATCGAAGCCAAGGGCGGCGACGAGGCGGTCTTTGCCCGGTCGGTGATCGAGGTTCTGAAGCTCAAGGGCAAGGTCGAAGTGGTGGCGCCGGATGCGCTGCCCAAGGACGGTCTGGTGATTGAGGATCAGCGGACCTACGACTGAGACCGTCATGGAAGCAGTTGATGCGGGCGCCGTTATCCGGCGCCCGTTTGCTGTTTTGGAAGGGCCGGTCCGTGCCGCGCTTTCGGCTGGAATTTCTGACTGGAATAGTCGAAATAGGGCGGTGAGACCTATCAGCTGGACCCAGACTGCCGCACATGACCGCTGCCAATGATCCCATAGAATACGCGCCGCACGGGCGCCGCCGCGGCGGCAGAACCGGGGGCAGTGTCTTTGCTGTGCTGGCCTGGGCGGTGGCGCTGTCCTGCCTGCTGCCGATGGTGGCAGTGGCGCTGGCGGCGGCCTTTGGCGGCACGGAGACGATCAGCCACCTGGCCGGGACTGTGCTGCCGGGCTATTCGCTGACGACGCTGGCGCTGGTGGCGCTGGTGGCGCTTGGCACCTTTGCAATCGGCACAGGCGCCGCCTGGCTGGTGACGATGACCCGGTTCCCCGGTGCCCGGCTGCTGGAAGTCGCGCTGGTGCTGCCGCTGGCCTTTCCGGCCTATGTTCTGGCCTATGCCTATACCCATATCCTGGATCATCCCGGCATTGTGCAGTCCACGTTGCGCGAGGTGACCGGCTGGGGGCCGCGGGACTACTGGTTCCCGGAGATCCGTTCCACCGGCGGGGCGGCGGCGATGCTGGTGCTGGTGCTTTACCCCTATGTCTACTTGCTGGCGCGGGCGGCCTTCATGCAGCAGAGCGCAGGCGCCTTTCTGGCGGCGCGGGCGCTTGGCAAGAATTCCTGGCAAGCGTTCTGGCTGGTCAGCCTGCCGATGGCGCGGCCGGCCATTGCCTCGGGCGTTTTGCTGGCGGTGATGGAGACCATCGCGGACTTTGGCACGGTCAGTTATTTCGGGGTGCAGACCTTTGCCACCGGCATCTACACCAGCTGGTTCTCGCTGGGCGACCGCGGCGGCGCGGCGCAGCTGGCACTGTGCCTGCTGGGGTTTGCGCTGACGCTGGCGGTGGTGGAGCGGGCGACGCGCGGGCGGGCGAAATACCATCACGCGGGCAAGCATCACAGCCAGATGGCGCCAGCCGAGCTGGGCGGCATCAAGGCGGCGATTGCCGTGTTCTTTTGCGCCGTGCCGGTGGTGCTGGGCTTCCTGCTGCCGGTGGCGGTGCTGTTCGCGATGAGTTTTGACTCCGAACAAAACCTGTTCAGCCGCCGTTACATCGATTTCACAACCAATTCGATCACCCTGGCCACGGCGGCGGCGGTGCTGACCGTGGCGGCGGCGGTTTGCCTGGGCTTTTACCAGCGGCTGCGGCCCGGGCGGCTGTCCGCGACCGCGGCCTATTTCGCTCGGCTGGGATATGCGGTGCCGGGCGGGGTGATTGCGGTGGGGCTGATCGTGCCTTTCGCCGCCTTTGACAACGCGCTGGACGCCTGGATGCGCGAAGCCTTCGGGATCCGTACCGGGCTTTTGGTGACAGGTTCAATCTGGCTGCTGGTGGCGGCTTATGGGGTACGGTTCATGGCGGCGGCGCTTGGCGCCTATGAGGGCGGCCAGGCGACGATGCATTCGAACATGGATGCCGCGGCGCGGTCGCTGGGGCAGGGGCCGATGGGGATGCTGCGGCGGGTGCATCTGCCGATCCTGACACCCAGCCTGCTGACGGCGCTGCTGATTGTCTTTGTCGATGTGATGAAGGAGCTGCCGGCAACGCTGATCATGCGGCCGTTCAATTTCGACACGCTGGCGGTGCAGGCGCACCGGCTGGCCGCGGATGAGCGGCTGGAAGGTGCGGCAGTGCCGTCGCTGGTGATCATGGCGGTGGGGCTGCTGCCGGTGATCCTGATCTGCCGCCAGGTTGGACGGCGGCGGTAGGCGCAAGAATTTTGGAAAATTCTTGCCAGGAAAATTCGAATTTTCCTGGCGCGTCTCTGCAAAGGGGACGGCTTATGCCGCCCACCAGGCCTCGATTTCGTCGCGGGTAATCCGGTCTGCCGGGCCGAGGCCGACCAGCAGCGTCTCCTCCGCCTCGCAGCGTTTGGCCTCCACATGGCGGCCCACGACGTGCAGCTCATAGGCGCCGCCGGTGGTCAGCACGAAACCTTTCATCCGGTAAAACCCGGCTGGCCGCTCTGCCAGTTTGTCCCCCAGCGTGCGGCGGTCCAGAACGGTGCTGCTGCGGTGCTGCCAGGTGGTATAGGAGGGGTGCGCCGCGACCGCGCGGCCCTTGGGCAGCGGCACCACGTCAAACAGAAGTTCTGCCACCGGAGAGGTGTTGAGCACGGTGGGGGTGCGGGCGCCGGCCTTGGCCAGAAGTGCTGAAAGCTCTGCATTCAGGTCATCGCATTTGGTAGCGATCACCAGATCGGCCGTGCGGATCTGCTGTTCTGCCTGCGGGGCTACCAGCGGATCGTTCAGCAGGGTCGCGGCGTTTTCCGCATCCACCAGGGAGACGATGCCGCCGTAGCTGAGGCCGGATTCATTCAGGACGGAATTGGCGATGGCAACGGGATCGGAGATACCGCTGGCCTCGATCACCAGGTGGTCGGGCTGTTCCGGGCGGTTGAGTACGGTGCGCAGCGCCAGAGACAGGTCATCCCCCATGGTGCAGCAGACGCAGCCGTCGGTCAGGGCGATCTTGCCGCCTTCAGTGTCCTGGATCAGGGCGTCATCAATGTTGACCGCGCCGAAGTCATTGACGATCACGGCCAGTTTCAACCCGTGATCCTCTGCCAGGAGGCGGTTGATCAGCGTTGTCTTGCCCGCGCCCAGATAGCCGCTGATAATCGTTACTGGCAACCGGTTCATAGGCTCTGTTCCTCCAGAGCGCGGCGTGCTCCCGACTGCATGTTTCCCCCCTAATTTCAAGATGCGCGAACCTATAGGCATGTGGTGGTGGCGGGTCTAGGAAAAGCTGGGATTGCTTCGAACTTTCGCCAAACTGGCGGCTGCTGTGCCATTTGGGAAACGTACAGGCAAAAAAAGCGCGGCCAGAGCCGCGCTTTTCCAGTTTCTTTGAAGGCTGGCGTTACTTCCAGCCGACGTCGTTGAAGATCTTCTGTGCCTCGGGCAGGTTCTTGGCGACCTCGGATAGGTTCACGTCATCCGGCTTGAAGTGGCCAAGCGCCGCAATCGAGGGGGCCAGGCCGACGCCGGACACGGCCGGGTATTCGTCATTGCCGGCGGAGAAATACGCCTGAGCGGAATCGCTGGAAAGGTATTCCAGGAACTTGATGGCGTTCTCCTTGTTCGGAGCATGTACGGCCACGCCACCGCCCGACAGGTTCATATGTGCGCCTTCCGCGTTCTGGGAGGGGAACAGCCAGCCGATCTGATCGCGGTTTTCGGAGATGCCCTTGACGTCTTTGCGGATCGAGCGGGCAAAGTAATAGCTGTTTGCAACGGCAATATCGCATTCGCCGGAGATGATGCCGCGCATCTGGTCCGTGTCGCCGCCCTGCGGATCGCGGGCCATGTTGGCGACCACGCCCTCGGCCCAGCCGCGGGCTTTTTCAGCGCCGTGGTGGGTCACGATCGAGGCCAGCAGGGTCTGGTTGTAGGTGTTCTTGGACGACCGGATGCAAACCTTGCCTTTGTAGGCAGGGTCGGCCAGATCCAAATAGGTCTGCGGCGGGTTTGCCACCTCATTCTTGTCGTAGAAAATGATGCGCGCGCGCTGGCTGAAGCCGAACCATTGGTTGTCCTGATCCTGCAGGTAGGCGGGGACGCGGGCTTCCAGCACGTCGCTGTCGATGCTTTGCAGGACACCCGCCTCCTTGGCGCGGGTCAGGCGCGAGGTGTCGACGGTTATCAGGATGTCAGCAGGCGAGTTTTCGCCTTCGGCATTCATCCGGGCAATCAGCTCATCGGCGTTGCCTTCGATGCGGTTGATGGTGATGCCGGTGGCCTCTTCGAAGTTCGAATAGAGCTGCTCGTCGGTGTCATAGTGGCGCGAGGAGTAGATGTTCAGCTCGCCCTCGGCAGCAGCGGCGGTGGCAACAGCTGCGCTCAGCGCGCCGGCCATAACGGTTGTGGCTTTCAGCATTGGATGTCCCGTTCTTGGTTAGATCAGTTTTCCGACTGAAACAGTCGATTAAAGCATCTGGCGGCAGATGCAATGAATTTCCGACTGAAACAGTCAGAAAGTCGCAATCAGCTGTTGCCTTGCCAGGCCCGGAACGCGCTCTGTCTTTGCATCGCTTGTCCGGACTGACCCCCCAAACGCAAAAAAACCGCATCGGATGATGCGGTTTTCTGCATGTCGCTGTGGTGGATCTTAGCCCTGGCGCGCTTTGAACTTGCGCTGGGTCTTGTTGATCACGTACACGCGGCCTTTACGGCGCACAACCCGGCAATCGCGGTGCCGGTTCTTCAGCGAACGGAGCGAGTTCTTGACCTTCATGGTCTCTCTCCTTGTCTGCGGCGCGAACCAGCGCCTGGGTTAGCGGGTGCTTGGGCCGGAGCCGAAGCAGTGAATTGAATGGTGGGCGATACAAGGATCGAACTTGTGACCCCTTCGATGTCAACGAAGTGCTCTACCGCTGAGCTAATCGCCCACTCTGGCCTGCGCTGCGTTCCTGCCCCTTAGAAGTGAAAGGGGCGCGGGGTGCCGCGCCGGTGAGGGGGTCTATAAATAGAGTCGCCGGCGTGCGCAAGAGCTTTTGACCGCAGAAATTTCCGCGATATGCTGTTTCTTGCACAAGAAGCACCGGAGCAAGGATGCCTGATACAGCGTTTTCCGTGATTTCCCCGCAGAAACTGGCCTCGGCAGTGGTTTTTGCCTCTCCGCACAGCGGCGCGGACTATTCCGATTCCTTTCTGTCACAGTCGATTCTGGGGCGGAAAGAGATCCGCAGCTCAGAAGATGCCTTTGTGGACCAGCTGTTCCGGGCAGCGCCGGAGTTTGGGGCGCCGCTGCTGCGGGCCCTGAAGCCAAGGGCCTATCTGGATCTGAACCGCGCGCCGGATGAGCTGGACCCGGCGGTGATCGAAGGGGTGCAGCGGCGCGGCCAGAATCCGCGGGTGGCCTCTGGGCTTGGGGTGATTCCGCGGGTGGTGGCCAATGGCCGGGCGATCTACAGCGGCAAGCTGCCGCGGGCGGAGGCGGAGCGGCGGATCAAGGACTGCTGGCATCCATACCACAAGGCGCTGAAGGGGCTGCTGGATCAGTCGCACCGGCAGTTCGGGCAGGCGATTCTGGTGGATTGCCATTCGATGCCGCATGAAGCGGTGGAGGCGATGGCGCCGCAAGGAACGGGCAGGCCGGAGATCGTGCTGGGCGACCGGTTCGGGGCAGCCGCGGACAGCAGAGTTGTTGACCGGATTGAGGCGGCTTTTGCCGCAGCCGGGCTGAAGGTGGCGCGCAACACGCCCTTTGCCGGTGCCTATATTGCCCAGACCTATGGCCGCCCTTCGCGGCGCCAGCATGCGGTGCAGATTGAGATCGACCGGGCGCTTTATATGGACGAGGCCAATATCCGGCCCAATGCAAATTTCGATGCGCTGCAGCAACTGCTGCGCCAAGTGGTGGCCGAAATTGCGGCAATCGGGCGGGAGGAGCTGCCGCTGGCAGCGGAGTAGCTGCGTCACCTTCAGCGCAGGGCGCGGCCTTTCAGAATGATGCTGTCGCCGAATCTCTTGCGGATGGCATCCGTGGCGCGTTCGGCCTCTGCCCGTTTGCCCGCATTCGGGTCCAAGAGGTCGCCGGTTTCATCAGCGTGCGATTCGGGAACCAGGTCTGATATCCCGCAGCCCAGTAGCCGGTAGGGGCCTTCGTCGCCGACCTGATCCAGCAGGCCGCGGGCGGTGCGGTAGATGCGGTCTGCAATCTGGGTCGGGCTGCGCAGGGTCACGCGCCGGGTCAGT
Source organism: Leisingera sp. ANG-M6 (assembly GCF_000813905.1). Lineage (NCBI taxonomy): Bacteria > Pseudomonadati > Pseudomonadota > Alphaproteobacteria > Rhodobacterales > Roseobacteraceae > Leisingera > Leisingera sp. ANG-M6. Next base: position 127,031 of record NZ_JWLG01000019.1, read on the forward strand.
GCCGAATGGTTGGCGCGTTTCAGCTTGAGCGTCACCACCCGGCCCGCCAGCTCCCGCGCCTTGGCCCGGTCCGACACTTTCTCAGCCAGCCGCCACAGGTGGCCGTCGAGCACCTCCAGACTGGCGGTATCCTCAAAGAAGGTGGTCTCATTGGAGATCGACTTGATCGGCTCATGCGCCGAGACCCGGCGCCGGTCCTGGCCGCGGGCCAGATGCCAGAGCCGGTCGCCCATGGAACCGAAGCGGACGTGCAGGGCCTCGCGGTCCCAGCGCAAGAGGTCGGAGAAGGTGCGGATGCCGGCCTTGTCCAGGCTTTCCTGGGCGGCAGGGCCGATGCCCCAGATCAGCCGCACCGGTTTTTCACGCAGGAAATCACCCGTCTCGGCCTTGCCGATCACCGAAAAGCCGCGCGGCTTGTCGAGGTCGGAGGCAACCTTGGCCAGGAACTTGTTGTGGGAAAGGCCGATGGAGCCGGTCACGCCCAGTTCATCCTTCATGCGCTTGACCAGCCGGGCCAGCATCACTGCGGGCGGCGCGCCGTGCAGCTTTTCGGTGCCGGTGAGGTCCATGAAGGCCTCGTCCAGCGACAGCGGCTCCACGTCCGGGGTCAGTTCGTTCATCATCTTGCGAATCTCGCGGCTGACCTCGACGTAGACGCTCATCCGCGGCTTGATCACCATGGCGTCAGGGCAGAGCTTCAGCGCCTGGAACATCGGCATGGCAGAGCGCACGCCTCGGATACGGGCGACATAGCAGGCGGTGGAAACCACGCCGCGCTTGCCGCCGCCGATGATCACCGGCTTGGTGGCGAGCTCCGGATTGTCGCGTTTTTCGACGCTGGCATAGAAGGCGTCGCAATCCATGTGGGCGATGGTGAGGGCAAACAGCTCCGCATGAGCCTTGATCCGCGGGCTGCCGCAATGGGGGCAGCGCCGGGCAGGGGCGATCTGGCTGAGGCAGTCTCGGCAAAGGGCGTGCATGGGTATGGCGGGCTGTGGTCTTGGATGGGCAAGTTTAACTTGCGGCGGAAGGCTTGTCTTTAGCGCGGCCGGTTGCCAAGTGACAGATCATGACAACAGCAGGCGAAGATTTTGCCGGCGCAAAGCTGGCGGTGTTTCTGGGGCAGGATCTGCTGGTCATCCAGCGCGATGACAAGCCGGATATTCCCTATCCCGGGCATTGGGATCTGCCGGGCGGGGGGCGTGAGTCGGGTGAAAGCCCGGCAGCCTGCGCGCTGCGCGAGACCTATGAAGAGGTGGGGTTGGTGCTGAAGCCTGATCTGCTGATCTGGTCCAGAGCGTACCAGCGGCCGCACGGGCGGGTCTGGTTTTTTGCTGCGCATTTGCCCGCTGCGGCGGTTGCGCAGATCCGGTTCGGCAATGAGGGGCAAGGCTGGGCTCTGATGGCGCCGGAGGCCTATTGCACGCATCCATTGGCAGTACCGCATTTTGCAGAGCGGCTGCGGGAGTATCTTGCGGTGCGGCCAGTGTGACTGCGGCTGAAAAGAAAGATCCCCCGCTGGTGTGCGGGGGGAAAGGTGACGGGTCTCAGGAAGAAAAGCCCGTCTGGGGAGTGTCTCAATATGAGAATCTCCCACATGGCGCTGTTTCGCAAAGTTTGCGGGCCTGAGCATTGGCTGCGGGTTTGGCGGGTGTGCTTTTTGAGGCACAGGACGATTTGGCGCAGAAATAGCCCTGACTGCGGGTTTCGTCAGCGAAAAGAGCAACTTGACGTTACGTCACCGGCGGGCGGTAAGGCGCCTGGCCGGGAAATGGTGCACCTGCCGCACATTTTTCTTTCTGCCTAATTTTTAGGCAATCTGATGGGAGGAGAGCTTGCAGCAAGGCGATACACCCGTTGCTGCCTGTGCCGGAAGCGGTATGGCTTGTTACGCTTTTACGCCTGCCAGCTCCGCCAGGATGGCTTCGGCTGCGGCGCGCGGGCTGTCCGCTTTCCAGATCGGACGGCCCACCACGATATGGTCAGCGCCGTCTGCAATGGCGCTGGCCGGGGTGGCGACGCGCTTCTGGTCGCCCAGGTCCGCACCGGCCGGGCGCACGCCTGGGGTGACGATCAGCTTGCCTTCAGCCTCGGGCAGGGCGCGGATCAGGGCGGCCTCCTGCGGGCTGGCGATGACGCCGTCGGCGCCCGCGGCAAAGGCATTGCCTGCGCGTTCCAGCACCAGGTCCTGCACTGCGCCGTCCTTGATCAGCGCCCCGTCCAGGTCCTGACGGTCGAGCGAGGTCAGGATGGTGACGGCGAGGATCTTGAGGTCCTTGCCGGCCGCGCCTTCCTTGGCCGCGCGCACCACATAGGGGTCGCCATGCACGGTGAGGAAGTCGAGGTCGAACTGCGCCAAGCCCCGCACTGCGCTTTCCACGGTGGCGCCGATGTCGAACAGTTTCATGTCGAGGAAGATGCGCTTGCCGTGCTCCTGCTTGAGCTCATTGGCCAGCGCCAGGCCGCCGCCGGTGAGCATGCCAAGGCCGATTTTGTAGAAGGAGACCGCATCGCCGAGCTGTTCGGCGAGTTTCAGACCGTCCAGCGCATTGGGGACATCCATGGCAACAATCAGGCGGTCGTCGGCGCGCGGGGCTTGGGTCATGGCGGGGTCCTTTGGTGGCGGTTCGGCGTGAAACTGGCGTTTCATACGCAAGGGGCGGCGGTTCGGCAAGGCGCAGCGGGGTGCTCCCGCAACTGAAGCTGTCCCGGCGGGACAGATTACAGTTTTGGGCATGGCGCCGCGCTGGTGCGCGGCGCGGCTGCGCCTGGGGGGGGCGTCCGGGTATAAAGTTGACGCAGGTCAGGGATTTGCTCACCTTTTCCGGCGAGTATGGGTTGAAGCGGCAGGATCGCTTCCCAAATTGAACCTTGAGGCCCGGACCGGGGCGTGCCGCCTAGCGGGCGCTGCCAAGAACAGGGCGCTTGATAAAGGAGAGCAAGATGGACTTGAACAAGTTCACGGAGCGTGCACGGGGGGTCGTGCAGGCAGCGCAGACCATTGCAATGCGCGAGGGGCACCAGCGGCTGGTGCCGGAGCATATTCTGAAAGCATTGATGGATGACGATCAGGGGCTGGCGAGCAACCTGATTTCCCGCGCGGGCGGTGCGCCTGCCCGTGTCGTGGAGGCGGTGGAGGCCGCCGTTGCCAAGCTGCCCAAGGTGAGCGGTGACGCGGCCCAGATCTATCTGGACGGGCAGACCGCCAAGGTGCTGGATGAGGCCGCAAAGATTGCCGAGAAGGCGGGCGACAGTTTTGTGCCGGTCGAGCGTCTTCTGATGGCGCTGTGCATGGTGAAGTCCAAGGCGAAGGACGCGCTGGAGGCTGGTGCGGTCTCCGCGCAAAAGCTGAATGAAGCCATCAACGATATCCGCAAGGGGCGCACGGCTGACTCGGCAACAGCTGAGGAAGGCTATGACGCGCTGAAGAAATACGCCCGCGACCTGACTGAGGCGGCGCGCGAGGGCAAGATCGACCCGATCATCGGACGCGACGAGGAAATCCGCCGCTCGATGCAGGTGCTGTCTCGCCGGACCAAGAACAATCCCGTCCTGATCGGTGAGCCGGGCGTGGGTAAGACCGCAATTGCCGAGGGCATGGCGCTGCGCATCATCAACGGCGATGTGCCGGAGAGCTTGCGCGACAAGAAACTGCTGTCGCTGGACATGGGGGCGCTGATTGCCGGTGCGAAATACCGCGGCGAATTCGAGGAGCGGCTGAAGGCGGTGCTGACCGAGGTCACTGAGGCTGCGGGCGAGATCATCCTGTTCATCGACGAGATGCACACGCTGGTCGGTGCCGGTAAATCCGACGGTGCGATGGATGCGGCCAACCTGATCAAGCCGGCTTTGGCGCGCGGGGAGTTGCATTGCGTTGGTGCGACCACGTTGGATGAATACCGCAAGTATGTGGAGAAGGACGCGGCGCTGGCCCGCCGGTTCCAGCCGGTGATGGTGACGGAGCCGACGGTGGAGGACACCGTCTCGATCCTGCGTGGCATCAAGGAAAAGTATGAGCTGCACCACGGTGTGCGCATTGCCGATGCGGCGCTGGTGGCGGCGGCAACGCTGTCGAACCGTTATATCACCGACCGCTTCCTGCCGGACAAGGCAATCGACCTGATGGATGAGGCGGCCAGCCGCTTGCGTATGCAGGTGGACAGCAAACCGGAGGAGCTGGATGCGCTGGACCGGCAGATCCTGCAGATGCAGATCGAGGAAGAAGCGCTGAAGCTGGAAGACGATGCCGCCTCCAGGGACCGGCTGGAAAGGCTGCAGAAGGAACTTGCTGAGCTGCAGGAGCAGTCCGCCGAGATGACCGCGCAGTGGCAGTCGGAGCGGGACAAGCTGGCTTCTGCCCGTGACCTGAAGGAGCAGCTGGACCGGGCCCGCGCGGAACTGGACATTGCCAAGCGGGAAGGCAACCTCGCCAAGGCGGGGGAGCTGTCTTATGGCGTCATTCCGGGGCTGGAGAAGCAGCTGGCGGATGCCGAGAGGAAGGAAGAGCAGGGGCTGATGGTCGAGGAGGCCGTGCGGCCCGAGCAGATCGCAGCTGTTGTCGAGCGCTGGACCGGTATCCCGACCTCCAAGATGCTGGAGGGCGAGCGCGAGAAACTGTTGCGCATGGAAGATGAGCTCCACCGCCGGGTGATCGGCCAAAACGCGGCTGTAACCGCGGTGGCCAATGCGGTGCGCCGGGCGCGGGCAGGTCTGAATGACGAGAACCGGCCGCTGGGCTCTTTCCTGTTCCTTGGGCCCACCGGTGTCGGCAAGACGGAGCTGACCAAGGCGGTGGCGGGCTTCCTGTTCGACGATGAGCACGCGATGGTGCGGATCGACATGTCGGAGTTCATGGAGAAGCATTCGGTGGCCCGCCTGATCGGCGCGCCTCCGGGCTATGTCGGCTATGACGAGGGCGGGGTGCTGACCGAGGCCGTGCGCCGCCGCCCCTATCAGGTGGTGCTGTTCGATGAGGTCGAAAAGGCGCATCCGGATGTGTTCAACGTGCTGCTGCAGGTGCTGGATGACGGCGTTCTGACCGACGGCCAGGGCCGCACCGTGGACTTCAAGCAGACGCTGATCGTGCTGACCTCCAACCTTGGGGCGCAGGCCCTGAGCCAGCTGCCGGAGGGCGCCGATGCCTCTGACGCGCGGCGTGACGTGATGGATGCAGTCCGGGCGCATTTCCGCCCGGAGTTCCTGAACCGTCTGGACGAGACGATCATCTTCGACCGTCTGGCACGGGGTGACATGGACGGCATTGTCGAGATCCAGCTGGCACGTCTGCTGAAACGCCTGGCAGGGCGCAAGATCGCGCTGGAGTTGGACGAGGCGGCCAAGACATGGCTGGCGGATGAGGGCTATGACCCGGTGTTCGGCGCCCGGCCTTTGAAGCGGGTGATCCAGCGCGCCTTGCAGAACCCGCTGGCAGAGGCCCTGTTGGCGGGAGAGATCAAGGACGGCGATACCGTTCCGGTCTCGGCCGGCAGCGAGGGGTTGATCATCGGCGACCGGCTGGGGACGTCGGACCGGCCCAAGCCGGATGATGCCGTGGTGCATTGAAGGGGTGAGAATGAAGAAGGCCCGCCCCAAATTGGCGGGCCTTTGAATTGCCAAGAGGTGCGTTACAGCTCCAGGCGCTGCGCACCGGTGTGGGAGCGCTCGCCGGCGAGAACCAGGCAATAGCCCTCACCTTCCAGTACCAGTTGGCTGAAGGACGACTGGTTCCGGCGCAGTTCCTGCAGATACCCTGCGGTGCTGGACTTGCGGAGTTTCACGAAACGGAACCGCACTTCTGCCGGAGCTGCCGCTGAAGCAAATGATGGAAGCGTGCCAACTGCCACAGCCGTTGCAACGGTGCTGGCCATGAAATCACGGCGCGAAATGCCGGCGCAGGTTCCTGCCACTAGATTACCAGCCTCTTGAAGTACTGCACCTTTGGAGGCGCAGTCATGAAGGAGACAAGCTGGTTCATGACGCCGTTTTCGGAAATTGCCTGGATGTAGCTGGCATGATGCGCTTTGGAGAGCCACTCTTCGGCAATCAGCAGGCTGCGTGTTTCCTCGTCATAATAGACAGTGACTGACAGGGCGCCGTCAAAGCCGCGCACTGCCGGCAATCGTTCCGCCAGGAAGGGTTCCAGTTTTTCGAACTGTCCTTCGGCCACTTCCATCTCAAGCGTTACCCAAATGCTCATCGGGGTCTCCTTTTCTCATTGGATGACCCGTTCTTTGCCTGCAGTGCCCAGCCGCCGCTAACGCGATCCGATCAAGGATATTGCAATCGGATCAGAAACCTTCATTAGTTTGCGGTATGTGTAAAAAGCTGCTTGCCGCGGCCTGCACGGAACAACCTGTGGAACAGTCGCGTGACCCGCACACAGAACAAGCTGATTGTTATTCCTGAGGCTTTGGCGGCCTTTTCCTTTACCAGGGAAATCCTGTCGAGCAGGCATGGCCGGCTGTTGCATAAGGTTTTGCACGCAGATCTGCGGGACTTGGAATTTGTCTGCAGCGAAATCTGTATTTGCTACTTGCTGAAGGGGCGTGAGCGTTTTTTTGACACTGGCGGAGCCTGCACTGAAATCCAAGCAGGCGAACTTGTCATCATTCCACCGAATGTTCGTTTGCAGTCTGATTTCCGCAGCCATGATGGCCCGTTGGAAGCTATGATGATCTTTCTGTCCCCGGCGCTGGTCAGCGATGTGCTGCCACGATTGGGCGGCGGGCAGGCAGCTGAACAGGCAGGTCTGGCAACCGTTCCAGCGAGTCAAAGCCTGGCAGCCTTCATGAGCGGCATCGTGCAGGTCTACGACAGCTTGCAGGTGGATGCCGATCTGGCGCGCCTGAAACTGGTTGAACTGATCATGCTGCTTGCCTTGCTGCATGACCGCAGCAAGCTGGCCAGTACGCTCGCGGGAAGTTTGGGCACGCAGCACCATCGCTCGGTTGCTCATGTCGCCCGAGCTTACCTGGATCATGATTTGCGCACCGCGGACCTGGCGGCGCTGTCCGGGCGCTCAGTTCCAACTTTCAACCGGGAGTTCCGGCGGATCTTCGGTGCGTCCCCCGCAAAATGGCGCAAGCAACGCCGGCTGGATCAGGCAAGGAAGATGCTGGAAAGCACCGACGATGCGATTACCAGTATTGGTCTGGCGGCGGGGTACGAAAGCACATCCAATTTTATCAGCGCCTTCAAGAAGGAATACGGGCTGACGCCTGGCCAGTTCCGGGCGGCAGCCTTGGCGGCAGGTCTCTAGCTGCGCTGAAGGCGGCTTAACCAGCCGCGGCCTCCTTGGCCATCTTGCGCTCATACTTACGTCGCAGAACTTTTAACCTCGGTTCCCAGTTGTACCGCGGGTCTTCGGTGGTCTCTGACCAGTAAAGCTTGCCGCCATAGCGCCAGGGGTCGAGCACGATGCCCTCGTAAATACCGTCGCCCTTGGCCGCGATCACCGCGGTGGAATGGTCGATGCGGAACTCATTCTTCGGCTCGGCAATGGCGCGCAGCATCGATAGCGTCTGGAAATTCTCCTGGTTGAGACGCGCCTGCATGTCCTCGGCGTAATGCACGCAGATGCCGCGCTCCTTGACGCCGCTGTTCACCAGCGTGTTGTGGATGATCGGCGAGGTGGTGACATTGTACTGCTCTGCCAGCCGGGCAGAGTGGCTGTAAGCGATCTCCGCCGCGCGGCGGGCCTCATCTGCATCCACCTGCGGATCCAGAGACTGGATGGCGAGGGACAGGGCCTCGACATCGGTCCTGGTGGCCGTGGGGGCGCTGGCGCAGCCTGTCAGGACGGCGGCGGCAAGCATCATCAGCGGTGCAATTAGGGATTTCATCTTAGTCTGCCCGGAGCGGTTTTGATTTCCAGCCAGCATAGTTAAACCGTGCACCGGGTGCAGCGGGGAAATGTCCGGCCACAGCGCATTTTCCGGCCTTTGGGCGCTGGGCCGCTTCACATTTGCGTCAGCAGGGGCGCCCTGGGCCGGATTTTCTTTGATACTGGCAGGGCTTCCAACGTTACAAATCTCTCGCGCAGTCGTGACGGGATATGTTTTGGGTTTTGCGCCCGGGACCGTTACCTCAGGAGAGACCCGCAATATCAGGAGACGCAGATGGCGCGCCGCTGGACCAATGACTTGACCCTTGCCGATGCAACCCCGGAGGCAGATTTCTGGAACCGCCGCCGGATCATGGCCGGGCTGGCAGGTGCCGGGCTGGCCGCAGCGCTGGGCGGCCGTGCGCAGGCGGAAGAGGCGCTTGAGCCAAACAGCTGGGAAGAGGTGACCAGCTACTGCAATTTCTATGAGTTCGGCACCGGCAAGAGTGATCCCGCGGCCTATGCCGGCCGGATGACCACCCAGCCTTGGAGCGTGAAGATCGACGGGCTGGTGGATCGCCCGGGCGACTATTCCCTTGAGCAGATCCTGGGGGAATTGACGCTGGAGGAGCGCATCTACCGCTTTCGCTGCGTTGAGGCCTGGTCGATGGTGGTGCCTTGGCAGGGATTTGAGCTGGCCGATCTCTTGAATATGGCAGGCGTGCAGGAGGGGGCCAAGTACGTTGCCTTTGAAACCCTCTACCGCCCATCGGAGATGCCCGGTACGGCTTATAAGGTGCTGGACTGGCCTTACCGCGAAGGCCTGCGCCTGGATGAGGCGATGCACCCGCTGTCGATCATGGCGACCGGGATCTTCGGTAAGCCGCTGCCCAACCAGAACGGCGCGCCGCTGCGGCTGGTGGTGCCGTGGAAATACGGCTTCAAGTCGATCAAGTCTGTGGTGCGGATCACCCTGACGGATCAGGAGCCCCCCACCAGCTGGAACATGGCCAACCCGCGCGAATACGGTTTCTACAGTAATGTGAACCCCAACGTGTCGCATCCGCGCTGGAGCCAGGCCAGCGAGCGCCGCATCGGCGGCGGTCTGTTTGCCAAGCGCCAGCCGACACTGATGTATAACGGGTACGAGGAAGAGGTTGCGTCGATGTACAAAGGCATGGACCTGGCCGAATACTTCTAATGGGGGGGCGACAACGGATGGGATCACTGAATCAGCTTCTGCGCCGCCTGCCTGTCTGGGCAGTTTACCTGCTCGGGGCGCTACCCGCGCCTTGGCTGTTTTACCAAGGGCTCACTGGCGGGCTGGGGGTAGAGCCGATCAAGGCGCTGGAACATGAATACGGGGAACTGGCGCTGCAGCTGATGATCCTGACGCTGGCGGTCTCGCCGCTGCGGCGGCTGGCCGGGCTGAACCTGATGAAGTTCCGCCGCGCAATTGGGCTTTTGTGCTTCTTCTATGTGCTGTGCCACCTGCTGGTCTGGCTGGTGCTGGATGTGCAGATCCTGGGGCAGATCATCGCGGATATTGCGAAACGGCCCTATATCACCATCGGCATGGCGGCGTTTGTCCTGATGCTGCCGCTGGCGCTCAGTTCGAATAACCTGTCCGTGCGGGCGCTGGGCCGGACCTGGACGCGGCTGCACCGGCTGACTTATGCGGCTGCGCTGCTAGGGGGCCTGCACTTTGTGATGCTGTCGAAAGGGTTTCAGATCGAGCCGCTGATCTACCTCGGGCTGACCCTGCTTCTCTTGGCCCTGCGCTTGCCAGTGCTGAAGCGGTCCAAACATCCGGAATCATCCGGAACGCCCAGCCGGACCTAGTCCGGAGAATCTGGTCCCGGGGTCCGGGAGGCGGCCCTCCCTGGCGGCGGTTTTGCTTCCGAGTCGCAGTTGTTTTCATTGGTTCCTGG
>NZ_JWLG01000002.1:0-136704 GCF_000813905.1 Leisingera sp. ANG-M6
TCGACGCTGCGGGCGCCGTCGGCGGCGGATTTGACGGACGCGGTCAGCTCATCCAGCGCCGCGGCGGTTTCCTCCAGGGTGGCCGCCTGGCTCTCGGTGCGGTGCGACAGGTCGTCGGAGGCCTGGCTGATCTCGGCGGCGCCGTTGCGGATGCTGCCGGAGGCCTCGATCACCTGCTGCACGGTGGCGCTGAGGTTGCTGACGGTGCTGTTGAAGTTCTGCCGCAGCTGCTCGTATTCCTCCGGGAAGGCGCTGTTGATCGGTTGCGAGAAATCGCCGTCTGCCAGCTGCACCAGGCCGCTGCTCAGCTTCTCAACCACCTGCTGCTGCTGCCGCTGCATCTCGGCGCGCTCCTCCTCGGCGGCGCGGGCCAGCTTCAGGTCGTCCTGCATGGACACCAGCGTCTTGCCGATCTTGCCGATCTCGTCGCCGCGGCTGGCCGCCGCAACTTCGGTGTCGAGATCACCGGAGGACACCGCTTCCATATCGCTGCAGATCCGGTCGATCGGCCGGGTGATCGACCGCGCAAACAGCCAGCCGAAGAAGGACACCAGGGTTGCGCAGGCCAGCGAGATCAGGAGCATGATCCGCTGCTGGGCGGTTGCCGGAGCCAGGACCTCTGTCCGGTCAAGCTCTGCGACCAAAGCCCATTGCAAATTGCGGAAACTGACAGGTGCAGAAGCTGCGGTGACCTCACGCCCGTTGTCCCTGATGACGGACGGGTAGAAGGAGGCATCAGTGTTCGCCGGCGCCTCACCTGACGAGGCCGAAGTAAATGCAAAGGCCTCTTGGATGTGCGGCAGTGCCGGCAAGTCTTCGAGCAGCTCATGGCCACCTTGGAGACGCGAGGGCGTGCGGGCCTTGAGGTCCGCCCCGGCCAGGTACACGTCAAGCGTCTTCAGATCTCCTTCGAAGCTGGAAGTAATCGCAGCGATTTCGTCGATAGCAACCTGCAGTGCAAAGACGCCGATGTAACGGCCGCCGCTGTCCAGGATACGGGTCGCCGCAAAGGCCGCAGGAGCGTCTGCACTAGGTGCGTAAGGGGCGATGTCAGAAAAATAGACCTGTTCTTTTTCTCCCTCAGCGGCCAGACGGAAGGCTTGCGCCAAGCCGCTTTCGGTGTAGGGGCCGGAAGTCAGGTTGGTGGCATAGTCAGCTTCTTTCGCAACAGAGAAGATCACGTCACCCTCAGGATTGACCAGAAAGATGTCATAGTAGCCAAGCCGTTCCATCATTCCTGCGAATGCAGGGTGATTGCGCTCAAAATGAATATCATACGGCGATGAGGCCGAGGCAAACATCGACAGGTTGCTGACTTCCTCCTGGCCGCTGCCGCCACGGCTGCTCCAGGTTATGCCCATGTCCTTCATCGCCTTTGCGGTGGAGGGTACGGCTGAGACTGTCAGAATTGCCGCTTCAATGGATGCCAGGTAGGATTGCAGCCCGGCTTCTCGGTCGCGGACCAAGGATTTCAGGACAATCTCTGCATCGTGGACGACGCTGCGCCGGAAGTAGCTGCTGGAGAAAGCAATCAGGACTACTGTTACCGTTAGTGCGGTTCCGACGATCAGCAGGGGAAGCTTTTGGGAAAGTTTAAAATTCTGCAACATCTTCAACATAAAACCTCCGGCAGGTATCCCTCGGCTTGCCGCCGGGGATAAGGGACTGAGACTGGGGCTGATACAACGACAGATTGATTTTCGATCCGTTAATGCTCCAAAAAAAGGCGGAAAAAATTTTCAAAATGATTGCATCCTGCAGGCGGCGCTGGCCTGCCTTGGCGTCTATTGACCGAACCGGCGTTAAGGAATTGGCCTGATAGTGTGCGTTTGACCGGTTAACGGCTGATGGCGGGCACCCGGCCGGGCGGATTGGATTCGTTAACCTTTTGCGGCTCGGATGGTGTCGAATCGCGCCGGGCCGGGGGCCCCTCACCCGGGTTACGTCCGGAATTGACTGCTGAGTTCTCTTTTGTTGTTCGCGGGTTGGAAAAAATATTTACGCTTTGTTTACTTTTCCTAGCCAAGCCGCAGGCTTTTTTGCCATGGTTAAGCATCAATAACCGGGGGGTTAGGGAATTGTTAACGCTGCCGCATTCTGTCCACCTTTTGGTCTCAGCCCGGCAACTTTGGGTCTCATTCCAGCCGCACGCCTGAATGACGATGCCCATGTGGGAAGCTGGAGTGGGTTATGAGACTGACTATTGCTGCAATTGCGGCATGCCTGTCCTTGGGCATGCCAATAAGCGCCGCTGCGGATGAGCCGCAGCCTCGCGCCGGAGAAATACAAGGTCTGGAGGCCGTGGGGCGGCTGAATATTGCGAACCGGAACATGTGCACCGGAGCGCTGGTTGCGCCCAACCTGGTGCTGACCGCAGCGCATTGCCTGTTCGATCCCAGAACCGGTGCCAGGGTCGATCCGCAAAGCATCTGGTTTGAGGCCGGACTGTCAGGGCGCCGGGCCGTTGCCTTGCGGCAGGTGGTGAAGGCGGTTGTGCACCCGCAGTACCGGTACCGGCCGTCCGGAGCGCATCAGATCGGCAGTGATCTGGCGGTTCTGCGCTTGGACCGGCCAATCAGCAGTCGTCAGGCTGCGCCGCTCGCCATGGCAGGTGATGCCCAGCTAGGTGATACACTGGATGTTCTGTCCTATACCCGGGCGCATGCGACTCGGCCCCGGCTGAAACGCTCGTGCAGTGTTCTCGCCCGCAAAAGCCGCACGCTGGTGATGTCCTGTCTGGTTGATTTCGGGGCGTCCGGGTCGCCGGTTCTGGAATTGCGGCCGGGCCGGGCACCGCGGCTGGTTTCGGTGATTTCGGCCAAAGCCGCCATGGGCAGCAGGAGGGTGTCGATCGGCACCGCCTTGGACGCCACGCTCAGCGATCTGATCCGCCGCGCCGGCTGACAGGTGCTTCCCGCACGTCAAAAGGCAGGGGCTGCTTCGATCTGGGGCTGCCCCTTTCTGTATTAGGGTTCGCGCAATGCTTCGCGGGATTTGTAAAGCGGTTTCAGCAGGTATTGCAGCACGGTTTTGGCGCCAGTCTGCAGTTCCGCGATGGCGCGCATGCCCGGGCGGATCTCTATGGATTGCTGACGTTCGCTAAAGCCGGATTTGTCGACCCGAACCGTTACCCTGTAATAGGGCTCGGCGCGCGGATTGCGCTCATCCTCGAAGGTGTCGGCGGACACGAAGTCCACCTTGCCGCGGAGCGCGCCGTAAATGGTATAGTCATAGGCCGACAGTTTGATGGTAGCGTCCTGGCCGGGCTGCACGCTGGCGATGTCTTCGGGCTTGACCCGTGCCTCCACAAACAGTTCCTCACCCAGCGGGATGATCTCCAGGATCTCCTCACCCGGGCGGATCACGCCGCCGATAGTGGTCACCGCCAGGCTATTGACGATGCCTGCCATGGGGGAGGTGATGATGGTGCGGTTCAACTGATCGACAGCGAGCCGCTGCTCCTGCCGCAAAGTAGTAATCTCCCGCAGGGTCTGGGCATATTCCTCGGCCTGCTCCAGTTCCGCCTGGGTTCCGATTTCGTTATATTTCGCGCGGGCGTCGGTGGCCGCCTTGCGGGCCTTGTTTACTTCGATCAGCGCCACGATCTTCTGCTTGAAGAGCTTCTCCATATTGGCAAGCTCCGCATTCAGCTGATCCATGACCTGCCGGGCGCTGTCGCGGCGGCTTGCAAAGTCCGTTTGCCGCGCGGTAAGCAAGCTGCGCTCGGAAGCCAGGATGCCGGGGGAGCGCTGTGCCAGCATGTCCGGCACGGCGAATTCAAAGGCGCCCTTCATTTGCGCTTCCAGCCGGTGGCGCCGGATTTCCAGCGCGTCGATCTGGTTTTGCAGCTCATCCGCAGCAGTGCGGAACTTGGTGTCCTGCAGCTTGGCCAGCACCTGGCCAGCCGTCACGATGTCGCCTTGGCGGACATGCAGCTCTGCCAGGATGCCGCCCTCCAGGTTCTGCACGATCTGGGCGCGGGAGGAGGAAACCACCTGGCCCTCGCCGCGCACGATCTCGTCGATGGAGGCAAAGGCGGCCCAGATCAGGAAGGTGAGCACGGCGGCCAGCGCCAGATAGATGATACGGCTGGCGCTGCGCGGCGTCTGCGCATCACCGTAGGGATCATGCAGTGCCATGCTCATTTGCCCTCTCCTGCGGCCAGATGCGCCAGAACCTGATCTCGCGGGCCGTCCACCACCATTCGGCCTGACTGCAGGATCAGGGTACGGTTGGTCAGCGACAGGATCGGCATCCGGTGCGTGGCGATCACCGCGGTCCGTCCCTCCAGCCAGCTTTCCAGGCGGCTGACCAGGGTGCGTTCCAGCGTCTGGTCCAGCGCCGCGGTGGGTTCATCCAGCAACACGACAGAGGGGTTCTGCAGCCACAGCCGCGCCCAGCCAATCGACTGGCGCTGGCCGATCGACAGGCCATGGCCGCCGTCGCTGATCTCCAGATCCAGCCCCTTGTGGTGGTTGCGCACATGGGCGCCGAGGCCTGCGAACTCCAGCGCTTCCATCAGCCGGTCGTCGTCGCGCTCCAACTGGTTGAGGTTCAGGTTGTCGCGCAAGGAACCTGCGAACAGCCGCACGTCCTGGCTGAGATAGCCGATGTTCGCCCGCAGGTCGCGCGGGTCAATCTGCGCCATATCTGTGCCGTCCAGCAGGATACGGCCGCGGTCCGGTGCGTACAGTCCCGACAGCAGCTTCAGCAGCGTCGACTTGCCAGAGCCGTTGACCCCCAGCACCGCAACCCGCTGGCCCGGTGTGACCGCCACCGCCTGCACGTCCAGGGTCGGCGCGGCGTCATCCTCATAGCGGAACATGATCTCACGCAGCTCAAACCGGCCCTCAATCTTCTGGCGGCGCAGATAGGTCCGTTCTTGCTCTTTCTCTTGCGGTGCCTGGGCAATAGCATCCAGTCCTTCCAGGGCTGCCTTGACGTTGCTCCAGCGTGCCAGGGTGGCAGCGAATTGCGTCAGCGGCGCCAGGGTGCGGCTGGTCAGGATACCGGTTGCAATGATGGTGCCGACAGTAAATTCGCCGGCAAAAACCAAAAGCGTGCCCAGAACCACTGCGGTGATATAGGTGGCCTGCTGCACCCCTTGCGACCAGTAGGTGAGGGCGCTGGACAGCTTGCGCTGCTCGGTCGCGGAGTGCGACGACAGCGTGTTCAGTTCATCCCACAGCCGCAGCACCCGTTCCTCGCCGCGCTGGGTCTTCACGGTGTCGAGTTCTGTCACCACCTCATGCAGCAGGCGGCCCGCCTTGGCATTCGCACCTTGGGTCTGCCGGGTATAGGCGATCATCTTCTTCTGCATGAAATAGGCAGGCAGCAGCATCAGGACGCCGCCAGCAATGATCACCCAGACCACCGGCCCGGCGATGGAGGCGACCAGCAGCAGGAACACCGCGATAAAGGGGATGTCCGCCAGAGTTGAGATGGTGGAGGAGGTAAAGAACTCCCGTACCGAGCCGAAATCGCGCATCGCGGCAAACAGGCCGGAGGGCGGCAAGGGTTTCTTGTCAGAGCGCATCCCGATCAGGCGGCGCATCAGGTTGTGCTGCACCGACAGCTCGATCTGGCGGCCGGCCGCATCGGTCAGCCGCGCGCGCGCCAGTTTCAGCATTGCTTCCAGCGCGATTGCCAGAAAGGCGCCCACCGCCAGCACCCATAGGGTTGCGTGCGACTGGTGCGGCACCACACGGTCGTAGACCTGCAAGCTGAACAGGGCGACCGACACCGCCAGTATATTGGCCACCAGCGACCCCAGCATGATCTCGCCCACCTGTCGGCGGTACTTGGGGAACTCGCTCCAGAACCAATGGCCCGGGTCGATCTGTGGAGTGTGCTTGGCTGCCATCTGTTTGAGCGATGGGCGGGCTGACAGCACGGTGCCGGTGAAATAGGGGCTGAACTCCGCCAGCGGTACCTCGGTCCGGTTGTCCGGGCAGGCAGTGTCATAGATGGTCAGCGCATCGTCGGCCTGACCCAGAACCAGCACGCATTGGCCGCCGGACATGATTGCCAGAGCGGGCCATAGCGCGGGGGCAAGGCTTTGCTTCTCTAGCACCTTGGGTTGCAGGCCGACAGTTTGCACTGCCTTTGCCAGCGTGTGCAGCGACAGATCGCCCGGCGTTTCCTGCCAAAGGAAGGCGGCGACGTCGCTGACCGGCACCTCGCTGCCCTTCAGGGCGGCAAGGGTGGCAATCAGGCTGGCCCGGTGCTGGATGCGCGCGGCTGCCCCTTCCAGCAGCGAGCCGACCTCAGGTTGGGCGTCCTGCGGCTTGGGCCGGTTGTCGGTCTTGGGTTTCACCTGCGCATTGGGGCCAGCGGCTGTGGCAGGGATGTTGGCGGGCTGCAGCCCGTCCTGCGCCGCGGTCCTGGGAGCGGCAGCAGGGACCGACCGCAGAACCGGCTTCTGGCCAGGGGCGGGCATGCGACGGGACGGCTTTTGCGTGGTATCGGTCAAATCTTGTCCCCATCAGCCAAAAGCCCCAGGTCGCGCGCCAGCGCCAGCTGGATCAGCACCACCTCGTATTTTGCGTCGATATAGGCTTGCTCACGGCGTACCAGTTCCTCGTAGACCTGGATCACCTCCATCACCGGGCGCTGGCCCGCCTCAAACTGCTTCTGGAACAGCTCGTAGGTCTCGCGGCTGCGGCGCACCAGCACCGCGGTCTCGCCTTCTTGCCGCTGGTAAGAGGCGATTTGCTGCACCTGGCGGCTGTAGGCGCGCCGGGCGGTTTCCTCGGCCTCGCCCACTTGGCGCATTGCGGCCTCCTTGGAGGCTTCCAGCGCCTGGATTGCGGCTGGAGTACCCAGTCCCAGCGGCTGGCCGACCCCCAGGGTGATGCCGGCGCCAGAGCCGTCCGTGGTGACGTTACCGGCTGCGGAAATCTGCGGCAGCAGCCCGGCGCGTCCGGATTTGGCCTGTGCAATGGTGCGTTCTGCCTCGGCGCCGGCTTTTAGCACAGACAGAAACTGTCCCTGTTCCGGCGGTGTGCCTATGGCCAGGTGCGACGGTTTCTGATCGAAACTTTGGCCGGTCATCGCCTGCAACTCGGCGCGAGCGGTGGCTGCAGCATCGCGGGCGGTGGCAGTGGCGGTGCGTATGCCGCTGATCTTGCTGTCTACCACGTTGAGATCTGCGCGGTCCGAGACCCCGCCATCGACCCGCCCCTGAACAATCCGGCGGAATTCCTGCATCCTGCGCAGCGCGCGGTCGCCATAGGCCGCCTTTTCGTCGCCGCGCAGGGCGGCGGCATAAAGCCCGACAGCGGTCTCTACCCGGCCGTTCATGTCCTCTGACAGGCTGACGGCGGCGACCTCAACATCGGCGGCGGCAAATTCGCGTTCCGCCTTGCGGCGGCCATTGTCGAACAGAACCTGCTCGATCAGCAGCCCGGCCACCAAGTCGCCTAGATCGGTCAGGCTGACCGAGGGTCCCAGGGTTGGAAACCAATTTTTTGAGGCGGCTTCGGCCCGCAGTTTGGCACTGATCAATTCTGCCTCGGCAGCGCGGGAAGAGGCGGCGATGGCAGCTGACGCGACCTGACCGTAGGCGCTGTCTTCCGCCAGCAGCGAACGCCGGTTCATCAGGGCGCTGATGACCGCGGAGGAAGTCTCCCCCGTTTGAGTGAAATTGCTGAGCGGGGCTCCGTCCGCTGCCTCGTTCGCGCCGCCAAACGGGGCCGTTGCGCAGCCAGACAGGCTGCACATCACTGCGATGGCGCAAAGAAAGCGTCCCGGTTGCATCCTGCCCTTTTGCCCTTTTGTTCAAGGCTTTTGATGATTTGGGTCTGGCAGCAGGTGCCGCTGCCAGACCAGAAAATCAGATCACGGTGTTGACGTCTTCATCAACAAGGATCGTGGTGCCGTCGTCGCCCAAAGTATAGACATCGTAAGTCTCGCCATCGATGGTCTGAGACCCGTCTGCGGTTGCACCGGTGATGGTCAGCGTGTCATCGGAGCCGCCGTGCACCGTCAATGTGTCGCCGTTGCCGGACAGCGCGTTAATGTCCGCTTCGGTCAGGGTCAGGTCGACGTTGTCTGCATGGACAAGGTTCAGTTCGTCAATGTTGAACTGCGACAGGCCCGAGTGATCCAGAACGGTGGCGTCGGCACTGTCTTCAAAAACAACCATGGTGCCAGAGCTGTTGCCGGCTTCGTCCACGCGGTTGACCACCAGGTTTGACCCGTCCGGCACGGTTTCGTCGAAGCTGAACAGGGTGCTGCCGCCAATGTCTGTCTCGGTGCCGGAAACATCCTCCACGCCGCCGCCGCTTGTCAGCTCATGCGTGGTGTCGCCGTCTTCATAGTCGTCGCTGAAGAAGCCTGTGACGCCGGAGCCGGTGCTGACAACGCTGCCCACATTCGGTGCATCGTATTCGGTATCGACTTCAAAGGTCTCTGTCAGGGTTGCGGTGTTGCCTGCGGGGTCGGTCGCAGTGATTTCTGCGCGGCTGGTGTAGGTGCCCTCCGGCAGATCGTCCGCGTCAAACTCCACGCTCCAGTTGCCATCGGCATCGACGGATGCGGCCCGGGTTACACCTTCGATGGTGACGTCGACCGTGGAGCCAGCCTCCACCGTGCCAGTCAGAGTCAGCCCCGCGGCGCGTTCGGCGATGTTGACGATGTCATCATCGGCGATGCTGTCGGCTTCGAAGGGCACAACTTCGGTGTCGATGGTAAGGGTGTCTGTGATTTCCGCCGTGTTGCCGGCAGCGTCCGTGGCTGTGACGGTGACATCGGCTTCATAGCTGCCGTCAGGGATGTCGGAGGCTGCAAAATCCACGCTCCAGTTGCCGTCGCCATCCACTGTTGCAGTTTCGGTAGCATCACCCAACTGCACCACCACGGTTGAGCCCGGCTCCACCGTGCCAGTTAAAGTGATCCCGTCGCTGTGCTCGTCCTCATTGACGACGCCATCCCCCTCAACAGTTGCTGTCTCAACGGTGAGCGGATCGACCAGGGTGTCCACATGCAGGTCAGCTGTTGCAGTTGCGCTATTGCCCGCTGCGTCGGTCGAAGTGACGCTGATCGTTGTGTCATATTCACCGGCAGGCAGGGAGCCCGCCTCGAACTCTGCAGCCCAGTTGCCATCGGAATCCACTGTCGCAGTCCGGGTCACGCCTTCGACGGTCACGCTGACCGAAGCGCCGGCCTCGCCGGTCCCGGTCAGGGTGAGCCCTGCTGCGGCTTCGGCGTTATTGACGAGGTCGTCACCGCCCGCTTGGCCGCTGTCAATTGCCACCTCAGTGGTGGTGTCTACACGGATCGTGCCGGTGGTCGTCTCGGTGTTGCCATAGGCATCGGTCGCGGTGGCCGTTACCTCCGCGTCGTATTCGCCGGACAGGATTTCGGACGCGGCGAAATCGGCGCTCCAAGTGCCCTCATCGGTGGCCGTCACCGTGCGTGTCACCCCCTGAAAGGTCACGTTCACGGTTGCCCCGGCTTCGGCGGTGCCGGTCAGGGTCACCCCGTCCGCGGCCTCCGCGCCATTGATCATGTCATCACCACCGGCCTGGCCGTCATCAAGAGCGACGGAGGTTTCGGTGTCGATGCGGATTGTGGAGGTGGCGGTTGCCGTAGCTCCGGAGGTGTTTGTCGATGTGGCCGTTACCTCCGCGTCGTACTCGCCGCCGGTGATTTCGGAGGAAGCGAAATCAGCGCTCCAGGTGCCTTCATCGGTAGCGGTCACTGTGCGGGTCACCCCCTGAAAGGTGACTTCCACAGTGGATCCAGCCTCCGCGGTGCCAGTCAGCGTAACGCCGTCTGCAGCTTCAGCTGCGCTGATCGTGTCGTCCCCTCCGGCAAGGCCGCTGTCGACAGTCACAAACGTGTCACCGTTATTGCCGCCAACGCCACCGCCGCCACCGCCGCCTCCATCACCGCCGCCGCCGCTTGCGATCGCTGCGACGCCAACAGCGCCCGCAGCGGCTCCGGCCGCGCCCAGGCCGCCGAACAGCGGTGCCGCCAGCGGTGCCACAACAGGTTCAATCCGGTCGACGTCCAGGAACACCATCTCATCATAGGCGCTCCACTTGCCGGCCAGGTCAAGCGGCTCGTAGGTGGCAAACAGCATCCCGCTGGACTTGTCCTCCAGCACCACTTCGATGAATTGGCCTTCTTGGCTGAGGAACAGGTTCTTGCCGCCGGTTGCACCGAAGGAATAATAGTTCTCCAGCACCAGCTCCTGGCCGTTCGCCAAGGTCACATGCAGGTTGCTGCCCTGCCGGGAGTAGCTTTCGACGTCAGCAGGGCTGAGGTTCAGCGAAATGTCCTTGGCCTGGCTGGCATCAATGCGCGCCGGGGTGCCTTCAGAGAAATTTCCATGCTGCGTGGTGCCCGCCATATCGCGGGTGATAAATGCGACCGTGCTCATAAACTTACCGCCCATCTGAATGCGCCGCGGCCCGGAAATTGGCCATCGGCTTATGGTTAAGTTGCCTGTATTTTTGCCCAGCGGCCGTCTTTTGCGGCCATTTTGAGGCCACAATGTGACAATTTTTTCTGTCCTGTCCAGTATATGCAGGGCGTGTGTGAGGTTATTTTGCCGCCAACCGTGTCCTGGCTGCCGCAGATTTTCTAAGTTTTTTAACGCGACTGTGATGCTGCACCGGGCGCAAATGCCCCCTGCGCACGCACTGAAACCGGCTGGCAAAGCCCGCTGGGTGCGGTGTTCCCGGAGGCGCTGCGCCGAAAGGGAAAAGTTGCCGTGAAGCTCGGGTTTGACGGTCAGATTGCTGCAGAAGCCTTTGAAATGCCGCGACGCAGAAGGTCCGTGCAGCAGCGGTGATCGCCGTGATGTGAAGAAAATTTCCCGCAAAAGTTTCTGGCAATTAATTAAAAGTACACCACTTTCAGATAGTAAGAAGTTCGTAATTGGTGTAAGCTCGGAAGTAACTAACACGACGCCGCCAGCCTGGACTCCGGGCGCAGGCCGCCGCCAAGAGCGGCCAGCCGGACGTATGACGCCAGAAGCGGCGCCGAGCAGAAATCAGAACTCAACACTGACGCGGACACCTATGCCCACGTGCTGGGCACTCTCTGTCCGTGCGCGATCTTAAACGCCAGGAGGAACGGCGCGAGTTAACCAGGAGGCTTGATCCAAGATGAAAGACATTGCCGAACTTTTTGCAGAGCAGTACGGCGAAACGCGCGAGCAGGAAATGCCGCTGCAGGAGTATTTGAACGCCTGCCGTGACGATCCGAGCCTGTACGCAAACGTCGCCGAGAGGATGCTGAAGGCAATTGGCGAAGAGGAGCTTGTGGATACGTCCAAGGACGCACGGCTCGGGCCGATCTTTCAGAACCGCACGATCAAGCGCTACAGCGCCTTTCACGACTTCTACGGCATGGAAGATACGATCGAGCGCATCGTCGGCTACTTCCGCCACGCCGCGCAAGGGCTGGAGGAGCGCAAGCAGATCCTTTACCTGCTGGGTCCGGTCGGTGGCGGTAAGTCCTCGCTGGCGGAGCGCTTGAAACGCCTGGTCGAAGATCAACCAATTTATGTTCTCAAGGCCGGTGACCAGATTTCGCCGATCTTCGAAAGCCCGCTGGGTCTCTTTGACCCGGTCCGCATGGGCAAGGTGCTGGAAGAGGAATACGGCATTGCCCAGCACCGGCTGCCGGGGCTGATGTCGCCCTGGGCCGTGCAGCGGCTGGATGAATTCGACGGCGATATCAACAAGTTCTCGGTTGTCCGCATGTATCCGTCTAGGCTGCGCCGGATCTGTGTTGCCAAGGTGGAGCCTGGCGATGAAAACAACCAGGACATCTCTACCCTGGTCGGCAAAGTGGACATCCGACAGCTGGAGCATTTCAGCCAGGATAATCCGGATGCCTACAGCTTCTCCGGAGGCCTGAACCGATCAACCCAGGGCGTCTTGGAATTTGTTGAGATGTTTAAGGCGCCGATCAAAATGCTGCACCCGCTGCTGACGGCGACCCAGGAAGGCAACTACATGGGCACCGAAAGCTTTGGTGCCATTCCCTTCAACGGACTGATCCTGGCGCATTCAAATGAGTCCGAATGGCAGTCCTTCAAGAACAACAAGAACAACGAGGCCTTCATTGACCGGGTGTCGATCGTCAAGGTGCCCTATTGCCTGCGGGTCTCGGATGAAACCTCGATCTATGAAAAGCTGATCGAGTTCAGCGAACTGCGTGACGCGCCCTGTGCGCCGGAGACGCTGAAAATCCTCAGCCGCTTCTCGGTGCTGACACGCCTGAAGCCGCATGAGAATTCGAACCTCTACTCCAAGATGCGGGTCTATGATGGCGAAAGCCTGAAAGACACCGATCCCAAGGCGAAGACGGTGCAGGAATATCAGGACCGCGCCGGCGTCGACGAAGGGATGAACGGCATTTCCACCCGTTTTGCTTTCAAGGTGCTTTCGACCACATTCAACTTCGACACCAACGAAGTTGCGGCGGACCCGGTGCATCTGATGTACGTGCTGGAGCAGATGATCAAGCGTGAGCAGTTCCCGCAGGAGACGGAACAGAAGTATCTTGAGTTCATCAAGACCGAACTGGCACCGCGCTATGAGGAATTCATCGGTAACGAGATCCAGAAGGCGTACCTCGAAAGTTATACCGAATACGGTCAAAACGTCTTTGACCGGTATATCTCCTATGCTGACGCATGGATCGAGGAGCAGGACTACAAGGATCCTGACACCGGCCAGCTCTACAACCGCGAGGTTCTGGATGCGGAGCTCAGCAAGATCGAGAAGCCGGTCGGCATTGCTAACCCCAAGGATTTCCGCAACGAGGTGGTCAAGTTTGCGCTGCGCCACCGCGCCAACACTGGCAAGAACCCGGCCTGGAACTCCTACGAGAAGCTGCGCGATGTGATCGAGAAGCACATGTTCAGCCAGGTCGAGGAACTGCTGCCAGTGATTTCCTTCGGGTCCAAGAAGGACAGCAAGACCGAAGGCAAGCATCAGGAGTTCGTCGAGCGGATGCGCGGCCACGGTTACACCGACCGCCAGGTGCGGCGCCTGGTCGAATGGTACATGCGGGTCAACAAGGCGGGCTAAAGAGGAGCGCTGTGCAACATGCATCATTTCATCGACAGGCGCGCCAATCCAAAGGGCAAGAGCCTCGGGAACCGCCAACGGTTCCTGCGGCGGGCCCGGGAGAATATTAAGGAGCGCGTCGATCAGTCGGTCCGGGGGAAGTCGATCCAAAGCGGAAGCGGTGTCCCGGACGAAGGCGAAAAGGTCACCATTCCCACACGGGGGCTGAAGGAGCCGCGGTTCTTCCATTCCTCCAAGGGCGGCATGCGCCGCCATGTGCTGCCCGGCAACAAGGATTTTGTTGTCGGCGACACCATCAAGCGGCCGCAGGGCGGTGCCGGACAGGGCGGCCGCCAGGCATCGGAGGACGGGGATGGTGAGGACGAGTTTTCCTTCACCCTGACCCAGGAAGAATACCTGGAAATTCTGTTTGAGGGGCTGGAACTGCCGGACCTCGTGGAAAAGGCCACGGTGGAAACTGAAACTATCGGCACCCGCCGGGCTGGTCTGACAACAGCGGGCACCCCGAACAACCTGAACTTGGTGCGCACCATGCGCAACTCGCTGGGCCGCCGCATTGCTTTGCAGCGACCCACCACCAAATCCCAGCGTGAGCTTGAGGAGCAGATCGCTGAGCTGGAAGCGCTGGATGAGCGCACCCCGCCGCAGGAGGAATTCCTGGCGACGCTGAAAATGCGGCTGGAAGGTATCATTCGCAAGCGCAAGGTGGTCGGATACATCGACCCGCTGGACCTGCGCTATGACACCTTTGTGCCGGAAAAAATCCGCAACTCCCGTGCCGTGGTGTTCTGCCTGATGGATGTCTCCGGCTCCATGCAGGAACGCGAGAAGGATCTGGCGAAACGCTTCTTCCTGCTGCTGCACCTGTTCCTGGAGCGCTGCTATGAACACACCGAGCTGGTGTTCGTGCGCCATACCCACCACGCCCAGGAAGTGGATGAGGAAACCTTCTTCTATGCGCGCGAAACCGGCGGCACCATCGTGTCGACCGCGCTGGAAAAGATGAAGGAGATCATCGAGGAACGCTATCCGCCGGACGAGTGGAACATCTACGGCGCCCAGGCCTCGGACGGCGAAAACTTCGGCAATGATTCAGTGCGCTGCAAGAATCTGCTGCTGAATGATCTGCTGCCGGTCAGCCAGTTCTACGCCTATGTGGAAATTGTAGACGAGGCGGCGGAGATGCTGCTGAACAACCCCGAAGCAGGCGAAGACCTGTGGCAGAACTACCGCGAGGTGAAGGCGCAGGCGCAGCATTTCGAGATGCAGCGGGTTTCGCAGCCCGGCCACATCTATCCGATTTTCCGGGAATTCTTCCTCCCCAAGGTGAAAGGGATGCAGCATGCAGGCAGCTGAAAAGGCGTGCGAGCCGCTGTTTGACGGGCCGGAATGGACCTTCGAACTGATGGAAAAGGCGCGCGACGCGATCGAAAAGATCGCGCTCGAAGACCTCGGGCTGGACGTCTATCCCAATCAGATCGAGATCATCTCTGCGGAGCAGATGCTGGACGCCTATTCCTGCGTCGGCCTGCCGCTGATGTACCAGCACTGGTCTTTCGGAAAACACTTCGCCCGCGACGAGGCGCTCTACCGCACCGGTCGCCAGGGCCTGGCCTATGAGATCGTCATCAACTCCAACCCCTGCATCAGCTATAACATGGAAGAAAATACCATGGCGATGCAGACGCTGGTGATGGCGCATGCAGCTTTCGGGCATAACCATTTCTTCAAGAACAACTACTTGTTCCAGCAATGGACCGATGCGGCCGGCATCCATGACTACCTGGCGTTCGCCAAGAACTACATCGCCGCCTGCGAGGAACGCTATGGCCCGATGGCGGTGGAAGAGGTGCTGGACGCCGCCCATGCGATGCAGTCTCAGGGGGTGTTCCGCTACGGCCGCCCGCCCAAACCCACCAACGAGGAACTGGTGGCGATGCAGAAAGTGCGCGAAGGGTATGAAAGCGGCCAGAGCGTGCTTGATATCTGGACCGACTCAACCCTTGGCCGGGACAAGCTGGAACTGATCGAGGATGCCGACTTCAGCGCGCGCCGCAAGATGATGAACCTGCCGCAGGAGAACATCCTGTATTTCCTGGAGAAACACAGCCCGGTTCTGGAACCCTGGCAATGCGAGATCCTGCGTATCGTGCGGATGCTGGCGCAGTATCTGTATCCGCAGAAACAGACCAAGGTCATGAACGAGGGCTGTGCAACCTTCGTGCATTACTACATCATCAACAAGCTCCATGAGCAGGGTCAGATCACGCAAGGAGCCTATATGGAAATGCTGCACAGCCATACCAATGTGGTGATGCAGCCTGAATATGACGATCCGCGTTATTCCGGCATCAACCCTTATGCGCTGGGCTTTGCGATGATGCAGGACATCCGCCGCATCTGCCAGGATCCGACTGACGAGGATCGCGAGTGGTTTCCGGACTTTGCCGGCAACCCGGACTGGCGCGGGGTGCTGCGGGATGCCTGGGCGAATTACCGGGATGAAAGCTTCATCCAGCAGTTCCTGTCGCCCAACCTGATCCGCAAGTTCAAGCTGTTCACGCTTACGAATGACGCGGAGCTGCCCAATCTGGTGGTCAGCCAGATCCACAACCGGGCCGGATACAAGGCCATCCGGCGCGATTTGGCGAAACAGTATGACCTCGCCTATCTGGAGCCGGATATCCAGGTGACAGACGCTGATCTGCGCGGCGACCGGGAACTGAAGCTGACCCACAACGTGCGCGATGGCATCCATCTGGATGAGGACGACCAGGAGGAAGTACTGAAGCACTTGCGCCGGCTCTGGGGCTATGGCGTCAGACTCGATGCGGTGGAGGCCACCACGGAAAGCTGACGGCAGGACACGCGATGCCAAAAGAAAACGCAGGCCCTCGGGCCTGCGTTTTGGTGTTTCACATGAATCCCGGGATCAGAATTCCACTACCGCGCGGATCGACTTGCCTTCATGCATCAGCTCGAAGCCCTCGTTGATCTGGTCCAGCGTCAGCTTGTGGGTGATCATCGGGTCAATTTCGATCTTGCCGTCCATGTACCAGTCAACGATCTTCGGCACATCGGTGCGGCCCGACGCACCGCCAAAGGCGGTGCCGCGCCAGCTGCGGCCGGTGACCAACTGGAACGGGCGGGTGGAAATCTCGGCCCCCGCAGGCGCAACACCGATGATGATTGATTCACCCCAGCCCTTGTGCGCGCATTCCAGCGCGGTACGCATCACGTTGACGTTGCCGGTTGCGTCAAAGGTATAATCCGCGCCGCCGCCGGTCAGTTCCACCAGATGCGCCACCAGGTCGCCCTCGACCTCCGCTGGGTTCACGAAATCGGTCATGCCGAATTTCTCAGCCATCTCCACTTTGCCCGGGTTCAGGTCGACACCGACGATCTGGTCGGCGCCGGCCATCCGCAGGCCCTGGATCACGTTGAGGCCGATACCGCCGAGGCCAAACACCACCGCGCGGGAGCCGATTTCCACCTTGGCGGTGTTGATCACAGCACCAATGCCGGTGGTGACGCCGCAGCCGATGTAGCAGACCTTGTCAAACGGCGCGTCCTCACGGATTTTCGCCAGCGCGATTTCCGGAACCACGGTGTGGTTCGCGAAGGTCGAGCAGCCCATGTAGTGGTGGATCGGGGTGCCGTCCAGCATCGAGAACCGGGTGCTGCCATCGGGCAGCAGGCCCTGGCCTTGGGTGGAGCGGATCGCCTGGCACAGGTTGGTCTTGGGGTTGAGGCAGTACTCGCACTCACGGCATTCCGGGGTGTAAAGCGGGATGACATGATCGCCCGGCTTCAGGCTGGTCACGCCTTCGCCGACCTCAACCACGACGCCCGCGCCCTCATGGCCCAGGATCGCCGGAAAGATGCCTTCCGGGTCGTCGCCGGAGCGGGTGAATTCGTCGGTGTGGCACAGGCCGGTTGCCTTGATTTCCACCAGAACCTCGCCCGCCTTGGGGCCTTCCAGGTTCACTTCCATGATTTCCAGCGGTTTGCCGGGGGCAACCGCAACGGCAGCGCGGGTCTTGATCATGTGACTGGTCCTTCGTTCTTTTCTTCGGGACCGGGCCGCCGACAGGCGGGTCCGGGGTGAATGCGGTGCCGGCGGCTGCGCCGCGGGCCGGAATGACCCAGCGTTACATTTGCGAACCGGCACGCGCAAGCATTGCCTCGGCACCCTAACAGGGGAGGCACCCTGGGCTTTGCCCCGAAAGCGACAGCTGAGCCGCGGTCCGCGCCATCCAGGCGCAATGAAAAATCCCCGGTTTCCAGCAGTTTGCCTGCAGGCTTCCAGTTTTGGGAAGGAATTATGCTGCCACCCCTTGACCTTCCCCTGACTGGAACCCTCATATCCACTGTCAATGGTATAGAACCGGCGGATTTCCGATGTCAGACACGACCCAAATATCCTTGCATATCACAGGCCTCAGCTGTGCGGGCTGCGCTGGCCGGGCGGAGCGCGCGCTGGCGGCAGTGGAGGGGGTTCAGTCGGCCTCCGTAAACCTCGCCAATGCCACCGGCCAAGTGGAGGCCGCCCAGGATGTGGCGCTGACGGATTTGACCGGCGCCCTGACCGATGCCGGCTATCCGGCCGCGGAATCGCAGGCTGTAGTGGTGATTAGCGGCATGAACTGTGCTTCCTGCGTGGGTCGCGTGGAAAAGGCGCTGCTGGCGGTGCCGGGGGTGCTGTCGGCCAGCGTCAACCTGGCAAACGAGACCGCGCAGATCCGCTATCTGACCGGTGCCGCCCGCGCTGCGGATCTGGCCCGCAAGGTGACGGAGGCCGGCTATCCGGCCCGTCTCAGCGGTGCGGTGGAGGATGAGGCGGAACAGGCCAGCCAGCGCAAGGCGGATGAAATTTCCGCACTGGGCCGCCAGGTGCTGATCGCCGCGCTGCTGACCCTGCCGGTGTTCCTGATCGAGATGGGCGGCCATATGGTTCCGGCGCTGCATCACTGGGTGGCGGCAAATATCGGCATGCAGAACAGTTACTTGCTGCAATTCGCCCTGACCACCCTGGTGCTGGCGGGGCCGGGACGGCAGTTCTATGCCAAGGGTTTCCCGGCGCTTCTCCGGGGCGCACCCGACATGAACGCGCTGGTGGCTTTGGGCACTGCCGCGGCATACGGGTTCTCGGTTATTTCCACCTTCGCACCCCGGCTGCTGCCCGCAGGCACCGCCAATGTCTATTACGAGGCCGCAGCGGTCATTGTCGTTCTGATCTTGACAGGCCGCTTCCTGGAAGCCCGCGCCAAGGGCCGCACCGGCGCCGCGATCCGCAAGCTGGCGGGACTGCAGCCCAAGACTGCCATGGTGGTTGCGGGCGGTGATGCCGTGGAAACCCCGGTGGAGGAGATCGGGGCAGGGGATCTGATCCGGGTCCGTCCGGGTGAACGGATTGCGGTGGATGGCGAGATTGTCTCGGGCAGCTCCTATATCGACGAGAGCATGATTTCGGGCGAGCCGGTGCCGGTAGCCAAGTCCCGCGGCGATGAGGTCACGGCGGGCACAATCAACGGCAACAGCGCGCTGGAGTTCCGCGCGACACGGGTGGGGCGCGACACTGTGCTGGCGCAGATCATCCGCATGGTGGAGCAGGCGCAGGGCGCCAAGCTGCAGGTGCAGGGACTGGTCGACCGGATCACTCTGTGGTTCGTGCCTGCCGTCATTGCGGTGGCGGCGCTGACCGTGCTGGCCTGGTCCGTGTTCGGCCCGGCGCCGTCGCTGCCGCTGGCCTTGGTGGCTGGCGTCTCCGTGCTGATCATTGCTTGCCCCTGCGCCATGGGGCTGGCAACCCCGACCTCGATCATGGTGGGCATCGGCCGTGCTGCCCAGATGGGGGTGCTGTTCCGCAAGGGTGACGCGCTGCAGCGGCTGCAGGAAGTCAAGGTGGTGGCGCTCGACAAGACAGGCACATTGACCGAGGGCCGTCCGGCGCTGACCGAATTGATCTGCGCCGAGGGCTGCACCCGAGAGGAGGTGCTGCGCCTGACTGGCGCTGCTGAAGCACAGTCCGAACACCCGATTGCCCGCGCCATTACGGCCGCGGCGGGCAAGGGGCTGCCCAAGGCATCAGGTTTTGAGGCTATCCCGGGCTACGGCCTGCGGGCAGAGGTCGAAGGCCGCGTGGTGCTGGCCGGTGCTGCCCGTCTGATGGCGCGTGAAGGCATTGCCTTTGGCGCGCTGCAAGCGGAAGGCGAGAGATTGGCTGAGCGTGGCGAAACCCCGCTCTATGCTGCCGTTGACGGCCGGCTTGCGGCGGTGATTGCGGTGGCGGACCCGATCAAGCCAGGCACCCCGGCAGCGATCAAGGCGTTCCACGAGCAGGGGCTGAAGGTGGCCATGATCACCGGCGATGCGGCCGCGACGGCGCAGGCGATTGCCAGGCGGCTGGGCATTGACGCGGTGAAGGCCGAATGCCTGCCTGCGGACAAGGTAAAGGCGCTGCAGGAACTGCAGGCGGAACACGGCACGCTGGCCTTCGTCGGCGATGGCATCAATGACGCTCCGGCGCTGGCAGCAGCAGATGCGGGCATCGCCATCGGCACCGGCACCGACGTGGCGATCGAGGCGGCGGATGTGGTGCTGGTCTCCGGCGATCTGCGCGGCGTGGTCAACGCGCTGACCGTCAGCCGCGCCACCATGCGCAACATCCGCCAGAACCTGGGCTGGGCCTTCGGCTATAACGTGCTGCTGATCCCGGTGGCGGCGGGCCTGCTCTACCCCTTCGGCGGGCCGCTGCTGTCGCCTGCGCTGGCGGCAGGCGCCATGGCGCTGTCGAGTGTTTTTGTGCTGTCGAACGCGCTGCGCTTGCGCCGCCTGAAACCGGCCATAGATGAGGATCAGGCCGCACCGGCACCCAAGGCGGACACCAAACAGGAGGCGCGCGCATGAATATCGGGGATGTTTCCAGCCGCTCAGGGCTTCCGGCCAAGACGATCCGCTATTACGAGGACATCGGCCTGATCAAGCCGCACCGCAGCGCCAACGGCTACCGCTGCTTTGCCGAGACCGACCTGCACAAGCTGGCCTTTCTAGGCCGCGCCCGGGCGCTGGGCTTCACCATCGAGGACTGCCGCACCCTGATGGCGCTTTACGAAGACGAAAGCCGCGCCAGCGCTGATGTGAAACAGCTGGCGCAGGAACATCTGGCCAAGATCGAGGAAAAGATCGCGGATTTGCAGGCGATGCATGACACGCTGGGCGAGCTGGTCAACTGCTGTGCAGGCGACAGCCGCCCGGACTGCCCGATCCTCAAGGACTTGTCCGGCGAAGGATGACCCGCGGGGAGCAAGGGCTCCCGCGCCTACGGTTGCCCGGCCGAGCAGCCTGGCGGATAAGGTCAAGGCTTCGGGTCTCGTGGCCCGAAGCAGGCAGTCTCAGCCGGGGCGCAGCTCCAGGATCTCGCGGGCCTGCTGCCAGGTGGCAACAGGGCGCTCGTATTTTTCACACAGCTCTGCCGCCCGTTTCACCAGCGCGGCGTTGGAGGGCGCCAGCGTTTCGCGGTCCAGCCGCATGTTGTCCTCCAGCCCAGTGCGGGTATGGCCGCCCGCGGCGATCGACCATTCGTTGACCAGGATCTGCCCGGGCCCGACACCGGCGCCGCACCACTGGGCCTCGGGCGCCAGCCGCTGCATGGTCTTGACGTAGTAGTCGAACACATCCTTGTCGACCGGCATCGCGTTCTTCACCCCCATCACGAACTGCACATAAAGCGTGCCGGGAATGCGTCCCTCGCGGTTCATCTTCACCGCCTGGTGGATATGCGACAGGTCAAAGGCCTCGATCTCCGGCTTCACGCCGTAAGTGCGCATCTCCGATGCCAGCCAGTCCACCAGATCGGGGGAGTTCTCATAGACCCTGGTGGGGAAATTGTTGGACCCCACCGACAGCGACGCCATGTCCGGGCGCAGCGGCAGCATGCCGCCGCGTTCGTGGCCCGCGCCGGAGCGGCCGCCGGTTGACAGCTGGATGATCATGCCGGGGCAGTGTTTCTGCAGATCTTCCATCAGCCGCGCGAACCTTTCCGGGTCCGAGGTCGGAGTCTGGTCGTCGTTCCGCACATGGCAATGGGCGATTGAGGCCCCAGCCTCAAACGCCTCATGCGTGCTTTCGATCTGTTCCGCGATGGTGACCGGCACCGCCGGGTTGTTTTCCTTGGTCGGGACTGAGCCGGTAATGGCAACGCAGATGATGCAGGGTTTGCTCATGGATTTCCCCTTCAGATGTCGAAAAACACAGTTTCATCTTCGCCCTGCAGGCGGATGTCGAACCGGTAGACGGCCAGACCGTCCCGCAGCGCGCGCCTGGCGATCAGGGTGGCGCGGCGGCGCTCCCACTCTATCACATTCAGCACCGGGTCGGCAGTGTTGGCCGCGGCCTCATCCTCAAAGTAGATCCGCGTGTTCAGCCCGACGTTGATGCCGCGCGCCACGATCCACAGGTTGATATGGGGCGCCATCATCTGCCCGTTGCTGCCCGTCACCGGCCCGGGCTTCACCGTGTCAAATCCCCATTCGCCGGTTTCGAAATCGGTGATCACCCGGCCCCAGCCGCGAAAACCGTCCTCCACCTCGCCTGTGTGTTCCGGATGGGCATAGAGGCCGTCCGCATTGGCCTGCCAGGCCTCCAGCAGCACGTCCTTGACCGGCGAGCCGGTGCCATCGGTCACCACGCCCTCCACCCGGATGCGCTCGCCCTTGGCGTTGGGTCCGGCAATGTCCCAGCCAAGCTCCTGACCGTAGATCTCAAACCCCGCCGTGCCGGGGGCCAGGCCGATATGGACATAGGGGCCAGCGGTCTGCGAGGGGGTTTCCTTCAGATAGTCCAGCTTTTGGCGCATCAGTTCCCCTCCAGCCGGTTCTCAAACAGGGTGGACCGCCGCCCGCGCAGCACGATGTCGAACTTGTAGGCGATAGTGTCCAGCGGAATGGTGGCGTTCATGTCGAGGCGCGCAATCAGCATATCAACGGCCTCCGGGTCCGGGATGGTGTTCACGATCGGGCAGCGCGCAATCAGCGGGTCGCCTTCAAAATACAACTGGGTGATCAGCCGCTGCGCAAACCCGGTGCCAAAGACCGAGACATGGATATGCGCCGGCCGCCAGTCGTTCACCCAGTTGCGCCAAGGATAAGCGCCGGGCTTCACGGTGCGGAAGTGGTAGCAGCCGTTCTCATCCGTCAGCGTCCGGCCGCAGCCGCCGAAATTCGGGTCCAGCGCGCCAAGGTAGGTATCCTTCTTGTGCCGGTATCGGCCGGAGGCATTGGCCTGCCAGATTTCCACCAGCGTATTCGGCACCGGGCGCGCGTTTTCATCCAGCACCCGGCCGTGCACGATGATGCGTTCGCCGATCGGGCTCTGGCCGGGCTGGGCAAAATTCGACAGCAGGTCATTGTCGGCGGCATTGATGTCGTTATGGCCGAACACCGGCCCGGTGATCTCGCTGGCGGTGTTTTCCAGGCTGATCAGGGGGAACTTCGGCGAGCGGGTGACCGAGGTCTTGTAATCCTGCGACAGGGCAGGGGGGTGCCAGTGGCGGTCCCTCTGGTAGAACTCCCCGGGCTGCGGCGGCTTGGTCATGCGGTGTCCTCTCCCTCGCTCTCCATTTCGGCATAGGTCTGTTTGGCCAGTTTCAGCGCGCGGTTGGCCCGCGGCACCCCGGCATAGATCGCCACATGTTGGAAGGCCTCCAGCACATCCTCCCGGCTGGCGCCGGTGCGGGTGGTGGCGCGAATGTGCATCGGGATTTCGTCAAAGTTGCCAGTCGCCGCCAGCAGCGCCAGCGTTAGCATTGAGCGTTCCCGCAGGCTGATCCTGTCCGAGGCCCAGACTGTGCCCCAGGCGCCTTCGGTAATCAGCTCCTGAAACGGCTGGTCCAGCGCGGTCTTGGCGGCCTCCGCGCGGTCCACATGGGCGTCGCCCAGAACCCTGCGCCGCACCTGCAAACCGCGGTCGTAACGGTCTTGCATCATTCCAGTCTCCCTTTGCTCAGGAGTATCGCATACCGCAAGTGATCTGTATAATCTTCAAAAAGGCATAAACAAATAACCTGTGTGATATGCGTCTATCGTCATCCTTGAAGCTGCGCCATCTGGAGGTCTTCGTCGAAGTCGCCCGCAAGATGAGCGTCACCCTGGCGGCGGAGGCACTGGGGATGTCCCAGCCCGCTGTCACCCGGGCTCTGCGAGAGCTGGAAGCGGTCTGCGGCAAGCCTCTGGTGGAGAAACATGGCCGCGGCATCCGGCTCAGCAGCTATGGCGAGCTGTTCCGTGATCATGCAGGCCGCAGCCTGGCGCTGGCCCGCGACGGTGTGGCGCTGCTGCGCGGCCTGGATGAAGCCGATGGGCCGCTGGTTGCCATCGGCGCCCTGCCCACGGCGGCGGCAGATCTGGTTCCGGACACGCTGGCAGAGCTGCGCAGCAGCGGCGCACCGGGCCGGTTCGTGGTGGTGTCCGGGGACAACCGCTATCTGATCGACCAGCTGCGCCGGGGCAGGCTGGATGTGGTGGTTGGGCGGATGCCGGCGCCGGAGACCATGGCTGGGATCGGTTTCGATCCGCTTTACCGCGAGCGTGTGGCCGCAGTTGTGGCCCGGGACCACCCGCTGGCCAGTGCCGGCCGCCTGCTGCCTTCTGCCTTTGAGGACTATCCGGTGCTGATGCCGTCAGAAGGGGCGGTGATCCGGCCGCTGGTGGAACGGATGTTTCTGGAGCAAGGGCTGGCGATGCCCCGGTTCCCGGTTGAAACCGTTTCGTCCAGTTTCGGGCGGCGCTTTGTGCTGGCACATCAGGCCATCTGGATCATCAGCCAGGGCGTGGTGCGGCCGGACCTTGACGCGGGCACGATGACGGCTTTGCCGTTTGACACCAGCACCACCCTTGGGCCGGTCGGCCTGTGTGCCCGTCTGGAGCACCAGCTGTCACCCGCTGCGGCGCGGTTCTGCAATGCCTTGCGCAGCACTTGTAAGGAACGGGGACTGGGGTAGCCTGCAATTGCCAATGTGAGCGGTTGCTTTTTATAGCATTAAATGCACCTTTTGCGAGCATTTACCCATCTCTTGAGTCTGGGGCAGCGGTGCAGGGCTGTTTCTGCGCGTCATTTATGTCGCAACTTTCCTTACTTTATACCACTGAATTTAAATACATTATACAGCTCGCCTTCTCTCTTCTGGCAGGCTGCTGAAGGTGAATTTTCCGGATAATGCAATCAGTAATTGCAAAACAACCTAAAGGTGTGCACCATAACGGTACTTTAATATTGAATGTATCACGCGTGGAGTGGGGTGGCAGATGACTGTTCTTCTGAAAATTCGCCGGTTCGGAGCTTTTGGTGTTTTCCATGCGGACGGGGCGGGCGTGCAGCTTGGCGCCAAGCATCAGGCTTTGATGGCTTTGCTGTCCACTGCTGAGGGCGGTATCCGCACCAGGGCCTTTCTGGAGAAGACATTGTGGTGCCTGGCGCAGCCGGAGCAGGCCAAGGCCAGTTTGCGCACGGCCCTGTCGACGCTGCGGCGGCACCTTGGCCCGGAGGCGGCCAGGCTGCTCTATGCCAACCGGGAGCGGGTCATTCTGGACCTGACCCGGGTGGAGCTGGACAGCCGCGCGGGCGGGGCAGACTTCATGGAAGGCTTCGAGCTGCCGCATGAAGCTGTGTTCAATACCTGGCTGGATGAGGCCCGGACAGAGCTTTCCCGCAGGCCCGCGGCTCCGGCTGCCCAAGGGGGCACGTCGCCGGGCCGGGTGATCCTGGATGGGCTGCTGCCTTCCATTGCAGTACTGCCCTTTGTGCACCGGTCCCCGGGGGAAGCAACCGCACCGCTCGGTTCGCTGATCTCAGAAGAACTGTCGCGCTACCTGTCGCGCAGCTGGGCATTCTCGGTCACCTCCTATTTGGCCTCCCGCCAGTTCGACCCGGCAACCGTGCGCCCGGCGGAGGTTTCCTCGGTGGCTGGCGCAGACTATCTGGTGTCGGGCGCAGTCACTTGCAGCAGGGGCCGTTTCCATGCCGAAATCGACCTGCATGATGCGGTGCGGGAAAAGGTGATCTGGTCACGCAGGTTCGAAGGCTCGCTGGACAATCTGATGGAGGGCCGCAGCTCTGTACTGCGCAACGCCACCTTGCAGATCGGCCAGACCGCCGCGGGCGAGGCGGTGCGGCTGGCCGATTTCAAGCCGCTGGCGGGGTTGGAAAGCCACACCCTGCTGATGGCCGCCATATCCTTGATGCAGGAAATGGATGTGCAGAAATTCCAGCAGGCCTACGGTATCCTGTCGCATTTGCTGGAGCGTGAGCCTGGCCACGCGCTGCCGCTGACCTGGATGGGATTCTGGCATGTGATGCGGGTCGAACGCGGGCTGTCCCGCAACCGCGAGGAAGACAGCCGGCTGGCTTGCCAGATGGCTGATGCCGCGACTGAGGCCGCGCCGGGGTTTTCCTTGGCCCATACTCTCAAGGGGTTGATTTCCAGCCACCTGACCTTCCGCTTCGATCAAGCCCTGGACGCCTATGATCTCGCGCTGCGCGATAACCCGAACGAGGCGCTGGCGCTGCTGCTCAAGGGCGCAACGCTGGCCTATCAGGATATGGCGGACGAAGCCGTGCAGATGACCGATGCCGCCCGGCGCCTGACGCCGCTGGGGCCGCAATGCTACTATTTCGATGCGTTGTCGGCACTGGCAAACCTGTCGGCGCGCAATTACGGCCGCGCCATCGAACTGGCGGACCGCTCGCTTGAGGCCAAGCAGGCCTTCCCGGTGCCGTTGCGGTCCAAGGCGATTGCGCTGCAGATGTCGGGCCAGGACGCGGAGGCGCGCAGCACCGTCCAAAAGCTGCTGGAGGCAGCGCCGGAATTCTGCCTGTCGCAATTCCAGCGCGATAACCCGGCTGCCATGAGCCCGGCTGGCCAGGAATGGGCCAGCGCCCTGCGGCAGGCCGGCGTTCCGGATTAACCGTTCCAGAGCTGCCCTGGCCGGAGGCGGCGGCTGCGCGAATGTTGGCGGCCTGCGCAAGCGGGTCGTTAAAATACGCGGTAATATCCGCCGCATTCTCACCCTTTCTTTACGTCTTGCGGCCCTTCTTTAGGGAAATGCAGGCCCCTGCACTTCAGCGGGGCCAGCGCTGCTAGAAGTGCCCGGGGTGCGGGCTGAAGACTTGGGTGATAGAATGAGTTCGAAGAAAGACCTCCCGGCGAAACGCAGGTTCCGGCTGTTTTCCAGCATCGGTGCTAAGATCACGCTGATCCTGATGGCAATGGGCGCGACGGCGGCAGTCGGCGGTGTTCTTGTCACCCTTGTGTTTGCCCAGACCGGCCGCCAGATGGAGGTCCTGACCGGCGAGAAAGTACCGCAACTGGAACTCAGCAGCCGCATGGTTAATGCTGCAAGCCAGGCCAAGAATGCGATGATTGGCGTGCTGCAGGCCGCCTCGGTGGAGGAGCTGGCAGCAGCAGAGGAGGCCGCCGCTGCCGCGGTTTCCACCCTTGAGGGCAGTGTTGCGGAGCTTCCTGCAGAAGAGCAGGCTCAATTCGCCCCTGAAGCGGCAGCGTCCTCGGAGCGGCTCAGCAACCTGCTTGCTGCGCGCCAGGCAGCGTTCCGTAATCAGGCCTGGATCGACACCCAGACTGCTGACCTTCAGACCCTCAGCCAGGGGGTGCAGGAAAAACTGGTTCAAGTGGCGGCTGAGGCGCGCGACAGCCTGATGGATGGCGGCGAGGAGACCATTATCCAGGTCGACGAGGTCCTGAACAATCTGGTGGACCAGCAGTTCGGCAGCTTGCAGACCCTGCTGGAAGCGCGTGCTGACATCAGCATTCTGTCCGGTGCTGCGCTGGCGCTGGGCCATGTCCGCGATGTGCCAACCAAGCGCGCGCTCAAGAAGATGGCGACTGATGCCCTGAAACGGCTGGAACCTGTACTGGGTCGACTTGAAGAGCTGGGCCTCGATGCGTTCCGCGCCAAAAAGGTGACGGAGGGGGTTGAACTGTTCCGCTACACTCTGACAGCCAGCCGGAAGGAACTGAAGGAAAGCCGCAAACAGGTGCTGAGTGCCCGGAATGCCAGCGTCCGGCCGCTGACCCAGGCGATGGAGCGGATGGTGTTTACCCTGTCGGTCGCCGCCACCCAGGCCAGCGCCGACAACCGCACTGCCATTCAGGGGCTGCTGGACAATCAGGTTGATGTGCTTTTGCGCCTGCTGGAGATCAACGGCTGGACCAGCGCCTTTCAGGTTGCTGCGCTGGATATGGCGGCCGCGCATAGTATCGAAGCCGCCAATGCTGCCGCCGTCCCGCTGCAGGAGGCAGCTGCGGCGCTGCAAGGCTATACCGGATTCGGCGGCGGCGTTTTTGCAGCGGAGCTGGAAGGCATGATAGGGCTGGCGGACCCTTCCCAGGGGCTGCCGGCATTCAAAGTCGCCTCGCTGGAGGCCGCGGCGGAAGCGGACGCAGCTTCGGAGGCCACGGTCGAGGCGGTTCTGCAATTTGCCGGCCGTGCAACCGCGCTGGGCAATGAAAGCCAGCTTGAGATCGCCGCAATTGCTAACGGTCTTGCAGCCGATGTAACGGGGGCGCAGCACCAATTGCAGGTCCTGGCTGCAGTCTCCGCCGGAGTGTTCGTGGCCGCTTTGATCCTGACCCGGATCCTGATCCTGCGCCCATTGGCGGACATCAGCGGCACGACAGAGCGCCTGGCGGCAGGTAACCTGCGCCCGGTGAAGGGGTACGAGCGGTCCAGTGATGAAATCCGCCGCATTGCCATGGCTCTTGCGGTGTTCCGTGACGGTCTGGTGGAAAAGGCTGAGGTCGAAGCCGCGTCCAATGAGGAGCGCAATGCCCGTCTGGCAGAGCAGACCGTTGCCGTAACCGCAATCGGCAACGGGCTGGAGCGGCTGTCGCAAGGCGACCTGACCTTCCGCATCCGCGAAGAAATGGGCGAGGGCTACGCCAAGCTGCGGGACGATTTTAACGCGGCACTGGAAAAGCTCGAAGCTTCGGTGCGCAGCCTCAGCGCCAACGGTCAGTCCATTGCCGGTGT
Organism: Leisingera sp. ANG-M6; assembly: GCF_000813905.1. Taxonomy (NCBI): domain Bacteria; kingdom Pseudomonadati; phylum Pseudomonadota; class Alphaproteobacteria; order Rhodobacterales; family Roseobacteraceae; genus Leisingera; species Leisingera sp. ANG-M6. The sequence continues at coordinate 28,097 of NZ_JWLG01000002.1, forward strand.
CAGTACCGAAATTTCTGCCGCCTCCCACGACTTGTCGGAACGGTCTGAGCGCACCGCGCAAACCCTGGCGGGCACTGCTGCCGCGGTGAATCAGCTGTCGGTGTCGATCGCCGGCACCGCTCAGGCTTCGGGTGAGGCCTCCGCTTCTGTCGAAGCGGCCCGCCGCAACGCGACCGGCAGCATTGAGGTGGTGAAACGCACCTATGGCGCCATGGAGGCGATCAAGGAAAGCTCCGAAAAGATCTCCCGCATCATCGGCATGATCGAAGCGATTGCCCAGCAGACCAACCTGCTGGCGTTGAATGCCGGCGTTGAGGCCGCCCGCGCAGGCTCCGTCGGCAAGGGGTTTGCCGTTGTCGCCTCCGAGGTCCGCACCCTGGCACACCGGTCCAAGGAGGCTGCGACCGAAATCGCCGCCCTTGTCGATGAGGCCAGCCAGAATGTCGAACTGGGTGCTGACCTGGTCGAGCAGACCCGCGCCGCCATCGGTGAAATCTCGGAATCCGTCGCCAGTGCTGCCGACCTTATGAAAACAATCTCCCAGGCCTCCTCGGAACAGTCCGGAAGCCTGCAGGAGATCAACTCGGCGATGGCCAATCTCGACGATGCCACCACCCGTAATGCAGGGCTGTTTGAAGAAGTCACATCCTCCAGCCAAGGGCTCTCGAAAGAGGCCCAGGCCATGGCTGGCGCCCTTGGCGCCTTCCGCACCAATACGGCTGCGGCGGAACCGGCCTGGGATGAGGCTGCGCTGTCAGAGGGAGACGGCTGGCGGCTGCAAGCCTGATGGGAATGTGGCCCGGCAGCCTCGCGGGGCGGCCAGCACAAGGGGGCAAAGGGGCTTTTGCCACGCGTCCGGAGCTGCGGATTGCAGCGCGGCGCAGATGCAATGGCTGGTCTTCGCAGGTTATCAAAAGAGAGGATTTGGTGGAGCCTAGCGGGATCGAACCGCTGACCTCCTGCATGCCATGCAGGCGCTCTCCCAGCTGAGCTAAGGCCCCAAACCTGTCCGCTTTCAGTGTCCGTTCCGTCTCCGGTGCGGTCCGTCTTGCGGTGTGAGCGTCGTTTACGGGACGGCGGCGCGGGCTGCAAGCGGAAAAATGCGCCGGGTCCGAAAATTTTTGCCGCCGGTCAAAGCGGACGGTCCGGGGGCAGCAGACCGCGCCCCCGAACCGCTTGAAACGCCTTAGGAATCGTCGTCCGGCGACGACATGTCGGCGATGTCGTCCAGCGAGACGTTGTCATCATCATCGTCGTCGTCCAGGACATCATCGCCCAGATCGACATCGACGTCTTCGTCATCATCCAGGACCACGTCATCCGCGTCCATGTTTTCTTTGGCCTTCAGGGTGGCCGCATCTTCGGCATCTGCTTCGATCATTCGGGTCTTGCCGGTATCCAGCTCGACGACCTCGCCCGTGTAGGGGCTGACGATCGGGTCCTTGTTCAGGTCATAAAAGCGCTTGCCAGTGGTGGGGCAGACGCGCTTTACACCCCATTCTTCCTTGGGCATGTGGATCCCCTTGATTTACTGGTGAGTCGTATCGACGATTCCGGTGCCTTGCCATATGAGGGGGGCACTGTCAAAGCCAAAGCCTGGAAAGGGCGCGCGCATGGCCGACTATCATCTCTCCGGGAACCCGCCAGTGCCGCTGACTCTGCGCCGTTCTGCTCGGGCGCGGCGGATCAGCCTGCGGATTTCCTCGCTGGACGGGCGGGTGACGCTGACCCTGCCTAAGGGGCTGCCGGAGCGCACCGCGCTGGCCTTTGCGGAGGAAAAAGCCGACTGGATCCGTGCCAACCTGGAAAAGCACCCTGACGCGGTGGATGCGGTCTTTGGCGCGGTGCTGCCAATCGACGGACAGGACCGGGTGATCAAGCCCGCACCAGGCCGCCGCATCCAGCTGGATGCCGGCCGCATCGCAGTACCGGGATCCAATCCGGGCCGTCCCTTGCAGCGGTACCTCAAGGAACTAGCGCGCAACCGGCTGGCCGAGGCTTCCGATTTCTACGCTGCCCGGCTGGGCAGGGGCTACAGCCGCCTGACTCTGCGCGACACCCGCTCGCGTTGGGGGTCCTGCACTGCGGATGGCGGGCTGATGTACTCCTGGCGGCTGATCCTGGCACCGCCCGCGGTGCTGCGCTATGTCGCCGCCCATGAGGTGGCGCATCTGGCGGAAATGAACCACTCGCAGGCCTTCTGGGACACGGTGGAGCGCATCCACGGCCGCTGGCAGGAACCTCGCGCCTGGCTGCGCGAAAACGGCGCCAGCCTGCACCGCTTCCGTTTCGGCGAATAGAATCAGGGCTTTGAGCCGGCGGGCGCGCGGGCTAAGCTGACACCAGTTGCAGTTGCCAGTTCCCGGTCAAAAGGCCCGTGTCCCGTGTCAGACAAGCCGCAAAGACGCCTTGCCGCCATCTTCATGCTGGATGTCTCCGGCTTCAGCCGGATGATGGCCCAGGACGAGGCCGGCACCCTGAACCAGGTGCTGGCACAGCAGCAGACATTGATTGCGCCCGCCATCCGCAGCCATGGCGGCCGCATCGTCAAGCTGATGGGCGACGGGGTGCTGGCGCTGTTTCCCAGCGTGATCTCGGCTGTGGAGGCCGCAGCGCAGATCCAGTCGGATGCGGCGCGCACCCGGCATCTGCAGCTGCGCATCGGCATCAATCTGGGCGAGGTGCTAATCGCCCAGGGCGACGTTTTCGGCGACGAGGTGAACATCGCTGCCCGGCTCGAAAGCCTGGCGCAGCCCGGCGGGGTGGCGCTGTCGGCCGCCGCCTATGACCAAGTCCGCAACCGCATTCCCTATGATTTCGAGGATTTCGGTCTGCATGAGGTTAAGAATATTCCCGATCCGGTGCAGGTCTTTGTCCTTGGAGAAGAACTGACCTCGCTGCCGTCCTTGCGCCGCAGCACCCAGCCGCCCAGGCCGCCCGCGCCTGCGCAGCGCGCCGGCATGCGCCCCGCGGTGCTGCTGCTGGCAGGCTGCCTGGGGGCGGCCACAGCTGTGGCCGGGATCTGGGGCTGGCAGCAAGCGGGCCGCCAGGGCAGCGCCGCACCCGTGCCCGGTCAGCCCGCTGCCGCGGCATTTGAGGGCCGCCCGGTGATTGCGGTGCTGCCTTTCACAGCCGAGACGTTGCAGCCGGAAACCGCGCGGATGCTGTCGCAGGACGTGGCCCGCAGCCTGGCTGCCGCCAGCGATGTCCGCATTATTGCGCCGTCCAGCAGCCGTGCCGCTGCAGGTCTGCTGCCGGGCGAGGCTGCGGCGCTCTTGGGGGCGGATTTCGTGGTCACGGGCCATTTGCCCGGCACCCTCCATGACGGGGTGCGATTAGAGATCCTGCAGGCAGCGGCTGGCAGCGGCGGCGAGGCCGGGGCAAAACCGCTCAGCATTCTGCCGCCGCAGCGGCTGGCAGCTGCGGCGCCACTGGCCCCGCAGCTTGCGGCAAACATTGTCCGTTACTTCGGAAAACCCTTGCCGGAGCCTGTCCGCCCGGAAGTGCCTGACGACGCGGTGGTGCAGCTGCTGGCCGCCCGCAGCCTGAGGGAGCAAGGCAGCCGCAGCGGGGCGGAGCTGGCCCTGCGCAGGGCGCTGCAGATGGCTCCGGATTGGCCGGAAGCACAGGCGCTGGCGGCGCTTTGGCACCTCGATATGCTGACCGGCCCGGTGGCCGCACTGCCGCAGCGCGCGGCAGAGGCGGCGCAGATCGCGGCCGGATTGCCGCCACAGGCTGGCGTCCTGCAACTGCGGGCGCTGGCGGCGCAGTTTGCCGGTGAACCCGACGCAGCCTTGCGGCTGGCCGAACAATCGGCTGAGGCCTACCCCAACGACGCTCAAGGTCAGCTGCTGCGTGCCTGGCTGCTTCATCTGACCGGACAAGGGAGCGGCGCTCAAAAAGTTCTCGGCCTTGTCCGCCAACTGGATCCGCTGCCGCAGCCAATGGCCCTGACACTGCAGTCCTCGATGCACCTTGCGGCCGGGCAGGACGCGGAAGCCGCAGCGGCGGCGGCCGAGGCCCTGGCGCTTGAGCCTGCGGCGCAGCAGGCGCGGGTGCTGCTCTGCGCCAGCCTGGCTGCACTGGGCAGTTTTGACGAGGCCGCCGCCGCCTGCGCCGGGCTCAAAGGCGCGCCGCTGACGCTGGATCAGGCGGCAGCAGCCTTTCCCTATTCTGCCGCGGCCCCGCAGCGGGCGCTGCGCACCGGTCTCAGCCTGGCCGGACTTGCGGGCCGCCCCTGACGCGCGCAATTGCGCGGTTGACCGCAGCGGGATTTGTGATCACATGAATGGCATGAACCAGACTGTCCGCCCCGCCCAGGAAGCCGCCTCAGCGCCCGCTCATGACCGTGTTTACCGCGCCCTGCGCACTCGCATCATGCATGGCGAGATCACCCCCGGCGCCGCGCTGACCCTGCGCGGAATCGGCGGTGAATTCGGCGTTTCGATGACACCCGCCCGCGAAGCGGTGCGACGCCTGGCTGCCGAGGGTGCACTGTTTCTGTCTTCCTCAGGCAGGGTGACGACGCCGGAGCTGACAAACGAACGGATCGAGGAACTGGCTGCCCTGCGCGCATTGCTGGAGGTGGAACTGGCCAGCCGCGCCCTGCCGCGCGCGCACATGGCGCTGATCGACCGGCTGCAGACGATCAATTCCAACGTCGCTGAGATGGTCTCGAAACGCGATGCGGTCGGTTACATCCGCACCAATCTGGAGTTTCACCGCACACTCTACCTGCGCGCCCAGGCGCCCGCGATGCTTGCGATGGCGGAAACCGTCTGGCTGCAGCTGGGGCCCACGATGCGTGCTCTCTATGGCCGGTTGCGCCGCACCGATCCGCCGCAGAACCACCGTCTGATCATCGCCGCACTCAAGGCGGGGGATGAGCCTGGCCTGCGGCTGGCGGTGCGCTCCGACGTCACCCAGGGCCTGCGGCTGCTGGCAAGCTAAGCCGGTCTGTGAAACCGGTTCCCAGGCTGCGGGTGAACTGGTACACTCCAAGCCTATGAAAAGCCCTTCAAATCGCCGCCTGGCAGCGATCCTGGCTGCTGATGTAGCGTGCTATTCCCGGCTGACCGCCGCGGATGAGGAAGGCACGGTTGCCGCCCTTCGCGCCATCCGCAGCGAGGTGGTCGAGCCGCTGACAGAGCAGCACGGCGGCCGCATCGCTAATACCGCGGGCGACAGTTTCCTGATCGAGTTCCGCAGCGCCGTTGATGCCCTGCGCGCGGCTCTCAGCATCCAGGACAGGCTGCAGGCCCGCAATGCCGGCGTGGCAGCGGACCGCGCCATCCTGTTGCGCATCGGCCTCAACGTGGGCGACGTCATCTCCAACGGCGGGGACATCCTGGGCGACGGCGTCAATGTGGCGGCCCGGCTGGAAGCCCTGGCAGAGCCGGGTGGCATCACCGCCTCGCAGGCCGCGGTCAGCTATGCCCGCAAAAGCATCGCTGCGGACTACATCCCGATGGGCCCGCAAAAGGTCAAGAATATACCGGAGCCGGTGGAGGCTTACCGGGTCCAAAAGGCCGGGCAGGCGCCGCGGCCGGCATCCGGGTCCAAGGCCCTGCGCTCCCGGCTGGCCGCCTGGGCCGGCCTTCTCGCCGCCGCTGCAGCAGTGGCGGTATTGTGGATTGCACCCTGGCAGCCCAACCCGGACCAGGCGGTGGCGGCGCGGATGGCCTTCCCGCTGCCGGATCTGCCCTCCATTGCGGTGCTGCCGCTTGCCGACACCACCGGTGACAGCGGCAACGCGATGCTGGCGGATGGTTTTTCTGAAGACCTGATCACCGACCTGTCGCGGATTTCCGGCCTGTTCGTGATCTCCGGCAACAGCTCCTTTGCCTATCAGGATCAGCAGATCAGTCCCGCCCAGTTCGCCGAGGAGCTGGGCGTGCGCTATGTGGTCGACGGCAGTCTGCGCCGCACCGGCGCGGCGTTCCGGGCCACTGTGCGTCTGACCGACACGGCCAGCGGCCAGCTGGTCTGGGCAGAGCGGTTCGATGGCCCGCTGGAGGATGTCTTCGCGCTCCAGGACCGCATCGCTCTGGCCATCGCCCAGGCGCTTGGCCTGTCCTTGGACGCTGAAGAGCGCAGCGGCATCGAACAGCAGGACACCGCCACTATCGCCGCGCGCGAAGCCTTCCAGCAGGGCTGGGAACTGTACGCGCGGTTCAACGAGCAGGACAATCTGGCCGCAATCCCGCATTTCGAACAGGCGGTGGTGCTGGATCCGGGCTATGGCCGCGCCTGGGCTGTCCTGGCAATGGCGCATCTGCGCCCGCATATCCTGCACCACTGGCGGGGCTACACCCCGGCCACCGGCCAGACGCACATCGGCCAGTTCTACAAACACCTGCGCGAAGCTGTCCGGCACGACACGCCGCTCCGGCACGTGATCCGGGCGATGGTGCTCTTGAACCTGCCGGACTGGGAGGGGGTCTATGGCGGCAGCCGCGGCACCATCGAGGCCCGGCAGGAAGCGGCCAAAGCGATTGCCCTCCAGCCCAGCGATCCTGAGGCTCATCTGACAATGGGCTGGGCGCTGATTGCCGCGGGCGAGCCGGAACAGGGGCTGGCCTTTGTCCGCGCCGCCATGCGGCTTGATCCCAAGCATCCCAGCCACTACGTGCTGTTCGAGGCGGCAGCCCTTTTTGCAATGGATGATCTGCTGCAGGCCGCCGACGTGCTGCAGGCGGAGTTGGACCGCAACCCGCATGCCAGCGAGCTGATGCCGGTTGCGGCCTCTGTGCTGGCGTTGCAGGGGGATCTTCGGGCTGCGCGTGAAATGGTGGAGCGCTGGCACAGCGGCGGCAGCACCGCCTCGCTGCCGGCCGCGGTGCAGGACTATTTCTTCATCCTGCGCTGGACCGGCGCCAGCCAGCACTTGAACCGGCGGCTGTCAGACGGGCTGCGGCTGGCGGCGCTGCCGCCGGGCACAACAGTCGCCAGCCTGAGGGCGGAACTGTCGCTGTCCGATGCCAGCACCCAGCGCCAGGCGGCGCGGGCGCTGGGCTTGTTCGGCGCTGCGGCAGCCCCGGCGGTGCCGGAGCTGACCGCGCTTCTGGACAGCCCCTCCGCCTTTGTGCGCAAGGAGGCCGCCAATGCCCTCGGCAGTATTGGCGCAGCGGCTGAGCCGGCCTTGGCGGCTCTGGACTCCCTCGCTGGCACGGGTCTGGCCGGTAAACGTGCGGCCCTGGCTGCGGAACGAATCCGCAGCAGCCTTGCTGAGAAGGACCTCTGACAGGGGCGGCTGTTGTGAACCCGGCCGGGCGTCAGGCGGCCGGGCTGTAGTAGGGTGAATTCATCGCCCGGCTGGCGGTCTCCGTCACCGCCGCGTCAAACACCCGTGTATAGAAGGCACAGCCCAGCTCTGCGGCCGTTTCCGGGAACATGTTCACCGCAAAATCCAGCGCCTGATCCAGCGTGGCGAAGGCATCGAACCCGCCTAGCGTCTGTGTCAGCAGCCCGCTGAGCCAGACCTTGTTCTGCAGCCCCGGCAGCATCTTCAGCGCCTTGTTGCGGGCCTGCCAGGGCGCGTCTTCAAACGGGACCGACAATTGCAGCTCGGTATAGACAAAGGCGCCGGGGGCTGCTGCCGGGCCGCCGTAATGCACCGCGCCCATGTCGCGGCTGGCAGCCTCGGTCACCTCTGCATCAAACACCCGAGTGTTATGCGCGACGCCAAAGACGCGCGGCTCTGACGGGAAATAGCCGGTCACGAATTTGCGGGCGTTTTCAATGCTGTCAAAACCATAGAAACCGCCCAGAGAGTTGTTGCCGTGGCCCGACAGCCAGGTCTTGTTCAGGAACCCCGGCTGCTGCCGGATCTGCTCGTTGATCTGCTGCCAGGGCGCCTGGCCGAACGGCACGGAGATGGCAACTTCGGTATAGACAAAGGCTTTGGGGGTCATGGCGGTTTCCTGTGTTTTGGCAAGTGAGGGCAGCAGCAGCGCGCCCGCCGAGGCGGCCAGCAGCTGGCGGCGGGACAGCCGCGATCGTTCGCGGGATTCCGCGTTTGTTGGTGTCTTATTCATGGTCACTCCTGATTGCTTGCGTTTTGCAAGTGATTCAATGGCTCGCATGAGTGCTTGCACTTTGCAAGTGAAAACTTTAGGCAGGCTGTATGACCCAATCGCGCAGCAAATACGACTCCGGCTGTCCCGTCGCCTATGCGCTGGACATTTTCGGCGACCGCTGGAGCCTTCTGGTGATCCGCGACATGGCGGTGAAGGGCGCGCGCACCTATGGCGAGTTGCTGGCAGGGTGGGAGGGGATCTCCACCAACATCCTGGCGCAGCGGCTGAAGCAGCTGGAAGAGGCGGGCATCGTCACCAAGGCCAAGGATCCGGACAATGGCCGCAGTTACGTTTATGCGCTGACAGAAAAGGGCCGCGGCCTAGCGCCAGTGCTGATCGAGATTGCCCTGTGGAGCGGTCGCCACAACCCCGCCGCCCACGCCATGACCGGTTTCCTGGACAAGATCGAGGCCGACCGGCCCGGAACTGAGGCCAGGATGCGGGCAGGGGAGCTGCCCTGAGGCTGGTCTCCTGGTTTCGGCAACAGGGCCGCTGGCCGCAGCTTTCACAAGACTTGCTTTTGCCCGGTCCCCGTCCGATAGGGCAGTATGTTCAAGAACCGTGCCATTACCTTCATTCTGATCACGCTGATGATTGATGCCATCGGCATCGGCATTGTGTTCCCGATCATGCCGGACCTGATGAACCGGGTCGGAGCGGGCGGAACCGGGCAGGGGGCGTTTTGGGGCGGGCTGCTGATGGCCGCCTATTCAGGTGCGCTGTTTCTGTGCGGCCCCGTTGTCGGCAGCATCTCTGACTCGGCCGGGCGCAGGCCGGTGCTGATTGCTGCGCTTGCCATGCTGGCACTGGATTATGTGATCATGGCGCTTGCCGGCAGCTTCTGGCTGTTGCTGCTCGGGCGCACGCTCGCGGGGCTCGCCGGTGCAACCTACATCACCGCAACCGCCTATATTGCCGACATTTCCTCACCCCAGGAAAAGGCGGCGAACTTCGGCCTCATCGGCGCGGCTTTCGGGATCGGCTTCGTGCTGGGTCCGGCAATCGGCGGTCTCGCCGCGGAGATCAGCCTCGCGGCGCCGTTCTGGATCGCGGCAGGCTTGTCGGCGGCCAACGCACTGTTCGGGATACTCGTGCTGCCCGAAAGCCTGGCACCGGACAAGCGCCGCCCCTTCGGCAAGCGCGACCTTAATCCCTTCAAGTCGATCTTCGATGCCTTCCGCCTGCCGGGCCTTGCAGTGCCGCTGCTGTGCATCTTCATGTTCGAGTTTGCCAATATGGTCTACCCGACGATCTGGGCCTTCTGGACCCGCGAAGTGTTCGGCTGGCCGACTCTCTACATCGGCCTGTCACTGGCAGCCTACGGCGTGCTACTGGCGCTGGTTCAGGGCGGGCTGCTGCTCAACCTCATCAGGTGGTTCGGGGATTTCCCCACCCTGATGCTCGGGATGGCGTCTGCCCTGATTGGCATGATCGGCTTTGGCTTCACAGGATCTATTGCAGGATTGACGGTGTTCCTTGTGCTTGCTGCCCTTTCGGACCTGGTGCCGGCCCTGATGACGGCCATGGCTTCCAACCAGACAGATGAGGACCGTCAGGGCGTGGTGCAGGGCGTGATTGCGTCGCTGTCTTCGGTGGCTGCAATCGTGTCGCCGCTTGCGATGACCTCTCTGTTTCAGGCCTCCGTCGATGCGGATGGCCTCTATCTACCGGGCGCGCCCTTCCTGTTCGCGGCGGTTCTGGTCATCGCGATGATGCCCTTGGCGGTCCGCTTGAAAGGCCATGCCTCCACCTGACAGGGCCGTGACCAACCTGTTGGTTCAGCCCGCACGCACAACTCTCGGGCACAACAAAAAAACCCGGCCTCTCAGCCGGGTTATCTGTCTTTCGCTGATACCGGTGCTTACGCAGCCAGCCCCTTGGAGCCGATGGCGAGGAACTTCTGGCGCCGGTCCTTGACCAGCGCGGCAGAGTCCATGTCCTTCAGCTCATCCAGCATCTCCTGGATTGCGCCGCTGACGGATGCAATCGCGGCCTTGGCATCGCGGTGGGCGCCGCCCAGCGGTTCCGGGATGATCCGGTCGTTGACGCCCAGCTTGTTCAGGTCTTGCGCGGTCAGGCGCAGCGCCTCGGCGGCTTCGCGCATCTTCTCGGCGTCTTTCCACAGGATCGAGGCACAGCCTTCGGGCGAGATCACCGAATAGATCGAATGCTCCAGCATCGCCACACGGTTCGCCGTGGCAAAGGCCACCGCACCGCCGGATCCGCCTTCGCCGATGATGACTGAGATCAGCGGCACGCCGATCTTCAGGCACATCTCGGTCGAACGCGCAATCGCCTCGGACTGGCCGCGCTCCTCGGCGCCTTTGCCGGGGTAGGCGCCGGCAGTGTCCACCAGGGTGATCACCGGCAGCTTGAAGCGGCTGGCCATCTCCATCAGCCGGATCGCCTTGCGGTAGCCCTCAGGCCGCGCCATGCCGAAGTTGCGCTCGATCCGCGACTTGGTGTCCGAGCCCTTCTCGTGGCCGATCACCACCACCGGCTGGTCGTTGAAGCGCGCAAGGCCTCCCATCACCGCCAGATCATCGGCAAAGTTCCGGTCGCCGGCCAGCGGCGTGTACTCAGTGAACAGCGCCTCGATGTAATCCTTGCAATGCGGGCGCTCCGGATGGCGCGCCACCTGGCACTTCCGCCAGGGCGTCAGATTCTTGTAGAGGTCCTGCAGCAGCTGGGCGGCCTTGGCGTCCAGCGCCTTGGCCTCATCCGCCACATCCATTTCCTCATTCGCGCGCGCCAGCGCCCGCAGCTCCTCCGCCTTGCCCTCGATTTCGGCCAGCGGTTTTTCGAATTCCAGATACTGGGTCATGTTGCCTCTGCTCTGCAGGTTTGCAGCTATATGGCCTTAGCTGCGCCAAGATGCAACTCAGCAAGATTTGTGATCTAGGCTTATGCCATCACCTGAGAGCAGAGAGACACGAAGGAGACGCCGCAAATGGCCGCCAGCTACGAAGACCGGATCCTGCGGGTTCTGGCCCATATCCATGATAACACTGATGGAGACCTGTCGCTGGACAGGCTGGCGGACGTGGCGGCGATGTCGCGGTTCCACTGGCACCGGGTGTTCCGCGCCCTGACGGGCGAAACCTGCGCCCAAGCGGTGCGCCGGATCCGGCTGCATAGGGCCGCGGTTTGGCTGGCGAAGGACGACATGCCTATCGCGCAGGTGGCCGCCCGCGCTGGCTACCCGAACCAGAACAGCTTCTCCCGCGCGTTCTCTGAGTCTTACGGCAGCAGCCCGGCAGCCTTTCGCCGCGACGGCCAGGTGCGGCTGCCCAACCCAGCCCTCAGAACAGGAAGCTATCCCATGTATGATGTGATCACCCGCACCGACCCCGCCCGCCGCCTGGCTGGCCTGCCGCACAAGGGCGCCTACCATGAAATCGGCAAAAGCTTCGAGGCCTTTGGCGCCATTTGCGAAACCCGCCAGCTGTGGCCGCATCTGGGCGCGGTGCTGGGGGTCTATTTCGACAGCCCCGACGAGGTGGCGGAGGCGGACCTGCGCAGCTTTGCCGGGGGAGAGTTCACCGGCGATGCGCTGCCGGAAGGCATGGAGGAAGTAAGCCTGCCCGGCGGCCGCGTCGCGGTGCTCACCTACAAGGGGCCGTATTCCGGCATCCACGCCGCCTATCACAGTCTGTTTGGCAACTGGCTGCCCGCCTCGAACGAAGAGCCGGCTGACCAGCCCTGCTACGAGGTCTATCTCAACAACCCCCGCGACACCGCGCCGGAGGATCTTCTGACCGAGATCTGCCTGCCCCTGAAATGACGTCCCGCCCGGCATCAGGCCGGGCAGCGCCCGCCCTCTTGTGCGGGGGCGGGCGCTCCTTCCCTTCAGGCTGGGAGTGCTGCTTGCGTTATTGCGGCCAGATCACCGGATAAAGCGAGGCCACCAGCAGCGCCGCCATGGTCCAGTTGAACAGCACCAGGCGGCGCGGGCTGGTCAGGAACCGCGCCATTTGCTGGCCCAGCACCGTCCAGGAGCCGACCGAGGGCAGGTTGATCGCGCCGAAAATCGCCCCCACCAGCAGGATTGCCGCCAGCGTCTGATCCGGCGTGTAGGCGCTGATTGCGGTCAGGGCCATCGCCCAGGCCTTGGGGTTCACCCATTGAAACGCCGCCGCCTGCAAAAACGTCATCGGACGGCCTTCCGCGCCTTTGGCCTGCACCGGTGCCGCATTGGCGATCTTCCACGCCAGCCACAGCAGATACACAACCGAAACCGCCTTCAGAACTGTGTAGCTGACCGGGAAGGCATCAAACACCTGCACCAGCCCGGCGCCGACCAGCAGCACCATGAACACGAACCCCAGCGCCACCCCCAGCATATGCGGGATGGTGCGGCGGAAGCCGAAATTGGCGCCCGAGGCCATCAGCATCAGGTTGTTTGGCCCCGGAGTGATCGAGGAGACAAAGGCGAAGAGCGCAAGCGCGGTGAGGAGTTCATAGGTCATGCGCAAAATCATTGCGCCAAACGCGCCAAATGAAATTGCGTTCTGCCATTACTTGCGCGTAATTTCACAACTAATGGCGAAAAATGACAAGATAAACCGGCAGATATTGCAGGAGCTCACCCGCGACGGCCGCATCAGCAATCTGGAACTGGCTGAGCGGGTGGGCCTGTCGCCCTCGGCCTGCCTGCGCCGGGTGCAGGAGCTGGAGCGCGCAGGCGTCATCACCGGCTACCGCGCGGTTCTGGACCGGCAGAAGCTGGGGGTGGGCTTTGCCACCTATATCGGCGTCGGCCTGGGCGAGCACACCAAGGAGGCGCAGGAGGCGTTTGAGCGCGCCATGCAGGCGGCGCCGGAGGTGGTGGAATGCCACAACATCACCGGCACCATCGAATACTTGCTGCGTGTCGAATGCGCCGATCTGCCCAGCTACAAGAAGTTCCATACCGACATCCTCGGCACCTCGCCCTATGTCACCGCGATCACCACCTATGTGGTGATGGGCTCGCCCAAGGACCTGCGGGCGTGAACTTTGGCTGAGGCTGGATTTTGAGTATTTGGGGAAAGATGAAAGGCTGATGCGCTTCATCTTTCCCCAAATACTCACTGCACTACGGTATCCACCGGCGCGCGGCTGCAGGTGTTGCGCACCCTGCGTACGCTGCTCTCACCGGATCTTAAGCCGCTTTTGGCAGTCTTGCTCCCGGTCGCGATCACCCGCCGGGGCTTGGCTCCCCGGCATCTTTGGAACCGGACCCCTGCCTGGCAGCGGGGCCGTGCAGAGACAACGTTTAGCACGCGGGCGGATACGCCCGTCCATCTCCGCCATTCTGGCGGCGCCGCCAGTCCATAACGCCTTCGCTGAAGCAGATCATGGATACAGGCAAAAACGGATCAGGCACACCGGCGGGGCAGGGGCCTTGGCCGGGAAAACCGTATGCCATGCCGCTGCTCGCCTCTCCTAGGTCAGGCGCCTGCCTTATGCTCCGCGAGCAAAGCCCGCACTGCAATCTCCGGAGAGGCAAGCACCGGCACCCGTGTCTGCTCTCGCAGCAGCTCAGCCGCCCCGGCCATCGAGGCCTGCGCCAGCACCACACAGCCAAAATCCATTGCCGCCAGGGCCTCGGCCACATCCTCTGCGATGGCAGCTGCAAAACCCGCTCCTTCTCCGGCTTCAAACAGCGGCCAGTGCTGGCCCAGTTCAAGGCAAGTAAGCTCCGGGTCACGCGCCCCGAAGGCGCGGCGCAGCAACGCTTCCGAAGGCCCGGCGGTGCTCTCCAGGCAATAGGCCATCAGCACCGGCCCGCCCAATCGCGCCGCTTCCAGCATCATCGGCCAGTCGATGCGGATGGCGCCCGCTTTCTCCGCCACCGGGCCAAGGGTGGTGCAGGTGCACAGGACCGGCCCGTCCGCGGCCTCAACGGTCTCGGCAATCTCGGCCTTAAGCGCGGCATCAATCCCGCTTTGCGCCCGCTCCAGCCAATCGGCGCGCACATGCTGGTCCAGATCAGCCTCAGGCGCCAGCGCGCGAAAGGTTTCCACATGCACCTCAGCCGTATGCAGCAAGGTCAAATCCGGCATCTCTTCCTCCAATCAAAAAGGGCGCCCCCTGGGGACGCCCTTGGAACCTCTCGTCGCGGACCGGCGTCAGCTGCCCGCGATCAGTTCGGCCTGCGCCACAATCACTTCCGCCTGCTTGATCGAGGCGATGTCCACGAGACGGCCCTTGTAAACGGTTGCACCGGCACCGGAGGCCTTGGCCTCCTCCATCGCCGCCAGGATCTCGCGGGCTTCTGCGACCGCCTCGTCCGACGGGGTGAACACCTGGTTGGCCAGGTCAATCTGGCTGGGGTGGATCGCCCATTTGCCGACCATGCCCAGCGTCGCGGAGCGTTTCGCCTGGGCGATATAGCCGTCCTCGTCGGAGAAGTCGCCAAACGGCCCGTCCACCGGCAGGATGCCATGGGTGCGGCAGGCCGCGACAATCGCTGCCTGCGCCCAGTGCCAGGGGTCGGACCAGTGCTTCTGGCCCTCGCGGATCATGTAGTAGTTCTCCTGGGTGCCGCCGATCCCGGTGGTCTGCATTCCCATCGAGGCTGCAAAATCCGCAGCCCCCAGGCTCATCGCCTGCAGGCGGGGGGAGGATTTGGCAATGTCTTCAGCATGGGCGATGCCAGCTGCCGACTCGATGATCACCTCAAAGGATACCGGTTTGGTGCGGCCCTTGGCGCGCTCGATGGCCGTGACCAGCGCATCCACCGCATAGACATCCTCGGCGCAGCCCACCTTGGGGATCATGACCTGGTCGAGCCGGTCACCGGCCTGCTCAAGAATGTCCACCACGTCGCGGTACCAGTAGGGGGTGTCGAGCCCGTTGATCCGCACCGACAGGTATTTATTGCCCCAATCGACGCTATTGATCGCCTCGATCACGTTGGCGCGGGCCTGATCCTTGTCATCCGGCGCCACCGAATCCTCCAGGTCGAGGTTGATGACATCCGCCGCCGAGGCCGCCATCTTCTCGAACAGCTTCACTTTGGAGCCGGGGCCGAACAGCTGGCAACGGTTGGGGCGCGCCGGGGCGGCGGGCTGGATGCGGAAGCTCATGGGGCAATCCTCCGGGTAATGACATTTCAATTCTGCTAGGGTGAAGTGTTAGAAAGTTGCGCGGGTATGTGCAAGGGGATTTTGCACATGCAGAAAGTGCCGCTGCGATGCGGCGCCGGAAACTTTGCCGCAAACAGGCGCGCAAGCCCGCGGCGCCCGTGCGAGCAACCGGGCATGAAACGTGCATTTATTGAAAACTGGGCCCTGTTTCTGGGCATGCTGATGCTGATGGTGGCCAACGGGCTTCTGGTCACCTTGCTGACAATCCGGGGTGCGGGGCTTGGCTTCTCCGACCTCACCATTTCGATCATGCAGGCGGCCTATCCTGCCGGCGCCCTGCTGGGCACCGTGATGGCGCCGGGGATGGTGGCCAAGGTGGGCCACATTCGGGCGTTTTCGGCGCTGGCCTCTTTGGTGTCGATCTCGGCGATCCTGCACCTGCTGACCTCCGATCCCTATTCCTGGTCGGCGATGCGGTTCCTGGCCGGGGTCTGTTATCCCGGCATGTATGTGATCACCGAAAGCTGGCTGCAGGCAAAATCGGAAAACAAGAACCGGGCGCAGATCCTGTCGATCTACTTCATGATCTGGATGGCAGGCCCGGCCATCGGCACTGCACTGGTGGCGCTGCCCGATCCCAGCGGCAACCTTCTGTTCGGGGCGGTTTCGATCTTGATCTCGCTGTCGATCGTTCCGCTCTTGCTGTCAGGCAACAAAGCGCCGGAGTATGAGGTGCCGGACCGGATGCCGGTGCGTAAACTGTACCGCGTGTCGCCGATGGCGGTGCTGGGCAATCTGGTGAGTGCGACCGCGGTGGCCGGCTGGTTCATCGCGCTGCCGCTGTATGCGCTGTCGCGCGGTATGAGCCCGGCAGAGGCCTCTGGTGCGCTGGTGGTGGCGATGGTTGTCGGCGCCGTGGTGCAATACCCGGTCGGCTGGATCAGCGACAAGACCGACCGGCGGCTCGTGCTGGTGGGGCTCGGCGTCATCGGCGCCGCGGCCTGCCTGTGGATGCTGGCGACCCCCACACCGCAGGCGCTGGTGATCGGTTTTGCGGTGCTCGCGGGCGCCAGCCTGCCGATGTACGCGGTCTGCTCTGCCCATGCCAACGACCAACTGAAACCCTCCCAGATCGTGCCGGCCAGCGGCGCGATGGTGTTCCTTTTGAACGTCGGCCAGTTTGGCGGCACGCTGGCGGCCCCAAATATGGTCAGCATTGCTGACGGAAATGGATTGCTGATCCTGCTTGCAGCCCTGTGTTTTATGGTCGCGGGGGTTGCTGCGCTGCGGCGGACGCAGGCCGATGCGCCAGAGGAAACCGGCTCCCAGCAGGCCATAGCGGTGCTTGGAGCGCCCCAAACCGGGGTGCTTCAGGCCGAATCTTGGCTGGAGGAGGAAAATAATGTCAGCAATGGTGACATACCGCGGGAATCTTCGGCAAATTGACAAAAGTGACGGATAATCTTGCGCTCCAGGCGCGCTGCGCAGCGGATTAGGCATGAACTTGTGCGGGAATCTCCGCAAACTCACCGGCAAGAGTGAAGAGGAAACCCGCCATGATCGAAACCCCTTATCTGCTGTTCCTGGGCGACGTGCCCGATATGCTGGCTGCCAAGGTTGCCATCGGCATCCGTGACTGGCGCCCCGACCACGCCGTCGGCCAGATCTCCCTGCCGGGCTGCGGTGCCGACCTGGGCTTGAAGGAGATGACCCTGGCCGAGGCCAAGGAAGCCGGCGCCAAGACGCTGGTGATTGGTGTTGCCAACCGCGGCGGCGTGATTTCCGACGCTTGGAAGGCAGTTCTGATCGAAGCGCTGGAAATGGGCTATGACCTGGCCTCCGGCCTGCACAACCTGCTGCGCGACGAAGGCGACCTGGTGGCCGCGGCCCAGACCCACGGCGGCACCCTGCACGACGTGCGCGTCCCCACCGTCGGCTACCCGATCGCCAACGGCAAGCCGCGCACCGGCAAGCGCTGCCTGGCGGTTGGCACCGACTGCTCGGTCGGCAAGATGTACACCGCAATGGCGATGGACAACGAGATGCGCGAGCGCGGCATGAAGTCGACTTTCCGCGCCACTGGCCAGACCGGCATCCTGATCACCGGCCACGGCGTGCCGCTGGACGCGGTCATCGCCGACTTCATGGCGGGCTCTATCGAGTATCTGACCCCGGACAACGATGACGACCACTGGGATCTGATCGAAGGCCAGGGCTCGCTGTTCCACGTCTCCTACTCGGGCGTGACCATGGCGCTGGTGCACGGCGGCCAGCCGGATGCGCTGATCCTGTGCCACGAGCCGACCCGCACCCATATGCGCGGCCTGCCGGAATATGACGTGCCGACCCTGGAAGAGCTGCGCGACGTCGCCCTGCCGCTGGCACAGCGCGCCAACCCGGCCTGCCAGATCGTGGGCATCTCGGTGAACACCCAGCACCTGAGCGAAGACGAAGCGGTCAAGTACCTGGCCGAGGTCGAAGAGCGCATGGGCCTGCCCGCCGTCGACCCCTACCGCCACGGCGCCGGACGCCTGGTGGACGCGCTGGCCGCGGTCTGATCTAACAGCCCCCGCCGGAGGTGCTCAGGCGCAGCCTGGGATGCCTCCGGCGGGAGTATTTTTAGCAAGATGAAAGAGCAGGTGCCCCGGATGAAGGGCATCGTGCCAAGGTCCGCCGCGGCGCGCGCAGGGCCGCAGGAAAGGGCAGTTTCATGAACATTACCGTCACCCCGGACGTCTTCAAACTGGCGCAGGTCTTCACCATCTCTCGCGGCTCGCGCACCGAGGCCAAGGTGCTGACCGTGCGGGTGGAAAAGGACGGCGTCACCGGCTGGGGCGAATGCGTACCCTATGCCCGCTATAACGAGACGCTGGAGAGCGTGACTGCAGAGATCGAAGGGCTGCCTGCCGATTTCACCCGCGAAGAACTGCAATCGCTGCTGCCCGCCGGTGCCGCCCGCAACGCGGTTGACTGCGCGCTGTGGGATCTGGAGGCGAAACAGGCCGGTAAGCGCGTCTGGGAACTGGCAGGCTTGCCAGCGCCGGGGCCTGAGATCACCGCTTACACCCTTTCGCTGGATACGCCCGAAAAGATGCAAGCGCAGGCGGCGGAGAACGCTCACCGGCCGCTGTTGAAGATCAAACTCGGCACCCCGGACGACATGCCCCGCCTGGAAGCGGTCCGCGCCGGTGCGCCGGACGCCAAGATCATCATTGACGCCAACGAGGGCTGGTCGGCAGAAGTCTATGCCGAACTGGCGCCGCATTTGGTGCGCCTCGGCGTGGAACTGGTAGAGCAGCCCTTGCCCGCGGGTGAGGACGAGGCGCTGATCGGAATGGAGCGCCCGGTGCCGGTCTGCGCGGACGAAAGCTGCCATGACCGCGAGAGCCTGCCCAAGCTCAAGGGCAAATATGACGTGGTCAATATCAAGCTGGACAAGACCGGCGGCCTCACTGAGGCGCTGAAGCTGCGGGAGCAGGCACTGGCCGAGGGGTATGAGGTGATGGTCGGCTGCATGGTCGGATCTTCGCTGGCGATGGCGCCTGCGACGCTTGTGGCGCAGGGTGCGGCGGTTACGGATCTTGACGGTCCGCTGCTTCTGGCCGAAGACCGCGAGGAACCATTGTTGTTTGATGCCGAGGGCGTGCACCCGCCGAAACCGGCACTTTGGGGTTGAGGAGACCAAGATGACCCGTACCGTTTATGTGAATGGCGAATACCTGCCCGAGGGTGAAGCCAAGGTTTCGATCTTTGACCGCGGCTTTCTGTTTGCCGATGCGGTTTATGAGGTGACCTCGGTTCTGGACGGCAAGCTGATCGACTTTGAAGGCCACGCCGTGCGCCTGGACCGCTCGCTGAAAGAGCTGGACATGGCGTCGCCCTGCTCCAAGGAGGAGCTCTTGGAGATCCACCGCAAGCTGGTGGAGCTGAACGGCATCGAAGAAGGGCTGGTTTACCTGCAGGTCTCGCGCGGCTCTGACGGTGACCGGGACTTTGTGTTCCCGTCCGAAGACACCCCGCCGAGCCTGGTGCTGTTCACCCAGAACAAGCCCGGCCTAGCGGACAGCCCGGCCGCTGCCAAAGGCGCCAAGATCATCTCGATCGAGGACATCCGCTGGGGCCGCCGCGACATCAAGACCGTTCAGCTGCTGTACCCGTCGATGGGCAAGATGATGGCCAAGAAGGCAGGCTGCGATGATGCCTGGCTGATCGAAGACGGCTATGTGACCGAAGGCACCTCCAACAACGCTTATTACGTCAAGAACGGCAAGATCGTGACCCGTCCGCTGTCCAACGATATCCTGCACGGCATCACCCGCGCCGCGGTGCTGCGTCTGGCGGCAGAGGCTCAGATGGAGATCGAGGAGCGTCTGTTTACCATCGAGGAAGCCAAGGAGGCGGATGAGGCCTTCACCACCTCCGCCAGCGCCTTTGTGATGCCGGTGGTCGAGATCGACGGCGTGCAGCTCGGCGACGGCATCCCCGGTCCGATCGCCAAGCGTCTGCGCGAGATCTACCTGGAGGAAAGCCGCAAGAAAGCCGTCTGAGGCTGCTTGCCGCACTGTTACGAAAGGCCGCCCTTCGGGGCGGTCTTTTTGTTCAAAAGAGAATCAATTCGGCTGTTCCGGGCCGTATGGCTGGTCCGGAAAGCGAGGCCTTGAAAGCGGTGAGACTGCGTATTTTCCAGCCTCTGGCAACAATGGGCGGCTGGCCGAACGACTGTCCCGGAAAACCCCTGCTTCGGCTCAGGATTTTAACTAATTTTACACAAAATGACCCCGTCGCGTCAGGAATGCGGTAACCTGATTTCAGGTGATAGGAGCCGGCCAGGGGGGCCGCCAGCCAGAGCCGCAGACCATGGAGGTGCCAGATGCAACAGTGTTATCAGCCAGAGATCGGGGAAGCCGTGAACAGCCAGGCCGCAGAGCCGAGCGACGCGGAAATTCTGGCCGCTGTCCGTCAGGTGCTGACCGCAGAAGTAGTGGAGCATCCCGACTATGCCGAGGCGCCTGCCAGCCGGGGGTGGCTGGCTGGCAAGCTCCTGGCGCGGGAACGTCCGGCCTCTGGTGCACTGGCCTCCCGGCTTCTGGGCCGCTTCCGCGGCTAGGCGCGCCATCGGGGGTGCGCGCCCTGCTGCGGACCGGTGGTCCAGGGAATTTAAGTAAGACATTTTGCAGCGGCCGCCCAGAACGGGCGGCCTTTTTCTTGTTCCTGTCAGCTGCAGCGCCTGCGGATTGTGCTAGCCTCGGTTCTGTACCGTATGGGGGAGGGGCGCAGATGCTGAGCCGGATATGGATGCTGCTGATAGCGGGGCTGCTGGCCGCGCCAACAGGAGCAGCGGAAGAGGCCGCGCCGTGCGGCGGGGAGACGCCGTGCCCGATAGATGGCGGTGACTACCACTTGGCTTTGCCGGAGGGCTGGCAGGGCGGGCCGGCAGTGATGTTCCTGCATGGCTACGGCAGCAGCGGTGCCAAGGTGATTGCCAATACCGGGCTGGTGGGGGCTTTCAGCCGTCGCGGCTATGCGGTGATTGCCCCCAGCGGGCTGCCTTGGGCAGAGGGCAAACCCGCCGACTGGTCGGTGCGTGACGGCTGGAACACCTATCCGCGCCGTGACCTGGTATTCCTGCGCGATGTACTGGCGGATGCCACGGAGCGTGCCGGGGTAGAGCCGGACCAGCTGCTGCTGAGCGGCTTTTCCCGCGGCGGCTCTATGGTCTGGGATGCGGCCTGCCAGATGCCGGAGTTCGCAGCCGCCTATGTTCCGGTTTCCGGCGGCTTCTGGCTGCCAATGGTACGGGACTGCAAGGGGCCGGTGAAGCTGCTGCACATTCACGGGTTTACCGACAAGGTGGTGCCGCTGGAAGGCCGGGTAATTCAGGGCTCGGTGGCCGAGATCATACAGGCTGACATCTGGGAAGGTCTGCAGCTGTGGCGGCGCGAAAACAGCTGCCGCAGAAATGCTGCTGACCATCAGATCGAAGATGGCATCTGGCGCAAGCGCTGGGACTGTGAAGCCGGCGGGCTTGAGCTGATCCTGCACAAGGGCGGCCATGGCCTGCCCAAGGGATGGAGCACTATGGCGCTGGACTGGTTTGAAAGCCTGGAGCGCTGAGGCGGCGGGCGAGGCAGCGCCGCCGCCCGTTAGATCAGCTGCCTGCTGTTAGCCGTTGCCTGAAGAATGCCAGGATCTCATCCCGTGCGGTCAGGGTCGGGCTGCCTGCCTCATCCACCAAATGCGCGGTGACCACGCTGTGCGGGGTGGGGACGTGTTTGGCAAAGAACGGCGGCACTTCGGCAGCGGCGGCGCTGTCCGGCAGGGTGCGGGCGTCAAAGCGCTCTCCCAAGGCTTCGGCATAAGCCGCAAAGCGCTGCGCCTGGCAGAAGTCGTCACCCTGAAACCGGTAGGCCAGCACCGTGAGGTCCTCGCGCTCCAGCCGCTCACGCACAGCGGCCAGTTCCTCTGGCGGGCTTTCGACACCCGCCGGGTTGTCCAGCGGCAGAGAGGGCTGCGCCAGAACCGGAGCAAGCATGGCGGGCTCCAGCATCATCGACAGGGCGAAATTGCCGGTGAAGCACATGCCGATGGCACCGGTGCCGGGACCGCCGCATTCCTCATGCGCAAGCCGTGCCAGCGCCCGCAGCCACTGGGTGACCGGGCTGGCGCCATTGCCCGCAAAGGCGCGGAATTCGGCGCTGACGCAGGCGCGGCGGAACACCTCTGCGCCGTCCTCTGCGGTGGCCACGGCGCCGTCCTTGCCGAACAGCGAGGGCATGTAGACGGTGAAGCCTGCATCACGCACCCAGCGGGCAAAGCGGGCCACATGCGGGCTGATCCCGGGCATTTCCGCCATCACGATAACCGCCGGGCCGTTGCCGGACACATGCACGGTTTTCTCCGCATCGTTGAGGGTGATCCGGCGCGGCTCGAAGTCTTCGAGCGTATCGTCGCGGTCCATCGGGCGCTGCTGGGTCATCGGGGCTGTCCTTTCGAATGCGAATCTGAGTCTAAATTTTGAACTCAGGTAGAAATCCCCTATCTGGGTCCGCATGTCAAACCCAGCTTCTGATTCCCGTGAAACCCTGCCCGCCGTCCGCCGCCGCGCCCTGGTGCCCAAGGAGCAGTGCCCGATGGCGCTGGCCGCCGAAATCCTCGGCGACCGCTGGACGCTCTTGATCCTGCGGGAGGCTTTCTATGGCGTTTGCCGCTATGACGACATGCGCGAAGACCTGAAGGCGCCGCGCTCGACGCTGACGGACCGGCTGAACAGCCTGGTGGCGCGCGGGGTGCTGGAGAAGCAGCCCTATCAGGAGGCGGGCGACCGGGTGCGCCAGGCCTATGTGCTGACCGAAGCCGGGCGCGGATTGGCGCTGACCTTTCTGGCGCTGGCGCAATGGGGGGAGGCGCATGTCACCGGCGGCGCGGCACCGGTCGGGGTGGTGGACCGGGAGAGCGGTGCGCCGCTGCGGGTGGGGCTGATGGATGCGGATGGTGCGCCGGTTGATCCAGCGCGCGCGGCCCTGCGGCTGAGAGGCTGAGGCTGCGGCCGACCCGGTTCTTTCACCTTTGGGCAAATACTCCGGGGTGAATTGGCCGCACGGCCAAGAGGGGCAGCGCCCCTCTGTCCCGGTTTAGCGGAGCAGCTGCTTACTGCTTGTCGGTCACGTTTTCCTTGAACGCCACCTCGAAGGCCGCCTGTTTCTCGGCGCTGGCCTCGGTCTGGTAGTTGGCCTTCCACTCATCCATGGTCATGCCATAGTAGATTTCACGCGCTTCGGTCTTGCCCATCTCGATGCCGCGCTCGTTGGCGGCTTCCTGGTACCAGCGGGCCAGGCAGTTGCGGCAGAAGCCGGCCATGTTCATCAGGTCGATGTTCTGCACATCGGTGCGGTCTTCCATCAGGTGCTTTTGCAGGCGGCGGAAGGCGGCGGCCTGGATTTCGATCTCGGTTTGCTTGTCCATGGCAGTGGCTCCGGAGTTGTCTTGCGTCCCCGCAGGCCTAGCAGCCGGGACAGGGGCGGGCAATGGGGGCGGGCGGTTGGTCAGATCAGCTGCAGCGCCAGCCAGGGCCCCAGCGCGGTGGCAAAGATCACGATCTTATAGGTGCCGAGCCAGCGGTAGACCGTCAGGCTGACATCCGCGGGCGCCAGCCCGAACATGCGGGCGTGCAGCCCAGCCACCCAGTCCCGCATCAGCATCAGAAGCACGGCAGAGAGGGTGAACAGTCCGATATGCAAAACGGTCAGCCATCCGAAAAAGGCAGAAAGGGTTTCCTGGGTCATGACTGCTCCTTTCCCCGAAAATCCCGCGTTTCCGTTACAAATATGGGTGCGCGCGGCCCGTTCTGCAATGTCAGCGCCGTTTTCCGAGCCGGAATTCGCGCCGAATTCCGGTGCCCGGCAGGTCAGAGCTCAGAGGCGTCCAGTGCCTTGGGCAGGATACGGGCGAGGCGCTCGGCCCATTCGTGCTGGCCCTCGTGCTCTGCAATCAGATCGTTCCTCAGCTCGACCAGCGTGTTGGGGCGGCCCGGCTTGGTGGCATGGGTTTCGATCGCGTCGCCGGGCAGATAGCCGGTGTAGGGCTCATTGACGCCCACACACAGGCCGTCCTCGCGGTTCAGCTCCTCAATGACGAAGGGCGAGAACCGCTCGCCCTCGGGGAACAGGATGCCGATTTCCCAGGGCCGCGGCGCACGCCCGCGCAGCTGGCGGGTGAAGCTGTGGACCGAGACGATCACCGTGCGCGGCCGCTCTGCCAGCCGGGCCAGCGCCCGGTGGTAGGGGCGGTAGCAGCTTTCCAGCCGCTCCTTCAGTTCTGCCTCGCCCGCGTGGCGGTTGGCCGGGATGATGGTGCCGTCATAGAGCTTCATCAAGAGGGTCGGGTCGTCCTCGCCGCGGTTGGGGTCGATCACCAGGCGGGAGAAATTCGAGGCCACCACCGGCGCGTCCAGCATCTCGCCCAAGAGCTTGGACACCTCATAGGCGCCGACGTCATAGGCGATGTGGCGCTCCATGTCCTCGCGCGGGAGGCCGAGGTCGCCGCCGCCGGCAAAATCCGGCACATGGTTGGTTGCGTGGTCGCAGGTGATCAGCCAGCGGGCGGGACGGTCTGCGCCGTGAACAAAAAACGGTGTGTATGTCATGAGCCTGATATGTTTTGCCGCATTCTCTTTACGGGAGTTGCGCGGAAATGGGAATTGGGGGATAAGCACCCCGAGCTGTTTGCGGTAACATGAAGACGAGATCCGAAGGAGAGGACCCCAATGAAACGATCGCGCAATGTGAAGATTGTCGCCACTTTGGGGCCGGCCTCGGAGACCTACGAGACCATCCGCGCGCTGCATGAGGCGGGCGCAGATGTGTTCCGCCTGAACATGTCGCACGGCAGCCACCCGGAGATCGCCGAGAAGCACAAGATCATCCGCCAGGTGGAGCAGGACCTGGACAGCCCGATTGCGATTCTCGCTGACTTGCAGGGGCCGAAGCTGCGGGTGGGTGTGTTTGCCAACGGCGCCGAAGACCTGGAGGAGGGGGCGAAGTTCCGCCTCGACTTGGATGAGGCGGAGGGCGGCGTGTCGCGCGTGTGCCTGCCGCATCCGGAGATTTTCCAGGCGCTGGAGCCGGGTGCGCACCTGCTGGTGAACGACGGCAAGATCCGCCTGGTGGTGGATGACTGCGGCCCGGACTTTGCTGATTGCACGGTGGAGACCGGCGGCACGATTTCGAACCGCAAGGGCGTAAATGTGCCCGACGTGGTGCTGCCGCTGGCGGCCTTGTCCGAGAAGGACCGTGCGGACCTGGAATTTGTCTGCGCCCTGGGGGTGGACTGGCTGGCGCTGTCCTTTGTGCAGCGGGCCAAGGATGTTTATGAGGCGCGCGCACTGGCCGATGGCCGCGCGGCGGTGCTGTCGAAGATTGAAAAGCCGCAGGCGGTGGAGGATTTCGAGGCCATTCTGGATGCCTCTGACGGTATCATGGTGGCACGCGGCGACCTGGGGGTGGAGCTGCCGGTGGCGGCGGTGCCGCCGATCCAGAAACGTCTGGTGCGCAAGTGCCGGGCCGCGGCCAAGCCGGTGATCGTGGCAACCCAGATGCTGGAAAGCATGATCGAAAGCCCGATGCCGACCCGGGCCGAGGTCTCCGACGTTGCCACCGCCATCTATGAGGGCGCCGATGCGGTAATGCTGAGCGCCGAGAGCGCGGCGGGCCAGTATCCGGTGCAAGCGGTGCAGACCATGGACAAGGTGGCGGTCGAAGTTGAGGCTGACCCGACTTACACCCAGATCATCGCGTCTTCGCGCTCAGCCAAGGGCACCACGGTGGCTGACGGAATCGTCGCCGCAGCACGGGAGATTGCGGAGAAGACCGAGATCAAGGCGATCTGCTGTTTCACCCAGTCCGGCACCACCGCGCTGCTGACCGCGCGGGAACGCCCTGGTGTGCCCATCATCGCCATGACCCCGGTCAGCGCCACTGCCCGCCGGCTGTGCCTCAGCTGGGGCTGCAAATGCGTGATGACGCCGGAGCTGGACCGGTTCAAGGGCGCGGTGGTCAGCGCCGCGCGGGCGGCGCGGTCGGGCGGCTACGCCTCCGAGGGCGACCAGATCGTGGTGACTGCCGGCGTGCCCTTCAACGTGCCGGGCACCACCAACATCCTGCGCATCGCCCCCTGCGACGAGCGGCTGATCTACAGCACCGATCCGGAATGACCCCAAGGCGGCCGGCGGCGATTGAAATGCCGCCACCTGCCCCTACCATCTCTCAGGTTGCTGAGGTCATGGGGGAGATGGTTCATGGATACGGATCTGGCGTTGATCCTGGGGCTGGTGATTGCGGCATTCACGGTGCCATCGGTCATGTCCTCCCTGAGTGAACGCCGCCCGCCGCGGGCGTCAATTCTCACCATATTGATCGCCATCTCGCTGATCGCCTATGCCGTGGTGCAGAAACCTGGCGGATATGCGATTGATGAGATCCCGGACGTGTTTTTCAGGGTCGTCGGGCGCCTACTTTAGAGAATCCGCTTGCCCATCCTGCCAGCATTGCTTAAAGGGCAGCTCTGTTCCGCGCGGCCGGCCGTCGAGGCATGCCGAGTCGCGCGTCTAGCGAACCTGCATTGAAGGAGACGGAAATGCCCAAGATGAAGACAAAGTCGAGCGCCAAGAAGCGCTTCAAGATTACCGCCACCGGCAAGGTGAAAGCGGGTCAGGCCGGCAAGCGCCACGGCATGATCAAGCGCACCACCAAGTTCATCCGTGACGCCCGCGGCACCACCACCCTGTCCGCACCGGACGCAAAGATCGTCAAGGGCTTCATGCCCTACGACCGCTAAGAGGAGATCTGAGATATGTCCCGCGTTAAAGGTGGTACCACAACTCACGCCCGTCACAAGAAGGTCATCAAGGCAGCCAAAGGTTACTACGGCCGCCGCAAGAACACCTTCAAGGTTGCCCGTCAGGCCGTCGACAAGGCCAACCAGTACGCAACCCGCGACCGTAAGAACCGCAAGCGCAACTTCCGCGCGCTGTGGATCCAGCGTATCAACGCTGCTGTGCGTTCGCACGACGAAGCGCTGACGTACTCCCGCTTCATCAACGGCCTGACCCTGGCCGGCATCGAAGTGGACCGCAAGGTTCTGGCCGACCTGGCCGTGCACGAGCCCGAAGCCTTCGGTGCGATCGTCCGTCAGGCACAGGACGCGCTGGCAGCCTAAGGTTCCAGAGTTCGAATTCAGAGAAGGCCGCCCATCGGGGCGGCCTTTTTTGTTGCCGCTATTCCGGCAACCCTGCCGTACGGAGCGCGTTCAGATAGGGATCCAGGCCGCCGGGATGTTTGACGGGCAGGCTGCGGGCCAGGTAGCTGAGGGATAGTTTCGGCAGTTCGCCAATCGCGGTCTGTACTGAGACCCTGGCCTCGTCCAGGCGCCCGGCCTGCACCAGGGCGGCTGCCTTGACCGCATGCGGCCAATAGCCGGTTGCCCGGGGCAGCTGCATTGTCTTGTCCACCCAGGCCAGGGCGGCCTCTGTATCTCCGGCCAGCACATCCGCCAGCGCATGGGTAATTGTCGTCGCCCAGAGGATCGGATCGCGCGGACTCAACGGCTCGACACGTTCTTCGCAGGCGCGCGCTTCGTCCAGGCGGCCGGCCAGGGTCAGCACCATGCCCAGCCCGTGGTGCGCCTGGCTGAAGCTGGGGTTGAGCTGGATCGCCCGCTGCAGCGCTGCAATCGACAAGTCGTGGCTGCCCTGCATCATGTGGATCCGGCCGATGGCGAAATAACCCACCGGGTCGGTGTCGTCGATCTGCAAGGCGCGGCGTGCGGACGCCATGCCCAGTTCCAGATGGTGCTCCGGGTCGTCCGGCCAGCCCATTACCACGCCCTCATAGTAGGCGTAGCACAGATACGCGTGCGCGGTGGAAAACTCCGGATCAAGCTCTGTTGCCCGCCGGAGAAGGTCCAGAGACTTCTGGTGGTCCTCGCGGCTGTAGTCCCACATGTGCCAGAGGCCGCGCTGGTAGCAGGCCCAGGCATCCAGGCTTTCTGTTCTGCGGCTGATTGCCTTTTCGCGTTCGGCAGCGGCCATTTCCGGCTCCACCCGGCCGACGATGGTCCGGGTGATCTCGTCCTGCAGATCGAAAATATCCTGCAGCTCACGGTCGTAATGTTCCGCCCAGACATGCAGTCCGGTCGGCGCATCAATCAGCTGCGCGGTGACGCGGACGCGGTTGCCGGCCCGCCGCACGCTGCCCTCGAGCACGTAGCGAACGCCGAGTTCGGCGGCGACGCGTTTGATGTCGACGGCCTGGCCTTTGTAGGTGAAGGTGGAATTGCGGGCGATCACCAGGAACCAGCGGATTTTCGACAGTCCGGTGATGATGTCCTCGCTTAGCCCGTCGGCAAGAAACTCCTGCTCTGGGTCGGCGGACATGTTGGTGAAGGGCAGCACAGCGATGGACAGTTTTTCCCGTTTCCGGGCTGCAGGTTTGGCTGTGGACGTGCCGCCGTCCCAGCGCCAGACCCGGAAGGGGCCGTCGATGTTCTTGAGGCTGATCTTGCCGGCGTCGATGAAGGTGGCGCCCACTTTGCCGCGGACCTGGCTGTGCACGTGGTCGGAGGTCAGAACGCCGCCGCAGGGCGCGGCGGCTTCCAGCCGGGCGGCGACGTTGACGCCTTCACCCAGCACGTCGTCGCCCTCGACAACGATGTCGCCCAGGTTGATGCCTATCCTGAAATCAATCGGGTCCAGATCTGCGTTTTCAGAATTTCTTGCGCGCAGAGCGTTTTGCAGCGCAACCGCACATTCCACCGCATCCACGGCGCTGGCGAATTCAGCAAGGGCGCCATCGCCCATGGTCTTGAAGATGCGGCCCCTGTTTCCGGTCACAAGAGGGATGAAGATTTCGCTCCAGATGACTTTC
This sequence comes from Leisingera sp. ANG-M6, assembly GCF_000813905.1. NCBI lineage: Bacteria > Pseudomonadati > Pseudomonadota > Alphaproteobacteria > Rhodobacterales > Roseobacteraceae > Leisingera > Leisingera sp. ANG-M6. The sequence goes on from NZ_JWLG01000002.1 coordinate 56,666, forward strand.
ATCCGTTTGAGCGTTGCCGCCTCGTCCGCCTGAACGAGTTTGGAATAACCCACGACATCTGCTGCTAGAATTGCAGCCAGGCGGCGCTCCATCCACTGGCCCTCCCCTTTGGGTCAGGGTAGCGGGAGCGGTGGTAAAAAACCAGTTCCCAGTGCTGAGGTGCAGAAAGCTGCTGCTATCGGGTGCAAGGAACCGAAAGCAGAAAACAGCGCCGAATATTTGCTGACCCCTGCCGTGCTCAGCCTTGGCGCGGCATCCGCAGGGTAAAGATGGTTTGCTGGCGATCCGACGCTGCCACGATCAGGCCGCCATGCGCCTTGGCGATTTGCTGGGCGATGTAGAGGCCGAGGCCCAGGCCGTTCTGCGACTCGCGGGTGTGGGTGCGGGTGAAGGGTTCGAACAGCAGGGCCATGGTTGCCTCAGGGATCGGTTCCCCCTGGTTGGCAACGGACAGAGTGAAATCGCTGCCGTCCTCGCGGGCTGTCACGATGACCGGTTTGCCTTGGGCGCCGTGAGTCACTGCATTGGACAGAAGGTTGGAGACCAGCTGGGCGATGCGGTCCGTGTCGCAGTTCAGCGGGTCGGTGAAACTGTAGTTCTCGGTGATCGGGGTGCCCGGATTTGCCAGCCGGATTTCCTCAACCGTTTGCGCCAGGACCGGCCGCAGCTCCGCGCTGTCCGACCGCGTGATTTCAATGCCTTCTCCAAGGCGCGACCGGGCAAAGTCCAGAATGTCGTTGATCAGCGCCGACATCCGGGTGACGGACTGGCGCCCGAGCGCCAGGATCTCCAGCGCCTTGGCTGATTGCGGTTCATTCTCCAACAGCCGCAGCGTGGCGCCGATCGCCGACAGCGGGTTGCGCAGATCGTGGCCCAGCACAGCGATGAACTGCTCGCGGAAATGGGCTTCCTGCTCGCGGGAGGCCAGATTGGCGGCGTTTTCCTTGGCTTTGGTTACATCCCGGGCACTGCAGTAAAAGCGTTCGCCTTCCGGAACCGCGTTCCAGGACAGCCAGCGATAGCTGCCGTCCTTGTGCCGGTAGCGGTTTTCGAACTGCAGCACCGGCTTGCCCTGCTTGACGCGCTCAAAGGCGGCCTCGGTCCGGGACATGTCGTCGGGGTGCAGGAAGTCGAAGAACTGGCGGCTTTCGATCTCTTCCGGCAGCAGGCCCAGCGTGGTGAACCAGGCCGGGTTTGTGTCTGTGAAGATGCCGGAGGCGTCGATGATGCCCAACAGGTCTGGCGTGACCTTCCAGGTCTGGCTGGTGCGGTCCATTTGTGTGGGCACGGCAGTACATCTCTTTGGGACGGCAGGTCTGCAACTTGCACAGGTTGCCTGCCTGCTGGCAAGCGCTAAGGTGCCGCACTTGCGGGAAAAACTGTCTGCTGCGGCATGCGTTTGCCTCGCTGGACCAGACGGGCAGCCGCGGAAACGCCATCACCACATGCGGGACTTGGCGTATTCCGCATATCCTGCGTCATATGCCTCTGCCTCAAAGCTCTCCTCCTGCTCTTTCAGGAACTGGCCAGCGGTGGGCACCGCGGGGCGGTTCGCCTCCAGGTCCCACAGGCGGGAGCGCATCAGCGCCTTGGCGCATTGGAAATAGAGCTCTTGAATCGTGATTACCGCCACAGTCGCGGGCCGCAGGGATTTGCGGGCAAAATGGGAGCGAATGGCCTCGGCCGCGGTCAGCACGGCGGTGCCGTTCACCCGAACCACGTTGTTGCAGCCAGGCACCATGAACATCAGGCTGACGCGGCTGTCGCGGACGATATTGCGCAAGCTGTCGATGCGGTTGTTGCCGCGCCAGTCGGGCAGCCAGAGGGTGCGCTCGTCCGCCATATGCACCACAGGGCCGTCATCGCCGCGCGGGGTGGCGTCTGTGCCCTCGGGGCCAACGGTGGACAGCACCAGGAACCTCGAGGCGCCGATCCAGTCGCGGTAGAGCGGCGTCAGGCGGGTGGTGACCTTGGTCAGCGATTGCGGCACCGGGGCGCCGTAGATCTCTTCAAGCTCATTGGTGCTGGTGATGGTCTGCATGGGGCCGGCCTCCTTTTGGTTGCGTTTTAGCTTGCCCTTTCGCGGCGATGGGGCCAGTTTTTGCGCAAATGGGCCAGAATGCGGATATCCGGCGGCGGGGATCGCCTTCGTCCGATGCGGTGCAGATGCTGCCGCATGGGGTGGCATCCTACGCGCGCTCATACGCGGACGGCTATATCTCCGCCTGGCATGACCACCCGCGCCACCAGCTGGTCTATGCAGTGGCCGGGCTGATGATGGCAGAGGCCGGCGGCACCAGCTGGGCGGTGCCTGCGGGGTCTGGGCTGATCGTGCCGGCGGGAATGCTGCACGAGATCCGCATGGCGGGCGAAGTGCAGCTGCAGTCGCTCTATATCGATCCGGCGGCATCTGGGGCGGAGATGATGGCGGAGTGCCGGGCGGTGACCGTGGAGCCGCTGCTGGCGGGGCTGATTGCGGCGCTGTGCGCCATGAACAATCCCTGGCCGCTGCCGCCGCGGGCGCACCATCTAAGCCAGCTGATCCTGATAGAACTGGCGGCGGCGCCGAAATCCCCGCTGGCGCTGCCGTACCCTGCGGACGCGCGGCTGCAGCGGGTCTGCGATGCGCTGATCGGCGCACCGGGCGCGCCGCACACGCTTGACCATTGGGCGGCGCTGGCAGGGATGAGCCGCCGCAGCTTCACCCGCCGGTTCCAGCAGCAGACGGGGCTGAGTTTCGGTGGCTGGCGCGACCGGCTGCGCTGCCAGATCGCACTGCGGGCAGAGGCACGCGGCGCGCGGTTGGAGCAGGTGGCGCAAAGGCTGGGCTACGCCAGCCGCCAGTCGCTGCTGGCGATGATGCGGCGGCTGGTGTGACGCCCGGCGAGGACGGCTGGCCGGTGTCATGATTTCCGTAGTCGCAGGCCGCTGCTATCTGTGGCAGGTTGCGCCGGAACGGCGGCAATGAGGCAGGCATGAAATTCATCCGGAATGTGATCGCGCAACTGGAATCCCCGCGCGAGGTTCGGCCGCTGGGCAGCGGCTGGCTGTCGGGCTCAATGGCGCTTTTGGCGGCCATCACCGGGCTGCTGCTGGTGCTGCTGCGCTGGTACCCTGAGACGTTCTCTTATCCGCAGATCGCATTTGTGCATTCCAGCGGCTATGTGACCGCCTTCCTGCGGTTTGTGCTGCTGGCGGGCTATGCGCTGTCGCTGCTGAGCCTGATCCTGAGCCGCCAGAAAAGCCTGGGCTGGGCGGCGCTGGGTCTGTCTGTAGTTGCCTCGCTGATGGCTACGGCGCAGCCCCAGCACGCGGGCGAGGCTCCGCAGAGCTTGTATTTCGGGCTCGACTATTTTGTCGTGAACGTGCTGCTGGTGGGTTTTCTGTTCGTGCCGCTGGAGCGGGTCTTTCCAGCGCGGCGCGAGCAGACCGTGTTCCGCACCGAATGGCGCGAGGACATGTTCTATTATCTGATCAGTTCCATGCTGGTGCAGGTGCTAACGTTCCTGACCATGGCGCCCGCGAACTATGTGAACACCGAATTCAATCTGGAGGGGATCCGCGCCCATATCACCAATCTGCCCTTTGCGATGCAGGTGCTGATCATCATGGCGGCAACGGATTTCGTGCAGTACTGGGTGCACCGCGCTTTTCACACCTTCCCGGCGCTGTGGCATTTCCATGCGATCCACCACTCCGCCAAGAAGATGGACTGGCTGGCCGGGGCGCGGATGCATTTCATCGAGATCGCGGTGCTGCGCGGGCTGACTGCAGTGCCGATGTTTACGCTCGGCTTCAAGCCGGAGGCGATCCAGGGCTATCTGCTGATCGTCTATTTCTACTCTAGCTTCATCCACGCCAATATCGGCTGGAAGCTGGGCTTTGTGGAGCGGTTCCTGGTCACCCCGCGCTATCACCATTGGCATCATGGCAGCGAGCGGGCGGCGATCGACATCAACTATGCCTCGCATTTCCCGCTCTATGACTGGCTGTTTGGCACCCACCACCTGCCGGAGAAGGAATGGCCGTCGAAATACGGGGTGGCCGGTGACACGGTGCCAAACGGCTACTGGCGGCAATTCCTGTACCCGTTCAACCAAAAGCGCTGGAAGAAGAAGCCGGATGAGGGTGGCAAGGGCTGAGGCTCAGAGGTTTTGGCCGTCGTAGATTTCTGATGGCAGCCGCAGCGCATCCAGTCCCTTGATGCAGCCGAGGTTCACCCGGTAGTGCCCAGGGTTGAGGCGGGTTTCCACAAAGGTGTGGATGCCGCATGTGCCGCAGAAATGGTGCTGCGCGGTCTTGGTGCCGAACTGGTAGGTTTTCAGGGTGCCGGGGGCAGCCGTGATGTGCATATCGGCGGGCGGGATGGTTTCCGGTGTCAAGCCAGCCCCTCTGCGGGAGCAAATCGAGCAGTCGCAAAGCATGGCGCTGGAGATTTCCCGGGTGCGGAAGGTGAAGCGGACTGCGCCACAATGGCAGGTCCCGGAGTAGGTTTCCATCACTGGCCTCATAAGTTGAGTGGAATACGCAGATAAGATGCAACAGGATGCACACTGTGCAGGCCCGCGGGCGACAGCGACAGGTCTGGAAACGCCTGTTACACCAGCGGAGCGGGCATATCAGGCCGCGATTCCGTGCGGACCGTGGCGGATGATGGCCCATTGGCCATAGCTGTCATCCAGGTCCAGCTTGATCGCCGCGTCAGACTTGGTGCTGGCGCTGCCGATCTCGGCCAGGGTGAACTCGATGCCGCCGGGGATATCGATGCGGACCCGGTGCTCGCCGCCGCCATGTGGGGCCTGGATCGGCCGGCCGGTTGAAGTGACCAGCCCTTCGATGTCGAGTTTGGCAGTGCGGTTTTCGATGTCGACTTCGTAGTCGATCCGCTTGATCAGCGTCTCGTGCACGGTGTCGCACATGGCGCGGAACACCCACCAGTGGGTGGCTTCCTCATCGGTTTCGCCGCCCAGCATCACGGTTTCCAGCGCCGCGCGCTGGGCGTCGGTGGCGCGGTCGTCGATGATCGCCTGCAGCGCCCCCTTGCCCTCGAAAACCGGGCCGGGCCAGGCGTAGAACAGCGCTGCGCGGGTGCCGGTCAGGTCGGTGCTGCCGAAATGGCCCTTGTCGATACGGATCACCTCGAACCCGGTGCAATGCCCATGGGTGGGCAGATCCTCGAACTGGCAGGGGCAGCCGTAGTTGCAGTTGCAGTTCCCGAAGCTGGGGCCTTCGATATACCAATCCACATGTGCCATGGCTGTCCTCCGGTTGCTGCTGAATGGGATGCGCTGTGCCGCGCGCCGCAAGTATAGCATAAAACCGCAGGCTCTGCCGGGCGGCAGGTCAGGAGCTGCTGTTCGCCGCCGCTGCGACCGGGAACAGGCGGTCATAGGCGAGGGTGAAACCGTAGGTGTAGACCACCACGAAGGAGGTCACCGTCAGGTCTGCGGCCAGCGCCTGCAGCAGGCCCAGGTTCAGCCACCAGATATAGACTGGAAGCGAGGTCAGCAGCAGCGTTGCCTCGAACCCTGCGGCATGGAGCAGGCGGCCCAGCGGCGAGCGGTCGCTGGCGACCCGGCCTGCTCTGGCATCCGCGTGATCGAAGATCCAGTTGTAGAGGAGGTTCAGCAGCATTGCCTTCACGGACAGGAAGGCGCCCAGGAGGCCGATGTCGCTGAGCGGTTTGTCAAAGAATGCTGCGCCAACGGGCACCAGCATTGCCATCAGCAGGATTTCGAAGCTGACGGTATAGCGCAGCCGGTCCCTTGCGGTACGCATTGCAACTTTGCCTGCCATTCTGTGCCTCCTTTTGAAGTCTGGGCGTTGTCTTTGTTCTATCCCTATTTCATGATGCTTCCAGTCAGTATGTATCTGAAAATCAGATGGGTGGTCCATGATGTCTCCGGAAACCCTGCAGGCCTTTGTGTTGGCCGCCGAACTGGGCTCCTTCTCAGCCGCGGCGCGCAGGATGGGCAAGGCGCAGTCGGCGGTGTCCACTGCAATTGCCAATCTGGAGATCGACTGCGGCCTGCAGCTGTTCGACCGCAGCGGACGGTCGCCTGCGCTGACAAAGGCGGGCCGCGAGATGCTGCCGCATGCGCACGGCATTCTTTTGGGTCAGCGGGAGTTTACCGCCAAAGCTGCGTCGATGGCCGAGGGGGTGGAGGACAGCCTGTGCCTGGCAGTGGAGCAGGGACTGAACCAGGCGCCGCTGCTGGAGGCGCTGCGCGGCTTTGCCGAGGCCTTTCCGCATGTGGCGGTGGAGATTCTGTCGGCGGGACCCAATGATACGGCCGCATTGCTGAAGGAAGGCCGCGCCGATCTGGGGCTGATGACGGAGCAGGAGAGCTACCCGGAGGGGTTCCAGTTCCGCGGCGTTGGCCACACGGTGGCGGTGCCGGTTTGCGGGCGGGATCACCCGCTGGCTGCCCTTGGCCCCCTCGCGCACCGCGACCTGCGGGCGCACCGGCAGCTGGTGCTGCAAAGCCGCTCGCAGGAGGCCCGCTGGCTGATCGGTGAGGCCTACAGCGCCTCTCTCTGGTGCGCGGAAAGCCCGGGGATGATTATCGAGCTGCTGCGGCAGGGGCTGGGCTGGGCCGAACTGCCGCTGCCCGCGGTGCAGCCGCATCTGGACAGCGGCGCCCTGGTGCGGTTGCGCTATGGCTTCCAGCAGAGCGATGCGCTGGCCGGCATCGACGTGGTCTGGACGTCGCAGCGGGTGCTGGGGCAGGCCGGGCAATGGCTGCAGCAGAACCTGTTAAGGCTGCCGCAGGAGGCGTGGCGGGGGTGAAGGCGCTGGCACCCGCCACGGCGGCGCGCCTTGGTGACACACCGTTGTTGCATCCGCCCCCGCCCTCTTGCTTTCGCGCGCCCTTGTGGTAGCAGGGCACAAGCAGAATTCGAGGGGCCGTGATGGACGATCTTAAAGCCAAATACCTGGGTCAGATTGCAGAGGCCGCCGACGAGTCGGCGCTGGAGGCGATCCGCCTTGCCGCCGTCGGTAAGAAGGGCGAAGTGGCGCTGAAGATGCGCGAGCTGGGCAAGATGACCCCGGAAGAACGCCAGGTGGCAGGTCCCGCGCTGAACGCGCTGAAGGATGAGATCAACTCGGCGCTGGCGGCCAAGAAGGCGGGCCTGGAAGATGCCGCACTGGATGAGCGCCTGCGCACCGAATGGCTGGACGTGACCCTGCCGTCGCGCCCCGCCCGCCAGGGCAGCCTGCATCCGATCAGCCAGGTGCAGGAAGAGATCACCGCGATCTTTGCTGAGTTGGGCTTCTCGGTTGCCGAAGGGCCGCGGATCGACACCGACTGGTATAACTTCGATGCGCTGAACATTCCCGGCCACCATCCGGCGCGCGCCGAGATGGACACGTTCTACATGCACCGTGCCGAGGGCGACAACCGCCCGCCGCATGTGCTGCGCACCCATACCTCGCCGGTGCAGATACGCTCGATGGAGAAGATGGGCGCGCCGCTGCGCATCATCTGCCCGGGCGGGGTCTACCGCGCCGACTACGACCAGACCCACACGCCGATGTTTCACCAGGTCGAAGGCCTGGCGCTGGACAAGGACATCTCGATGGCGAACCTCAAGTGGGTGCTGGAGGAGTTTGTCAAATCCTTCTTTGAAGTGGATGACGTCGAGCTGCGCTTCCGCGCCTCGCATTTCCCCTTCACCGAGCCGTCGGCAGAGGTGGATATCCGCTGCTCCTGGGAGGGCGGCACGCTTAAGATCGGCGAGGGTGACGACTGGATGGAGATCCTCGGCTCCGGCATGGTGCATCCCAAGGTGATCGCGGCCGGCGGCATCGACCCGGAGATCTACCAGGGCTTTGCCTTCGGCATCGGCATTGACCGTTTGGCGATGCTGAAATACGGCATCCCGGACCTGCGCGCCTTCTTCGACAGCGACCTGCGCTGGCTGCGCCACTACGGCTTCCAGAGCCTGGACATGCCGGCGCTGCATGGCGGTTTGAGCCGGTAAGTGTATCTAATCGGGATTTTTCTGGCGCGGTACTATGACTGGTGTACTGCGTTTTGCGAAAGAATTCCGTGGTGGGCTGGTTTTGCCATCCCGGTTTGTGCAGTTGTGCCATGCTGGTTGCTGATTGCGCATGCACCGGCGTTGGTCGGAGCTGCTTATATTCTCATTGCAGCTCCTATGGCTTCAAAGTTTCTGCATGCTCACCAGAAAGTTTGGGCCAAGCGCATGTAAGTGTAAATGTTTGCTGATTTCGCAGCTCCTAGCATGCGAGTTCCGACTAGGCGTGCTAAGTCTTGGTGCGGGTGCGATCGCGTCAAGTAACGGTGCGATCGGGTTCAGCTCTAAGCGCGGAATCAAGGCCGAGAGGCCGCCGCGCCATCGCTTGCCTCTCGGCGATTGCGAGCAATCGCCTGTCGGCAGTGCATAGCTTTGCAATGCACGAGAGACCGCCCGCACGGGCAGGCGATTTGGATGCGCAAGCGCACCAGTTAGACGTCGTACGGATTGGGCCGGGATAAACTGCCACACACGGCCGTTGGATCGCCTCCCCGCGGTCAGGCGGTGGCGCGGCTTGGCCAGGGCATCTCAGGCAGGCGCTGCCGCTGGTTCGCCGCCCAACCGTTTTCCCAGCGCCTTGATCTTGGCGACCCGGTTTTCCTTGTCAGGAATGATGAAGCCGCGGAGCTTGCGGTTGATCATGCCGGCCATCAGCTTGCCCAGGAGCTTGGGGGAACGCGTCTTGGCATAGCGCAACTTGACCAATGTTCCGCCGCCGACCTCCTCCATCTCGATGGTTTCATACATCATCAGCCCCATCGGCAGGTTGTAGCGGCCGGTGACATATTCGCCGGGGTTCCAGTCCAGCACTTCGTAAGGAAACAGCGCGTCGCCGTGGTAGCAGTGATACATCGTGCCGGGTTCGATCTTGCCCTTGTTGGTGTTCAGCAGGTCCATCCTGTCGGCGCCCAGCCATTCGGTCCGCAGATCGGGGCGGGTGCAGATGGTAAAGGCGATCTCAGGCGAGACGGCCAGCGGGACGATCCATTCGTCAAACAGCAGGTCATCCGTGGCGCCGACAAAGCTGCGCTCGGTTGAGCGGCGGCGCTGCCAGGCCACACGCATGTCGCGCACCACGTACTCAACCGGGCCGATGTGTTCGATGTCCTCGCTGTGAAACTCGCTCTCCTCAAAGAAATCGACCAGATCCATCGCCCGCAGCGCATCGCAGGAAATAAGCGTATAGGCGGTGAGGCCGGTGCGTTCGGTGACCGAGTTCTTGAGCAGCCGGAAGGCGGTGATCACGTCGGGGCCGGCCAGCTCGTTGCTGCCCCTTGTGTCCTGCAGGATGCATTCGCCGTGATGCACCACCAGTTTCAGCTCCAGATCGCCGATCTTGCTGCAGGCATCGCAGGTGCAGCCGGTGTTGAGGATCATTTTCTCCTTTTCGCGGGCGAAAATGCAGTAAAGGCTTTCGGCAAAGTCGAGGATGAACTGCTTGGTCATCACCTCGCTTTCGAAGGCATAGGCAAAGACCGCATCGCCCTGCAGGCCGGAGATCTGAAGCGGTGCGCGGATAGCGGGGATCAGGCTGCCGAAGAGCGCATCGAGGATGCCCTTGGAATGCTCCAGCGGGGTGCCGGCCATGAATTTGGTGTAGCCCGACAGGTCGGCAATGACGAAGAAGGCGTTTTGAACCCCGGAATGCTGATCCGTCATCGGTGTCTCCCTGGCAGTGAGGGGATCAGTATGCGCGAAGATGGGGGAATCTCAAAACATCGCGTGTCGGGAATGTTTGAGGGGTGGGTTGCCAGTTTGTGGCCAGGCATCGGCGCAGCCGCACGCGCCCCACAAACTTGTGACGTGACAGCTGCGGCGTTGTGGCTACCCTAGGGCGAATGATCCGAGCAGTTCTTTCTCTCTCCGCCGCCCTGCTGTGGGCTACTGCCGCTGCCGCCATGGGGCCGTCAAAACCCGCTGAATGCCTTGGCGCAACGCCCTGCGAACTGGGTGACCGCTCCTATCATGTGATGGAGCCGGAGGGCTGGGACGGGACCTCGCCCCTGCCGATTCTGCTGCATTTCCACGGCTGGTCGCGCACCGGGCGCCATGCGCAGAAAAGCGAGCGGGTGGGGGTCTCTGCCAAGCGGCGGGGTGTCTTGCTGGTGACGCCGAACGGGCGCAACAAGACCTGGGATTTCTGGTCCGCGGAAACAGATGACGTTGCTTTTGCCGACCGGGTGCTGGCGGACGTCGCCGAACGTTACCCGGTTGATCCGGATCGCATTTACGTCTCCGGCTACTCCTATGGCTCTGCCATGGCCTGGCGTTATGTCTGCCACAGCGGCAATGATGTGGCGGCTTTGCTGGCGGTGGCAGGCACCATCCAGCAAACTGAGAATTGCACTGAGGCCCCGCGCGAGGTGCGCCATGTGCACGGGCTGAAGGATACGGTGATGGATTTCCCCTATGGCCCCGGCGGCGAGCGGACCTATCCGGTAGCGCTGTGGCGGGCGCGGCTGGGCTGCGGTGCGGCACGGGCGCTGGGGCAGTGGCAGGTGGTAGAGTTCCTCAAGCTGGACCGCACGGTCTGGGCGGGCTGCACGCAAGGGCAGGTGGTGCTGGACACCCATCCCGGCGGTCATTTCATCCCGCATGGCTGGATCGGGCGGCAATTGGATGAGCTTTTGAACCTCACTCCCAGCTATCCTTGAGTGCTGGCGTGCTGAACCCTTGAACCTTGGCGCATTCTTTGCCATTGCCTCAGGTCAAACACGCATGTCTGCCAAGGGGTCCCCGACCGATGAAATTCACGCTTTCCTGGCTGAAAGACCACCTCGACACCGACGCCTCGGTGGAAGAGATCACTGATGCCCTGACCGATCTGGGTCTTGAGGTCGAAGAGGTCGTCAATCCGGCGGACGCGCTGAAGGATTTTACCCTCGGCTATGTGAAACACGCCGAGAAGCACCCGGATGCCGACAAGCTGCGGGTCTGCAAGGTGGACACCGACGAAGGCGAGCTGCAGATCATCTGCGGCGCACCGAACGCGCGCGAAGGCATCACCGTGGTGGTCTGCAAGCCGGGCATGTATATCCCCGGCCTCGACATCACCATCGGCGTCGGCAAGATCCGCGGCATCGAGAGCTTTGGCATGATGGCCTCCGAGCGCGAGCTGGAGCTGTCGGAAGAACATGACGGTATCATCGAGCTGCCCTCCGGCGCGGTTGGCGACAAATTCGTGGACTGGCTGGCGGAGAATGATCCGGCCAAGGTCGATCCGGTGATCGAGATTGCGATCACTCCGAACCGCCCCGATGCGCTGGGCGTCTATGGTATTGCCCGCGACCTGGCAGCGCGCGGCCTCGGCACACTCAAGACCCGCGCGTATGAGGCGATCCCGGGCGACTTCGCAAGCCCGGTCAAGGTCACAATCGACGAGGACACCCTGGACGGCTGCCCGCTGTTTGCGGGCCGGGTGATCAAGGGCGTGAAGAACGGCCCCAGCCCGCAGTGGCTGCAGGACCGGCTGAAGGCGATCGGCCTGCGCCCGATTTCGGCGCTGGTGGACATCACCAACTTCTTCACCTTCGACCAGAACCGCCCACTGCATGTGTTTGATGCCGCCAAGGTCGCGGGCGATCTGCGCGTTCATCGCGCGGTTGGCGGCGAGATGCTGAAGGCGCTCGATGAGAAGGAATACACCTTCGGCGCGGGCCAGATGGTGATCTCCGATGCCAATGGTCCCGAGAGCATCGGCGGCATCATGGGCGGCGAGGAGACCGGCTGCACCGAGGAAACCGTGGATGTGTTCCTGGAGAGCGCGTTCTGGGATCACGTGCAGATCGCCATGGCGGGCCGGGCGCTCAAGATCAACTCCGATGCGCGCTACCGCTTTGAGCGCGGCGTCGATCCGGAATACACCATCGAGGGCCTGCACCGCGCGACCCAGATGATCCTGGACCTGTGCGGCGGCGAGCCGTCCGAGGTCGTGATCGCGGGCGACGTGCCGGATCATTCCCGCGCGTACAAGCTGGATGCGGATCGTGTGCAATCGCTGGTGGGGATGGAAATTCCGGAAAGCGACCAGCGCCAGACCCTGACCCGCCTGGGCTTCCGTCTGGAGGGCAGCATGGCGCATGTGCCTAGCTGGCGCCCGGACGTGCAGGGCGAGGCCGACCTGGTGGAAGAAGTCGCGCGGATTGCTTCGCTGACCAAGCTGGTGGGCAAGCCGCTGCCGCGGCTGACCGATGGCATCCCGAAGCCGGTGATGACACCGCAGCAGCGCCGCCAGCAGATGGCACGCCGCACCTGCGCCAGCCTCGGCTACAACGAAGTTGTCAGCTACAGCTTCATCGACAAGGCCTCTGCTGCGCTGTTCGGCGGCGGCGATGATGCCACAATGCTGGCCAACCCGATCTCTTCCGAGATGTCGCATATGCGCCCGGACCTGCTGGCAGGCCTGCTGCAGGCTGCGGCCCGCAACCAGGCGCGCGGCTTCATGGACCTGGCGCTGTTCGAGGCAGGCCCTGCTTTCACCGGCGGTGAGCCGGGCGAGCAGGTCAATCAGATTGCGGGCCTGCTGGTTGGCCGCACCGGGCCCAAGGACGTGCATGGGGCCTCGCGCGCAGTGGATCTTTATGATGCCAAGTCCGACATCGAGGCGGTTCTGGCGGCCATCGGCGCCCCGGCCAAGGTGCAGGTCCTGCGCGAAGGTGCCGCCTGGTGGCACCCGGGCCGCCATGGCCGCATCTGTCTGGGGCCGAAAAAGACCCTCGGCGTCTTTGGCGAGCTGCACCCGAAGGTGCTGAAGGAGATGGGCATCAAGGGGGCCGCCGTGGCCTTCACCATCTTCCCGGATGAGATTCCGCTGCCGCGCAAATCCTCTGCCACCCGCCCGGCGCTGGCAATCAGCGATCTGCAGGCCGTGGAGCGGGACTTTGCCTTTGTCGTCGATGATAGCGTCGAAGCGCTGACCCTGGTCAATGCCGCGGCAGGTGCCGATAAGGCGCTGATCGAGGATGTGCGCGTCTTTGACGAGTTCATCGGCGGCTCTCTGGGTGAGGGCAAGAAGTCGCTGGCCATCACCGTGCGGCTGCAGCCCAGCGATCAGACGCTGAAGGAAAAAGACATCGAGGCGGTGAGCGAGAAGATCATCGCCAAGGTGACCAAGGCCACCGGCGGTACCCTGCGCGGGTGACGGCTTGCCCAAGGCTTTTGAGAAAAAGCCTTGGCAAAAGTTTTGAGGAAAACTTTTAGGCGGCTCCCGGTTCAGGGGTCGCCCTTTTCCTTTGCGGCGGCGGTTCAGAAGCGCATCTTCAGCCCGGTCAGGTAGTCGGCCAAAATGTCGAACACCAGGCGGATGCGGCGGCTTGTGTGCAGCTCGCGGTGGGTGGCCAGCCACAACGGGAACTCCAGCGTTGGCAAATCTTCCAGGTCCAAGGGCTCCACGTCGGGGCTCTTGCGGGCGATGGCGTCCAGCATCGGCACAATGCCGAAGCCCTGCCGCACCAGTTCCCAGGCCGCGAGGCCGCTTGTGGAGCCGACGGGGAAGTTCTCTTCGCTCAGCCGGATGCCGAGCGGCTCCAAGTAGCCGAGGAACTGAGGAATGTCGCCGAAGGACACGAAATCATGGGTGCTGAGGTCGGCGCGGCTGCGCGGGGTGCCGCGGCGTTCCAGATAGCTGCGGGCGGCATAGAAGCGGGCAGTGGTGTCCTGCATCTTGCGGGCGATCAGCTCCGGCTGCTCCGGGCGGACGTGGCGGACGGCAATATCGGCTTCGCGCCGCTGCAGGTCGCGGATGTCGTCCGCGGCAACAATCTCAATCCGCAGCCGCGGCGCCTGCTGGCGCAGCCGCTCCAGCACCCCGGGCAGGATATGGGCCGAGATGCCGTCGCTGGCGGTGATGCGCACCAGCCCTTCGATGGTCTGCGCCTGGCCGGTTGCCGCAAGGGCCAGCCCGTCGGCGGCTTCCCCCATCCTGCGGCTGTGCGCCAGCAGTTCCCGCCCGGCTTCGGTCAGGGCCAGCGAGCGGCCCAGCCGTTCGAACAGCAGCACGCCCAGCTCTGCCTCCAGTGCCGCAACCTGGCGCGACAATGTCGGCTGGGTGAGACCAAGCTTGCGTGCTGCTGCCGACAGTGAGCCGGTTTCAGCGGTGGCGAGAAAGGCACGGATATGGTTCCAGTCGGGGCTAATCATGCAAATACGTATAACACCCCTGCGGATTTCGGCAATTTATCCGTGGTTAATGTATAGATAGGGTGCGGGCAGCCAAGGAGACATGCGATGACCGCTGATGCCCGCTTTTGGAACAAGATCGCCCCGAAATACGCCAAGTCCAAGATCCGCGACATGGACGCCTACCGCTATGCGCTGGAGCGGACACGGTCCTATCTCAAGGCGGAGGATGCCGTGCTGGAACTGGGCTGCGGCACCGGCTCCACCGCCATTGAGCTGGCCAGCGGCGTCTCCAAAATTCTTGCAACCGATCTGTCTGAGGCGATGCTGGAGGTCGGCCGAGAGCGGGCTTGGGATGCAGGTGCCGGCAATGTCGAGTTTCAATGCTGCAGTGCCGGGCAGGCGCCTGAGGGGCCGTTTGATGCGGTCCTGGCGCATAACCTGCTGCATCTGCTGCCGGATCTGGAGGAGGTCCTGGACGGCGTCGCGGCACGGGTGAAGCCCGGCGGGCTGTTCATCTCAAAGACTCCCTGCTTGGGCGAAATGCGGGGCAGCTGGAAATACTGGCTGTTTTCGGCCGCCATTCCGCTGATGCGGCTGGCAGGCAAGGCGCCCAGCTTTGTGGACTTCATCGATATCCGCAGGCTGGAGGCCGCGGTGCAAAGGGCAGGGTTCGAGATCATCGAGACCGGGAACTACCCGGCCGATACCCCCGGGCGCTACCTGGTGGCGCGGCGGCGCTGAGGTTTGCCTTTGCAGCTTCCGCGCTAGGTAACGGGGTGGAGGCCGAAATGTTCGAGGACCGGATTTCCGCCGGGCTTCAGCTGGCCAAGGAACTGGCTGAACTGCCGATGACGGACCCCGTGGTGCTGGCGCTGCCGCGGGGCGGGGTGCCTGTGGCACTTCCCATTGCGCAGCAGCTGGGCGCGCCTCTGGATCTGATCCTGATCCGCAAGATCGGCATGCCCTCCAACCCGGAGCTGGCTGCGGGGGCCTTGGCCGAAGGCAGCAATCCCATTTTCAACGGTGCTCTGCTGAAGGCCACGGGTATGAGGTCAGAGGATTTTGCCGCCCAGGTCGCCGAAGCGCGGGAGGAGAACGCCGCCCGCCGCGCCCGCTATCTGCAAGGGCGCGACCCGATCGTGCTGGAAGGGCGCACCGTGATCGTGGTGGACGACGGGATTGCCACCGGCGCTACCTTTATGGCGGCACATTTCTGGCTGAAGGAACGTAAGCCCGCGAATGTGATCCTGGCGGTTCCTGTTGCGCCGCCGGAAGCGGTGGACGAACTGCGTCCCTTGGTGGATACTCTGGTCTGTTTGCTGAGCCCCAGGGAGTTTTGGGCGGTCGGCGCGCATTACAGGGATTTTACGCAAACCAGCGATGACGAGGTCATGGCCGCACTGGCCGCGGCCCCGGACGCTGGCGCAGGAAAGGACAAGACGTGGCATTGAATGTTTATCTCTCGGGCGAGATTCACACGGACTGGCGGGAACAGATCGTTGAGGGTGCAAAAGGGCTGGAGGTGAGCTTCAGCGCACCAGTGACGGATCACGATGCCAGCGATGATTGCGGCGTGGCGGTGCTGGGGGCCGAAGAGAACAAGTACTGGCACGACCACAAGGGCGCGATGGTCAACGCGATCCGCACCCGCAAGGGGATTGCGGACGCCGATGTCGTGGTCGTGCGCTTTGGGGACAAGTACAAGCAGTGGAACGCGGCCTTTGACGCGGGCTATGCCGCGGCGCTGGGCAAGTCGATCATCGTGCTCAGCCCGCCGGAGCATCAGCATGCGCTGAAAGAGGTTCATGCCGCTGCGCTGGCGGTGGCAGAGGAGCCGCGCCAGGTGGTCGAAATCCTCACCTATGTGCTGACCGGCAAGCTGCCTGCATGACACCTCCCGTGCTTGAGACGGAACGGCTGATCCTGCGCCCGCACGGGGTGCAGGATTTCGAAGCCGTGGCGGCACTTTGGGCGGAGCCGGAGGTGGTGCGTTTCATCTCCGGGACACCCTCGGCGCCGGAGGAAAGCTGGACAAGGCTGCTGCGTTACATCGGTCACTGGCAGGCGCTGGGCTATGGCTACTGGGCGGTGACCCTGCGGGAGAGTGGCCGGTTCATCGGCGAGGTGGGTTTTGCCGACTACCAGCGCAGCATGGAGCCGCCGCTGGCAGGGGTGCCGGAAGCGGGCTGGGTGCTGGCGCCGGAAGTGCATGGGCGGGGAATGGCTACCGAAGCGGTTGGGTGCATCCACGAGTGGGCGGCAGAGGCCACGGACTGGGCGGAAACCGCCTGCATCTTCGATCCGGCCCATACGGTGTCGCACCGGGTGGCGCTGAAGCTGGGGTATGCACCTGCGGGCGAGGCCCTGTATCGGGGCAACCCAACTTTGGTCATGAAACGGCCTGTCAGCCGGTGAAGCTGGAAACATTCCTGTATTTCAATGTTTTGCGGTGTTCGAATTGCACTTGGAAAAGCTGTGATCGCTGGAACGGAGCAACGGTTCTTTAACGGGAGCGGGCTAGTTTTCCCGTGACAAATAATAGATCGAAATGGCACCGCTCTCTCCGGAGGGCGGTGATCGGGACTGCTGAATGACGAACCGCCGCCGCCCTCCCATGCAAGTCACCCCGCTGGTCGAAGATGCGGGGCTGTTCAAGCGCGAGGTGCGCGATGTGCCGGTGGAGCTGGTGCCGGTGTTCAGCCGTAACAACCGCGGCGATCTGGTGGTGAAGGGGCTGGTCAGCCCGGGCGCCGAGATTGAGGTGATCTTTGCCGGCCGCCGCCTGCGCGAAGCGGCCAGCCTGGTGGAGCGGATGAGAAAGCTGCGGGCACAGGGCGCGCGTGCCGCCCTGAACGGCCATCAGGCGATGATGCAGATCCGCCAGCTGCGGCTGCCGGTGCAGGTGCGTGGCACCTGGCGCTTCCGGTTTCAGCCAGACGCTTCCGGCTGGGAAGTGAAGAGCTACCAGCTTATTGCGGCGCAGTGGGCGTTTACCGATCTTGAGGGGTACAAGGTGCTGGCCGGCTGGCCGCCGGCAGAACCTGAAAACAGAGTGCAGGACCGCGCGCGGGAGGCCAGAGCCCGGAATGCGGCTGTTCGCGCTATGCAGGCCGCGCGGGAACGTTGATCTCCTGAACCCGGAACGCGGAAACGCCCCGCCAAAGGCGGGGCGCCAGGCCCAACGGGGTGCGGCCCCGGCAGGGGCCAAAGTCAGGCGGGAGCGCCTCAGCCCGCTTTCTTGATTTCCACCGCATGGGGGTAGGGGATGGAAATGCCCTTGGCATCAAAGGCTTCCTTCACGCCCTGAGTGAGGGCGAATTTCACCTCCCAGTAATCATCCGCCTTGCACCAGACCCGCGCTGTGAGATCGACCGAGCTGTCGCCCAGGTTGGTGACCCGCACCCAGGGTTCCGGATCTTGCAGAACCCGTGCGTCTGCGGTGGCCTGTGCCAGAATGACCGCCTTGGCGGTGTCGGCGCTGTCGCCATAGTCGATGCCGAACACCAGGTCGACACGGCGGGTAGGGTGGTGCGAGAAGTTGGTGATAACCGAGCCCCAGGCCTGGCCGTTGGGGACGATGATCTGCACGTTGTCCGGTGTTGCCAGCTCGGTCACGAACAGGTTCACGTCCTTCACTGTGCCGGCGGTGCCGCCGATGTCCACATACTGGCCGATCTTGTAAGGGCGGAACAGGATCAGCATAAAGCCCGCCGCCAGATCGCTAAGCGTGCCCTGCAGCGCCAGGCCGATCGCCAGTGTGGCGGCGCCCAGCATCGCTACCAGGCTGGTGGCCTGAATGCCGAAGATGCCGAGGATGGCGACCAGCACCACCGCCAGCAGCGCCCAGCGGATCATGCTGGCAGCGAAATTGCCGAGCGTCGGGTCGATCTGCGGGGTCCTGTTGATGCGGTTGCGTACTGCGCCGCTGATCCAGCCGGTGGCGATCCAGCCGAGGATCAGCACCACCAGCGCCTTGACGCCGCTTACCAGCAGCGGCCAGTAGGCCCCGGCCTGTTCAATCAATTGTTCCATCAGTTTCAATCCCTTGCAAACGCGCTAAAGGAGCGGAAGCCCGCCCCTTTGCAATTCCTTGATGCCGGTGCACCGGCGTTATTTTTTCAGCGAGTCGCGGATTTCCAGCAGCACGTCAAGTTCTGTCGGCCCGGCGGGCGCTTCCTCTGCCGGAGCCTCTTCCTGCCTCTCCATCGCGTCGCGGGCGCGGTTCACGGACTTGACCAGCAGGAACACCACCCAGGCGATGATCAGGAAGTTCAGCACCGCCATCAGGAAGGAGCCGTAGGCAAAGACCGAGGCACCGGCTTCGCGCGCGGCCTCCAGCGAGCTGTAGCTGGCGCCATCGCCACCCAGCACGGCGAAGTTGTTGGTGAAATCCACCCCGCCGGTGAACAGGCCGATGATCGGGTTGATCAGATCATCAACCATGGACTTCACGATCGCGGTGAAAGCGGCTCCGATAATGACCCCCACCGCCATATCCATCACATTGCCCTTGGCAATGAAGGCCTTGAACTCGTCCAGCATATCCGTTTCCTTTCCATCCCTGCCGCGCTGTTTATGCGCTTCAGGCTAGGAGCGGCGTTTCACTCTGTAAACGGGGAATATCAGGCTGGAAACGCCTCAACCGCAGGGCGGCATAAGGGGCGGCCGCCGGGCCGCCCCTGGGGAGATCATAGCAGCTCGAATTCGTCTGCACCCAGATCCTCTTCAGCCTCCGGATCTGCCTCTGCGTGATCCTCCAAACTCAGTGCTGCCATCAGGTCCTGACCGGCCAGGTCTCCGGTGGCTTCGAGAGCGTCGTCATAGGCGGCCAGCAGGTCGTCCGCACTTTGGAAGCCGCCCTCCGGCGCGTCGATGCGGAACAGCTCTTCCTGCGCGCCGTCCTCTCCGGTTCCGTAAAACACCACCGACTGCACAGCAGGCAGGTCACCGCCGATATCTTCCGACAGGAAGTAGGACAGGTAGTTGTCAAACGTCGGTTCCGTGCCTTCGGGCAGGGCGGGGATGCTGTAGGGGTTCGGGTCCGGTTCTTCGTCCAGGATGAAGGTGCCGCCCAGCGGGTCGCCGGAGTCCGAGAACACCTCGCCGAAGAAGACCTTCTCATAAGTGGGCTCTTCCGGGTCCTCGGGCTCTTCCGGCTCCTCCGGATCGCCGCTCACGCCTTTGATGGAGCCTGCGTCATTGGTGGTGGAGGTGGCGCGGATGCCGAAAATGTCGATCTCGTCCAGGCTTTCGATGTCCAGCGAGACCGTCATCGTGTCACCGGTCTGCAGGTAGGTTTCCTTATCTTCGCCCTCCGGCCCCAGGCCGGGGTTGCTCAGCTCCGTGGCTTCGTCCCATTGCACCTTTTCGCCGTCCAGGCGGGTGCCGTTCATGTTCAGCGGGCCGCTCAGAGACACGCTGGAGCCGGAAAAATCATCATCCCCGAAATAGATGGCGTTCACGTCCATGGCGCCTTCGTCGACGGTGATGTCAGCAAAGAATTCGCCGTTTTCCTCGTAAACGGTGACGGTGTAGGCAAGGCCGTCCACCGCGTAGGTAAAGATCTTGGAAGTCTCGGGCATTGATTTGCTTTCACTCGTGACCGGAAATGGTTGCGCAGGCTTGCCCTGCCGGCCGCTGCTGTCCGGACATGCCGCAATTTCACAAATTTGCCTCATTTTTAACAAAATTGAGGTGAGCTAAAAACCACCTCTGCGGGAACAAAGCTGGCTGATTGTCTCCATTGGATAAACGGCAAATGAGTCGTTCCGGTCTTCAGGGCAGCAGCATCCAGACCGCAACCGCCGCCAGAACGGCGCCGAACAGCACATTCAGCCGACGGGCGCCGGCGGAGGTTCGGAACAGCTTGGCGATCCTGCCGCCGGCCAGGGCCCAGACCGTGAAGGCCAGCAGGTTGTTGAGAGTGAAGACGGTTGTGATCAGCAGCACCGGCAGCAGCCGGCCGTCCTCCTCCTGGGCCAGGAACTGCGAGAACATCAGCGCGATGATCACGTAGGCCTTGGGGTTCAGCACCAACAGCACCGCGCCATCTGTGAAACCGGCCGGCTGCGGCTCCTGTGCGCCGCTCAGCACCCCGGCCCGGACCAGTTTCCAGGCGAGCCACAGGACATAGAGAGAACCTGCGGTCTTGAGCACCGCAAACAGCTGCGGCGCCTGGTCCATCACTGTCAGGAAGCCCAGCCCGATCGCAGCTGTCACGATCCAGGTCGCCAGGTGGTAGCCTGCATTGGCCGGAACCGTTGCAGCAAAGCCGAAGCGCGCGGCATTGGCGGCAAAGAACAGGTTGCCGGGACCGGGGCTGTAGGCCAGCGGAAACAGAAACACGATCAGAGCGGCGGCGGTCTGGAGCATCTGGAAAACCTCTTGGTGCGGCTCCAGAAACGCCATTTCCGCAGGTCCGGTCGATCCGGTTCTTGCGTAAAGGGGCACAGAAAAAGCCCCGCCGGTTTGGCGGGGCTTTCTTTGGATTTCCTGCTTTACAGCGGGAAGTTACATTTTGATTGCGTCTTCCGCAGAGATGCAGTCCAGGCCCAGGGCCTCGCCGACCGCGGCATAGGTCAGCTTGCCTGCGTGCACGTTCAGGCCGTTCAGCAGGTGACGGTCGTCTGCGCAGGCCTGACGCCAGCCCTTGTTGGCCAGGTTCAGCATGAACGGCAGGGTCGCGTTGCCCAGTGCCTGGGTCGAGGTGCGCGCAACGGCGCCCGGCATGTTGGCCACGCAGTAGTGCATGATGCCGTCGACTTCATAGATCGGGTCTGCGTGGGTGGTTGCCTTGGAGGTCTCGAAGCAGCCGCCCTGGTCGATGGCGACGTCCACCAGCACTGCGCCCGGCTTCATCTCAGAGAGCTGAGCACGGGACACCAGTTTCGGGGCTGCCGCACCAGGGACCAGAACCGCACCGATCACCATGTCAGCGTCGCGCACCAGCTCAGCGGTGGCGCCGGCGGTGGAGTACTGGTTCTTGAACGTGCGGCCGAAGACGTCGTCCAGGTACTTCAGGCGGGTCAGCGAACGGTCGAGGATGGTGACATCCGCGCCCATGCCAGCCGCGATCTTGGCTGCATGGGTGCCGACAACACCGCCGCCGATCACCACGACCTTGGCCGGGGCCACGCCGGGTACGCCGCCCATCAGCACGCCGCGGCCGCCGTTGGCCTTCTGCAGGGTGTACGAGCCAACCTGCGGCGCCAGACGGCCGGCCACTTCCGACATCGGCGCCAGCAGCGGCAGGCCGCCGCGGTCGTCGGTGACGGTCTCGTAAGCGATTGCGGTACAACCGCTTTCCAGCAGGTCGTGGGTCTGTGCCGGATCGGGTGCCAGGTGCAGGTAGGTGAACAGCAGCTGGCCTTCGCGCAGCATCTTGCGCTCAACCGCCTGGGGTTCCTTCACCTTGACGATCATGTCGGCGGTGGCAAAGATTTCCTCGGCAGTGTCCAGGATCACGGCACCGGCGGAGACATAGTCCTCGTCGGTGAAGCCTGCGCCCAGGCCGGCGCCTTGCTGGATGACAACCTCGTGGCCGCGCAGGACGGCCTCGCGGGCGGCGTCCGGGGTCATGCCGACGCGGAATTCCTGCGGTTTGATTTCGGTGGGGCAGCCGATTTTCATCTGAGTATCTCCTCAAAACTCTCTGCGGTCATATTGCCGCAGGCGGCCCGGAATGTGCTGCTTATTTGGGCAGAATAAAAACATGCGTTTCGAAGATTCTTCGCGTAATATGGCAGGACACAGCAAGGATCTTCGCAAAATGTCGCTGGACGAAACAGATCGTCGCATACTCTCGGTTCTGCAAAAGCAGGGGCGCATCTCCAACGCGGACTTGTCGGAGCGGGTGAACCTGTCGGCCTCGGCCTGCCACAGGCGGGTGCAGCGGCTGGAGGCGGAGGGTTATATCCGTGATTATGTCGCGCTCCTGGACGCGCGCAAGATGAACGTGCCGTCGACGGTGTTTGTGGAGATCACACTGTCGGGCCAGGCGGACGAAGTTCTGGACGCGTTCGAGAAGGCGGTGTCGCGGATTCCGGATGTGCTGGAGTGCCATCTGATGGCGGGGACGGCGGATTACATCCTCAAGGTGGTGGCGGAGAACACCGAGGATTTCGCCCGCATCCACCGCCAGCATCTGGCGCGGCTTCCGGGGGTGGCGCAGATGCAGTCGAGCTTTGCATTGCGCACGGTGTTCAAGACCACGGCGCTGCCGGTCTGAGGCAGGATATTGGGGGGTGGCATGCGTGCACCCCCTGTGCACCCCTTGTGCACCGGTAAGGCGGATTTTCAGGCCGGACCGGGGTAAGTGAACAGCAAAAGGTGGGTGAGGTTGAAGGCAAAGTGCATCGCAACCGGCACGTAAAACCGCCCCGCGCCCCAATAGCCCAGCCCGCAGGCCAGCCCCAGTAGCGCGGCGAATGCGGCCACTGCAGGACCGGCGCCGATGTGGGCGAGGCCGAACAGCAGGCTGGCGGCGGCGATGCCTGCCGCCGGGCCGAAGCGGCGGCTGAGGCCTTGCTGCAGGTAGCCGCGGAAGAAGGCTTCCTCTGCCAGGCAGGTGAGCAGCAGGTTTGAGGCCATCCACAGGAGGAGCCAGTCCGGCAGCGACGGCTCCAGTTCCAGCGCGCCGGTGAGCAGGGCCAGCGGCAGCAGGGCGGCGAGGATCAGAAGGCCGGAGATCAAGGCGCGCCTGCCTGCCGGATCATTGCGCTGCAACAGGGCAGGCCAGGCCAGCAGCAGAGCGAAGACCACCAGCGGCTTGTCGAGGTTCAGGTGCAGGGAGTAGGGCGCGCTGGCGGGACCGGCCTGCACCTGGTCCAGGATCAGAAGGTTGCGCACTCCCGGCAGCAGATGTGCGCCAAGCGCCAGCGACCACAGCACCAGCACCGCGTGGCCGATCAGCCTGGCGGGGCCGCGGGTGCGGGGGATGAAGGCGGCAAACAGCAGGCCGGTGGCCAGCGCCATCAGCGCGATTGGTTCCAAATGCCCGAGGGCCAAAGCAACGCCGCCGAAGACCGCGAGCAGGGCAAAGGCCAGTCCGCGCTGGCCGCTCCAGCCTGCAGCAAGCGCTGCCATCAGGATCAGCCAGGGCCAGGTTTGGGGCAGGGAGGATAGAACAAAGCTCATGGCGTGCACATAAACCGCTCATCTGCCCGGTTTCCAGCAGGTGGCGCAGGGGCATTGCTCTTTTTGCGCTTGAACCTGCCCGGGAATTCCGCTTGCCTTAAAGGGAGCTGCAGCCGGGCGGGTGACATCAAGCCGTCATATGGAACCGCTAGAAAGCAGCACTTGCACCAGCTGACAAGGAAGGAACCCGCCCGTGACCCGCGAATTTGAAACCGCCTCCCTCGACTGGCTGGAAGCGGAACTGCAGGACACGCTGGACGAGGACATCGAGATCGAGTTTTCCGAGCCGATGCTGAGCCAGGAGATCCGCAAGGTCTACCGCGAGCAGCACCCGGAGATGCTGGACCGGCAGGTTTATTTCCGCAACCTGCTGCGGCTGCAGGCGGAGCTGATTAAGGTGCAGGACTGGGTGCAGCACACCGGCGCCAAGGTCTGCATTCTGATGGAAGGCCGCGACAGCGCCGGCAAGGGCGGGGTAATCAAGCGGATCACCCAGCGGCTGGACCCGCGGGTGGCGCGGGTTGTGGCACTGCCGGCGCCGAACCGCCGCGAGCAAAGCCAGTGGTATTTCCAGCGCTATGTGCCGCATCTGCCCGCAGGCGGTGAGATCGTGCTGTTCGACCGCTCCTGGTATAACCGGGCCGGCGTTGAGCGGGTGATGGGCTTTGCCAGCGAAGACCAGGTCGAACAGTTCTTTCAGGACGTTCCCGAATTCGAGCGGATGCTGGTGCGCTCTGGCATTATCCTGCTGAAGTACTGGTTCTCGATCACCGATGAGGAACAGCAGCTGCGGTTTTTGATGCGCATCCACGACCCGATGAAACAGTGGAAACTGTCGCCGATGGATCTGGAGAGCCGGATCCGCTGGGAACAGTACACCAAGGCCAAGGAGGCGATGTTCAAGCGCACAAACATCCCCGAGGCGCCCTGGTACATTGTCGAGGGCAACGACAAGAAGCGCGAGCGGCTGAACTGCATCGAGCACCTGCTGACCAAGATTCCTTATGAAGAGGTGCAGCACGAGAAGGTCGAGCTGCCGGACCGCAAGTACAATCCGGATTACGAGCGCCAGGTGCTGCCGGATGAACTGTATGTGCCTAAGATCTACTGAGACATGACGGAACAGCAGAAAGGGGCGTGCCTAGGCGCGCCCCTTTCTTGTTTGCCCGGTGGGAGTATCAGAACAGGAAGTCGCCGGAGTTCAGCTGCTGTTCTGTGATGCCGGCCAGCAGCATACTGTCGCCATCGCTGTCGGTGATCAGCAGGCCGTTAGCGGTCTGAGTGGTGTGGTTGTTCATCAGGTCGCTGTAGCTGGTGATACCGTCGGCATCGCCCAGGTCGATCCGCTCGCCGCTGGTGTTCACGCTGAAATCGGTGACGGTGTCATTGCCGTTGCTGAAGACAAACAGGTCAGCGCCGCTCTTGCCGGTCAGGCGGTCATTGCCGTCGTCGCCGTCCAGGGTATCCTTGCCGCTGCCGCCATACAGAATGTCATTGCCGGTGCCACCCCACAGCTTGTCATTGCCGTAGCTGCCCCGCATGGTGTCGTTGCCGCTGCCGCCCCAGAGCCGGTCGTAGCCGGCCCCGCCGCCGATGGAGTCATCGCCGCCGTTCCCGGAGATTTTGTCGTAGCCTTCATCGCCAAGCAAGGTGTCGCGTCCGGTGCCGCCGTACATGCGGTCGCCCTGGCTGCCGCCCCGCAGGTTGTCGTTGCCGCCCTCGCCATAGACGGTGTCATTGCCTTCGTTGCCCTTGAGGCTGTCGTTGCCGCCGCTGCCGGTCAGCTTGTCGTCGCCGTCCAGACCGTCCAGCGTACCGGCGCTGCCCAGGGTCAGGACATCGTCGCCCATGGTGGGCTGGCTTGTGCCGCCGCCACCGCCACCGCCGCCGGAGCCGCCGCCCGACCCGGTGTCCAGCTGCAGTTCGGCGCTGGTCTTGGCGAAGTTCTGGGTGACCATCACGGCATCCCAGCCTTTGAAGTTGCCCTGTTCGATGCCGATGCCGATCACTTCGACATTGGCGTTCAGGATGTTGGCGCGGTGGCCGGGGCTGTTCATCAGCGAATTGTGCAGGTCGATCACGTCATCGGCCAGGCCGGGCGCGCCGCGCTCGCTTTGCCAGGCGATGTTTTCCGCCCAGGTCCAGCTGCCGGAGAAGACAAAGCCCGCGTCCTTCATCCGGTCGCCGGCGCTGGAGCCGCCCGAACCGGTGTGCGAGAACACATCCGCTTGCAGCATCCATTCGCTGTGATCCTCGGCGGAATCATTGAGCCGCAGCTCCAGCTGTACCGGGTTAAGCCCGCGCGAAGTGCGCTCGGCGTTGATCAGCTCGAGCATCTGCCGCTCGAGTTCGCTTGCCTGTGACATCGTTAACTGCTCCATGAGTGTGCCGGACCTCCGGCGGTGCGCCATCCGGTTAAAGGAAATTGTTTCCGCCGGAAGTCGGACGGGGCGGTTTTGCGGTTTTACGGCGGAGGCCTGCCCGTTGAGCGGCGGATGGTACGCGGATTTCTGCGCGTTTTGCCGGTTTGGACCGTTGCGGCCCCGCCACGGAGGCCGGCGGCAATTGTCTGCTGCCTTGCCGGCCACTTGACGGGGGCAGGGGATTCGCCCTGGCGCACGGGCAGCAGGCAGGCGGCGAGGATGGAATCAGAGGCCTGGAAACGGTCCGGACGCTGCCGGGGGGTGGCAGCGTCCGGTAAAATTGAAAACCCGGGAGAGACGAGCCTTGTTTGCAGGGACCAAGACCAGCGCCGGTAATCGGGGGGAAGCGCCGTCTGCCCAGGGTTTCGGGTAACCGGGAGTTCCAAGCCCGGCCGGCGGGGCAATGGTTAGGGAAACGCAACTGATTTGCCCTGCCGTGATCCCTGTATAGCAGAAGGTGGCAGGGAAATACACCCTAAAGATGTATTTGTAATCAATTTGATATTTTTACGTGTGCCGCAAAGGGGGCAGACCGGCCTGCCGGGGCGCTGGGCTATCCGAAAGGGGTGCCGCAAATGACAAACCCCCGGGCAGGGCCGCGGGGGTCGTCTGAACGTATGTTCCGGCGTGATCCGGGGATCTGCCGTAGTGCTGTCCAAAGCTGGAGAGCAAGGGTATGCTTAGAGCAGACCTTCGCGCTGGGCTTTCTTGCGTGCCAGTTTACGGGCACGGCGGATCGCTTCAGCTTTCTCGCGCGCTTTTTTCTCGGACGGCTTTTCGAAATGTTGCTTGAGCTTCATTTCGCGGAAGACGCCTTCACGCTGCAGCTTTTTCTTCAGGGCACGGAGCGCCTGATCGACGTTGTTGTCGCGAACACTAACCTGCATGTGGTTTTCACCACCTTTCTAAGTTGAGTTGCAAGGATTTGCAGGAGGTGGCCGTATAGCAAAGTGCGCAAATTTTGTCTAGTAGGGTGTCAGCACGCCGCAAGCGGGAGGGTGAGATGACCGAAGACCACGATCACGCACAGGACGATATCAAGGATAAACTGCTGGATGCGGCGCTGAATCATGTGCCGTTTGACGGCTGGTCGGAGGTGACCTTCCGCGCCGCCTGCCAGGATGCGGATGTGCCGGAGGTGCTGGCCCATGCGGTCTGTCCGCGCGGCGGCGTAGACTTGGCGCTGGCGTTTCACGCCCGCGGCGATTCGCGGATGCTGGAGCGGCTGGAGGCCGAGGACCTGTCGGGGATGCGGTTCCGCGACAAGGTGGCGGCGGCGGTGCGGTTCCGGCTGGAAGCGGTCGAGGACAAGGAGGCGGTGCGCCGCGGCACCACCCTGCTGGCGCTGCCGCAATATGCCGGCGATGGCGTCAAGGCGATCTGGACCACCTGCGATCTGATCTGGGACACGCTGGGCGACGGATCGGACGATCTGAACTGGTACACCAAGCGCGCCTCGCTGGCCGGTGTCTATTCCGCCACCGTGCTGTACTGGCTGGGTGATGACAGCCTGGAGCATCAGGCGACCTGGGATTTTCTGGAGCGGCGCATTGATAATGTGATGGACTTCGAGAAGCTGAAGGCCGGTCTGCAGAAGAACCCGCTCCTGAAGCCCTTGCTGGTGGGACCGAACTGGCTGGCCGAACAGATCAAGCCGCCAAAGGGGCGCGATGATCTGCCGGGGTCGGTTGATCCCCGGCGGTAGGGCAGCGGGCTGGCCCGGTTTGCTGCTTCCCGCTGGATTGAGAAATCCGGTTCACCCGCCCGCGGGCACCGGGTGTAGACAGAATGCCGATGTGATTCCAGAATTGGTGCCAAGTTCCCTTTACTTGGTATTCCGGTTGGAGAGGAAACACGATGGCGGATATCTTTCAGTCGCTCGATACGCTCGACAGTGAAAAACTGCAGATGGTCGTGGACCGTCTGGAGTACCGGGGCACCTACCCGCCTTTTGTTGCCATGCGGGAACAGTATTTTGACCGGCTGCCGCTGGAGCGCTGCCGCGAGGTGCTCGACATGGGATGCGGAACCGGCGTTGTCACCCGAGCCCTGGCGGCAAGACTTGCAGGCGGAGCCAATCTGACAGGGACTGACTTTTCTGCAGAGCTGATCGGGGTGGCCCGGCGGCTGGCTGCCGAGGAGGGTCTTGACGGCCGGATCTCATTTGACGTTGCCGATAGTCACGGCACCGAGGCAAATCAGGACCAGTACGACCTGGTTGTGCTGCATACGCTGCTCAGCCACGTCACCAGCCCCGCCCAGGTTCTGAAGGAGGCCGCCCGTGTCACTGCCCCGGGTGGCCATGTGGTGGTCTTTGACGGCGACTATGCCTCGATCACATTCGGCGCAGGCGATCCGGCTCTGAATGACGAAGCGCTGCAGGCGTTGCTGAAAACCGTTGTGGCCCACCCGCGGGCGATGCGCCAGTTCCCTGAACTGGTTGCCGGGTCGGGCCTGGAATTGGCGGATTTCCTGCCTGAGATTCTCGCCGAGGCCGGTAAGGCGGAGTTTTTCGAGAGCATGCTGGACAGCTACAGGCCCGCGATGGTGGCGGCGGGCCACATCAGCGAAGCGGCAGCGCGGCAGTGGTCGGAGACGCATCATGCAGCCTCAGCCGCGGGAACCTTTTTCGGGTCCTGCAACTTCGTGTCCTATATCCTGCGCAAGCCCTGACAACGGGGAATCCGCCCTGCTGTTGCAAGGCCCCGGGATGGCGCTGTCCGCATTCCGCCCCAACTGCGGCGCCTTTGCTGTTTGCGCGCATCGGGCCGGATGCTAGGCAGGAGGCAAGGATCAGGAGGATATCAGCCGATGACAGAGATGATGCGCGCGGTGGAGATCACCAAACCCGGCGGGCCGGAGGTGCTGCAGCTTTGCCAGCGCCCGGTGCCGCAGCCGGGCCACGGCGAGGTGGTGATCAAGGTGGCCTACGCCGGCGTGAACCGCCCCGATGCGCTGCAGCGCGCAGGCGCCTATGATCCGCCCAAGGGCGCCAGCGACCTGCCGGGGCTGGAAGCCTCCGGCGAGGTGGTGGCGGTGGGCGCAGGCGTCAGCGGCCTTGCGGTGGGCGATCTGGTCTGCGCGCTGCTGCCCGGTGGCGGTTACGCGGAATATGTGGCTACGCCTGCGGCGCATTGCCTGCCGGTGCCGGAAGGGCTGGACCTGAAACAGGCAGCGTGTTTGCCAGAGACCTTCTTTACCGTCTGGTCCAACGTTTTCACCCGCGGCGGCCTCAAAGCGGGCGAGCGGTTCCTGGTGCATGGCGGCTCTTCCGGCATCGGCACCACCGCCATCCAGCTGGCCAGGGCGTTCGGGGCGCGGGTGTTTGCAACTGCGGGTTCGGATGAAAAATGCCAGGCCTGCCTGGACTTGGGCGCGGAGCGGGCGATCAACTACCGTGACGAGGACTTCGTCAAGGTGATGCGGGAGGAAGGCGGCGCCGATCTGGTGCTGGATATGGTCGGCGGCGATTACATCCCGCGCAACATCAAGGCGATGGCCGAGGACGGGCGGCTGGTGCAGATCGCCTTTCTGCAAGGCCCCAAGGTGGAGCTGAATTTTGCCCTGATGATGGTCAAGCGGCTCACGCTGACCGGATCTACCCTGCGCCCGCAGAGCGACCTGGCCAAGTCGCAGATTGCGCAGGATTTGGCGGAGGCGGTCTGGCCGCTGATCGAAGCGGGCAAGGTGGCGCCGGTGATGGACAGCGAATTTATGCTGGAGGAGGCCGCTGCGGCCCACGCCCGGATGGAAAGCTCCGGCCATATCGGCAAGATCGTCCTGAAGGTGGCCTGACGGCCTCAATCAGTCACAGCAAAGGGCCGGCGGATGCGCCGGCCCTTGTTTTTTTGGCGTCACATGTTCACTCCACCGCGCGCCGGTACAGATGCCAGGTTGCATGCCCCAGCACCGGCACTACGATGATCAGCCCGGCCAGGAAGGGGATTGATCCGACGATCAGCGAAACGCCGACGATCACACCCCAAGCCATGCAGACCATCGGGTTCTTGCGCAGAACCTTGATCGAGGTTGCCACCGCCACCGGCAGGCCGACATGGCGGTCCATCAGGAGCGGGAAGGACACCAGACTCATCGCCAATGCGGCAAAGGCAAAAACCGCGCCCACGATGCCGCCGCTGATCGACATCATCCAGCCTTCGCGGGTGGTCAGCACATCGCCGATAAAGCCCATGATCGAGGCCGGCGGCTCCGGACCCAGGGTGCGGCTGTAGATCATGTCCGCCGCCACAAGCCAGATGATGAACAGGGCTGCCAGATACAGGCCCAGCACCAGGATAGCACCAAAGGAGGGCGAGCGGATCACCGCAAAGGCGTCCATCCAGCGGGTCTCCAGCCCGGCCTCGCGGCGCGAGGACATTTCATAAAGCCCGACCGCTGCGACGGGTCCGAGAATGGCGAAGCCCATGATCATCGGCACGATGAGCGGCAGCAGGTTCATCGACAGGCTCATCACGATGAGCGCGATGCCGATGATTGGGTAAAACAGCACCAGGAACATCGCGTCGGAGCGGCAGGCGGCAAAATCCTCCAGCCCGGCGGCCAGCGAATGGATGATGTCGTCCATGCTGAGCTTGCGTGCTTCGGGCATTGCCGCGGCGCCGGTGCTGCGCATCTCGCCGACTGTTTGGCCAACGTGGTGGGAGGTGGTCTCTGCACCCTGCAGAAGCCAGCTGAGCGGGTTACCGATTGTTTTTGCCATGCGCTTCCTCCTTCTCGCTGACCAAAACGGAGTGCCGTTCAGGCAGGGCCGGGCGCGGCACAAGGGTAATTGTAGCACGAAATGCGGCGATTTCCGCTTCACAGGCTATTTACTGCCGGTAAAATTGTCTTGGATCAGTTCAATGCTCCAAGGCGGGCGAGAACCTCGTCAATTGCCTCCACTTCGGTTTCGCACAGCAGTTTGGTGACCTGTGTGCTATGGCCCCCGAAAAACGTCTGGACATAGTGGCCGCGCCAGCCCGTTCCGGAGCATCTTTTCAGAAAGAGCTGGTCGTTGCCGCTGTAGTTGATGTGGTGGCGCCCCAAGGAGAACTCACGGTAGTTTGAATTGAACTCCGCCACCCCGGCAAAGGGCAAGAAGCCTTCGAACCCCTGAGCCAGAAATGGATCCTCAAAATACACGGCTTCGTGGTTTTCTTCTCTGAAAAAGACGTCCAGGCGACCGGAATGATCGAGCAGGTACTCAAAGATCAGGGAGGTTTCTGCCGGAATTATCCTGCTGTGCCCGGTTTTTCCGCCGGGCCGGGGTCCGTCCGTGGCAACATAGTCGCTGCCGACCGCAAGACAGGAAATGCGGCCTGCAGTCAGCCTGTCCTGCGCAGAGGATGGCGCCGCAGCGACTGTCAGCAGAAGCGCAAAGAGGACCCTCATCGTAATTTCTCCTGCGCAACAGTCTAGCAAACTGGCGCCAGTGTGTCATCGGTCCCCCGAAAACAGCAGGTGGTCTCAGCGCATAGGAGCAAAGCGGGCGTTCTTCAGCGTGCAGTCCTTGATCACGTCCCGCCCGCAGGGCACCGGCTCCAGTGCCTTGGACAGGCAGATGCGGGCCTCCTGGATGGCGCCGTCGCGGCAGGTGATGGTCAGGCTGTCGCGCGTCAGGTCCGGGTTTTCCTGCAGGAACGCCTGTTCAACGACAGAGGCCGGCAGGGTCACGGGCTTCTCAAGCCTGCGGAAGGCAGCGGGGCGGGTGATGCGCCCGTAGGCTTCGCGCATGGCTGTGTAATAGTCCCGCGCGCTGAGGCCGGAGCAGGTGCCGTGTTTCTTCCACTGGTGCCAGGCGAGGCCGGCGCTGCCCATGATGCCGGCCATGTCCCGGCTCATTGCACGGCTGGGCGGGGCCTCTGCGGTGCGGCAGTAGCTGGGCCAGCCGCGGTGGTATTGCGGCCAGAGGCCATGCAGGGTCCAGCCGTAGTCATGGCGGGCGTCACATTGGTCCGCATTGCGCGCATCACCTTCCAGCGCACACCAGTTCGGCGACCAGCTGAGCGACAGCACGTAATAGTCGAAGTCGCCCGCAGGTTCGCCGTCTGCCGCGGCAAGGGCGGGCAGCAAGGCAAGAAGGGCCGCAAAAACACCTGTGAACAACTTGCGCATTGGCCTCTTTCCTTATGCAATGATGCCGACTATATAGGGCGGAAGTTCCCCGACAACGGAAACCTGCCCCGGAACGCCGGGGACGCCATTTCAGGCGGCGGGAGAGATGTATCCGGGGATCAAAGGTGTTTTAAGGAGATGAGCACATGGCAAAACCGTTGATGGCCAAGGCAACCGCCGTGTGGCTGGTGGACAATACCACGATCAGCTTCAAGCAAATCGCGGATTTCGTGGGCATGCACGAGCTGGAGATCCAGGGCATCGCCGACGGTGAAGTGGCGGTCGGCGTCAAAGGGTTCGACCCGATGGCGAACAACCAGCTGACCCAGGAAGAGATCGACAAGGCGCAGGCCAATCCGCTGCACAAGCTGAAGCTCAAGTTCAACCCGGCCGCGGCCGGCGAGGAAAAGCGCCGCGGTCCGCGCTACACCCCGCTGTCCAAGCGTCAGGACCGTCCGAACTCGATCCTGTGGCTGGTCAAGTTCCACCCGGAACTCAGCGACGGCCAGATTGCCAAGCTGGTGGGCACCACCAAGCCGACCATCCAGTCGATCCGCGAGCGCACCCACTGGAACATTGCCAACATGCAGCCGATCGACCCGGTGGCGCTGGGCCTGTGCAAACAGTCCGAGCTGGACTCTGCCGTGCAGAAGGCCGCGGCCAAGAAGGCAGCCGAAGGCGGCGTGATGAGCGACGACGAGCGCCGCAAGCTGGTGTCGACCGAGCAGTCGCTGGAGATGGATGCCGAGCCGAAGATCCCGAGCGCCATCGAGGGGCTGGAAACCTTCACCCTGGGCGGCGGCCTCAATGACGACGACGAAGAGAAGAAGGAAGAGAACGTCCTGGACGCCGACAGCTTCTTCAACCTGCCGTCCGGCGGCGATGACGAGGATGACGAAGAGGACAGCCGCTTCTGATCCGGATCTGTCCGGCCTAGGGCAGCCGGGCTGCCCGGCAAACGGAAAATCTGTAAAAAGCCGCAGATCCGATGCTCCGGATTTGCGGCTTTTTCTGTTAGAATTGAGTCTCAACCATACAAGATGTTGACTGCGCGCTGGTATTTCGCGCAGCATGATGTTGCAGCGCGGCCGTGTTCCAGGCCGCCTGCGGGTGTTTTGTTTGCGGGGCAGGTCTCTGGAAAAGGGGCTGTTCCGCGATGTGAAAGGGACAGTGGTTAGCGAGTTATGCCAAAGGTCCGGTCTCTTGGGCCGGTCCGTGCAGGGATGGCAGGAGTATTGGTTATGGACGCATCCGGGGGTGCGGCGCTTGGGGAAAGCTGCCGCTTGGATCTAAGGCAATTGTCGGTCTTGAGCGGCCGGGAGTTTTGCCAGGCATTCACGGATCAGATGGCGCTGGGATTTGGCGCGGATCTGGTCACGGTGAGCCTGCTGCAGGTCGCGGAGGCCGACTACCTGAAGGTGGTGGCCAGCTGGTTTGACGGGCTGCAGCTGGGGGACTTCGAATATGACGCGCGCGGAGCGCCGTGCCACGATGTGGTGCTGAGCGGTACGGCACAGGTTGTTCCGGACCGGGTGCAGCAGCTGTATCCCGAAGACGCGATGTTCATCGAGGAAAACATCAACAGCTATGCCGGGGTGCCGCTGAAAAACGCCGCTGGCGCCGTGGTCGGCCTGGTGCAGGCGGCCTGGCGGCAGGAACCGGGAGAGGCACTGGCAGCGGAGGCTGTGGCTCACATGCAGCAGTTTGCCCCGCGCCTGGGGGCGGAGCTGGCCGGGCTGCAGCAGGTGGCGGCGCTGACGGCGCTTGCCCAGGGGCCGGGCAGCCTGCCGCTGCGGGCGGCGCTGCAGCAGCTGGCGGAGCAGTTGCAGAAGGCCTTCCGGGTGCGGTTTGCCTTCATAGCTGAATTCAATGCGGACCGCCCTGACGGTTACCGGGTGCTGGCCGCCTGCGAGGGCGGGACGACCGTGGCCGGGATTGAGGATGCCGTTGTGCCCTATCAGGGCACCCCCTGCAGTTTCCTGCGGGAGGGGGAGCCGTTCCTGGTGCCGGAGGGGCTGCAGGAGATGTTTCCGGCGCAGGCGCACATGCGGGCGCCGGGGCTGCACTCTTATCTGGGCGTGCCGCTGCGGGATGCTGAGGGGCAGCTGGCCGGGCATTTTGCGCTGCTGCACGACCGGGAAATCGGGGAAGATATCAGCAAGGACCCTCTGATCGGGGTGTTTGCCCGGCGGGCCGGCCTGGTGCTGCAGCGCCGCCGGGCCGAACGGCGGCGGCGCCAGGCGGAACAGGCGCTGCTGTTGCGCCACAAGACCGAAAGCCTGGGGCTGCTGGCAGGCACCATCGCGCATGAATTCAACAATCTGCTGGCCTCGATGCAGGGCGGCAGCGAACTGGCGCTGGCGCATCTGGAGGCGGCCCACCCGGCGGTTGCGCATGTGCAGATGGTGGGGGACGGGCTGCGCGACTCGGCGCGGCTGATGCGGCAGCTGCTGGGCTTTGCCCGGGGCGGCGGCACGCCGCAGCCGGAGGCCTGTGATCTGAACCGGATCGTGCGTGAGACGCTGGCGCTGGTGCCGTCAGAGTGCAAGCTGGGCAAGGCGGTGGTGCTGGATCTGGCGGGCGGGGAACTGACTGCTCAGATCGACCCGGCGCAGGCAGGCCAGCTGCTGATGCAGGCGGTGCTGAATGCGGTGGAGGCGATCGGCCCCGGCGCAGGCACCGTGACGGTCGCAACCCGGCGCATCAGCCTGAGTGCGGCGGAGCGGCGGCGGCTGCTGAAGGGACGGAAGATGCCCGCGGGCGATTGCCTGCTGCTGGAGGTGCGCGACACCGGCGGCGGCATGGGTCAGGACACAATGGCGCGGATATTCGACCCGTTCTACACCACCAAGCCCGGCGGCCGCGGGTTGGGGCTGTCGGCGGCCATGGGCATCATCAGCAGCCACCGGGGCGGGCTGGCCGTGGACAGCCGGGAGGGCGGCGGCAGCATTTTCCGCTTCTATTTCCCGGCGGGCACGGCAGACGCGGAGCGGACGCCTGACGCCGCTGCCAGGCCGGTTCTCCGCAGGGATCAGGCGCGGCGGTTCCTGGTGGTCGATGACGAAGATACGGTGCGCCGGGCCGTGGCAGGCTTGCTGCAGCTGCGCGGCTGCGAGGTGGTGCAGGCCGACGGCTATGACGCGGCGCTGGCGCAGCTGCAGGCGCAAGGACCGTTTGACGGCGCGGTGATCGACATGAGCATGCCGGGCCGGGGCGGCTGGGAGACGCTGGCGCGGCTGCTGCAGGTCCAGCCCGGGCTGAACGCGGTGATGATGAGCGGTTTTGCCTTCAGCGCGGCGGAGGCGGGGTTTCCGGAACTGAACGGCGTGCAGGTGCTGGATAAGCCCTTTACCAAGGAAAAACTCTACAAGGCACTGTTCCGCTAGGGATAAAAGGTTCGGGTGGTGGCCTCCCGCGCCTGCAGGTGCCCCTGCGGCCCCCTTGGCAGCCTTGGGCGTGGCGCCGCGCGGATGCGCGGCGCGCCAGCGTCTAGCCGGAAGGCGCCTGTTCCAGCAGCCAGGCCCGGACCCGTTCGATCCGGCTGGTCCCGGCCTTAGCCTGCGGCGTCAGCAGGTAATAGGCACTGGCAGGCGTGCAGCGGTGGGGGTGGGCCAGGATCAGCGTTCCTTCGGCCAGCTCGCGGCGGACCAGCAGCTCTGGAAGGACTGCCACGCCGTGGCCGTACTTCACCGCGTCGATCAGCATTTCGAACTGGCTGAACAGCGGTCCGGCGGGGCGGGCGGGCAGCGCCTCGCCCAGATCCTCAAACCAGATCTGCCAGCTGAGCGGGCGGGTGCTGTGCTGCAGTGCCGGATGATCCAGCAGCCGGGCGGCGTCCTGCAGTGGTGCCTCCAGCAGGCCGGGCGCCGCCACTGCCACCAGGGTTTCCGGCATCAGGAGGTCGGCGCGGAAACCCGGCCAGGGCGGATCACCCTGCACGATGGCCAGATCCACCAGGCTGGCATCCACCTGGGCATTGTCCAGATAGGTGATGGTGTTGACCGTCAGCCGCGGCTGTGCCTGAGCAAGTTCCGCAAGCCGCGGCATCAGCCAGCGGCTGCCCAGCGTCGGGTAGGTGCCGATGTTGAGCGCGCCGTAAGGATTGTCGCGGGTGCGCAGCCGGTAAAACGTGGCCTCCAGCGCCTCCAGCTGCGGCGCCAGCTCCTGCAGCAGCATTTCGCCGGCGCCGGTCAGCTGCACCCGCTGGCGTTCGCGCTTGAACAGGGTCTGGCCGGTCTGTGCCTCCAGCCCCTGGATCTGGCGGCTGAAGGCGCTTTGCGACAGGTTCATTGCGCGGGCGCCCTGGGCAAAGCTGCCGGAGCGGGCGGCGGCCTCGAAACACAAGAGGGCGGAGATGGGCGGGATCTTGCGGCGCATGAGGTTACCCTGCCACTTGTTGCATTTTTTGCAATACTATTTGCGAAAGCCCGGCTTTATTCAGACGTATCTGCCTGCAACGATGGCGCCGAATGCATCACCACTCACGTACAGCACGAAATTTGGGAGCGCGCGGCATGACATTTGTTCCGCAGATCAACGACGCCGATGCCGGGGCCGTGGCCCGGGCCATGCAAACCATGCCCGACTCCGCCTCTGTGGCGGAGTTTGTGCCGGGGCCGGGCATCCAGCGGCTGGAGCTGGCATTCGACATCCAGCTGCTGCAAGAGGCGCTGGAGGAATGCCTGCGCCGCGAGGACTTCATGGGCGGCATGCAAGACCAGGGGTTTGCCGCGCTGCCGCTGACCCAGAGACCCGGGCAGACGGAGTGGACCGCCAACGACCTGTCGGGCCGTTACTGGCTGCGCGCCGACGACCGCTATGTCGAGGAGCCGCGCGAGGATCTGGTGCCGGAGGTGGATTTTTCCGAGTTCAATCCGAAGTTCGCCGGCACCTATTTCGAGCATGTGCACAGCGAGCTGGCCAAACGCTTTCCGATCGGGCGCACGCGGGTGCTGTCCAAGGGCCTTTATAACTGCAACTCCTGGCACCGCGACCCGGAGCCGCGGCTGCATATCCCGGTTGTCACAAACCCCGGTTCCCTGTTCATCGTCAATCATCACGTCACCCACTTGCCAGCGGACGGTTCGGTCTATTTCACTGACACCCGCGGCTACCACACCGCATTGAACGGAGGCGAAACCCGGCGCGTCCACATCGTGGCGGCGCTGGCTTATGAGCAGGTGACGGAATGAGCCAATACACAGGGCTGGCGGGGGCAGGGGGCGATGCACCCCTGTGCGATCTGCGCAGCGATACGGTGACGCGGCCCGATGCGGGCATGCTGCGGGCGATGGCTGCGGCGGAACTGGGCGATGACGTCTTTGGCGAGGACCCTTCGGTGAACCGCCTGGAGGCTGCGCTGGCCGAGCGTCTGGGCAAGGCGGCCGGTCTTTTCCTTCCTACTGGCACGATGAGCAATTTTACTGCCATGCTGGCGCATTGCCAGCGCGGCGAGGAAGTGATCTGCGGCAGGGGTTATCATGTGAACGCCTATGAGGCGGCGGGCGCCTCGGTGCTGGGCGGCATTGCGCTATGCCCTCTGCCGGTGCGCGCGGACGGGGCGCTGGACCCGGCAGAGATCCGG
This sequence comes from Leisingera sp. ANG-M6, assembly GCF_000813905.1. NCBI lineage: Bacteria > Pseudomonadati > Pseudomonadota > Alphaproteobacteria > Rhodobacterales > Roseobacteraceae > Leisingera > Leisingera sp. ANG-M6. The sequence continues at coordinate 94,085 of NZ_JWLG01000002.1, forward strand.
GCTGCGGTGAAGGAGGATGATCCGCACCTGCCCATCAGCCGCCTGTTGTCGCTGGAGAACACCCATAACGGGCTGGCGGTGCCGCTGGCGGATATGGCCGCGGCGGCAGAGGCGGGCCGGGCTGCCGGGTTGTCGGTGCATCTGGACGGGGCGCGGTTTTTCAACGCGATCACCGCGCTGGGGTGTTCGGAAACAGATCTGGCCGGGCTGGCGGATACGGTGTCGGTCTGCCTGTCCAAGGGATTGGGCACGCCTGCAGGATCAGTGTTGGTCGGGCCAGCGGATCTGATCGCCAAGGCGCGGCGCTGGCGCAAGATGCTGGGCGGCGGCATGCGGCAGGCGGGCGTGCTGGCGGCGGCCGGGCTTTACGCGCTGGAGCATAACGCGGGGCGGCTGGCGGAGGATCACGCGCGGGCGGCGGACCTGGCCGGGGTGCTGCGGGGCCTGGGCGCGGGTGACGTGTCCCAGGCCACAAACATGGTGTTCTTCACGCCGGGTGACGGACGCAACGACGATCTGCGGATGCACCTGGCGGCAGAGGGCTTGGTGATCGGCGGCGGCAGTTCCGGTGCCATTCGCATGGTGCTGCATAAGAATGTGGATGACGCCGCGCTGGCGCAGATGGTGCAGGGGTTGCGGCGTTTCTACGGCTAGCTGCGGGCGCCGGAAAATTTGAATTTTCCGGCCAAAATTCATTTAAAGAATTTTCTGCGCCCGGCCGCGGCGTCAGATTTCCTTGCGGGCCTGCATCGCGGCGGAAATTGTGCCGTCGTCCAGATAATCCAGCTCACCGCCGATCGGCACGCCCTGCGCCAGGGAGGTGAGCTTCACCTGTCCCTGCAGTTGGTCGGCGATGTAATGCGCCGTGGTCTGGCCGTCGATGGTGGCGTTCAAGGCCAGGATCACCTCGCGGATGCCTTCGGTCGCCACGCGGTCGATCAGCCGCGGGATGCGCAGATCCTCCGGTCCCACCGCGTTCAGCGCTGACAAGGTTCCGCCCAGCACGTGATAGCGGCCCTTGAACACGCCGGAGCGTTCCATCGCCCAGAGGTCGGCCACATCCTCGACCACGCACAGCTCGCCGTTGCCGCGCACCTCGTCGGTGCAGATCGGGCAGATCTCGCTGGTGCCGGCATTGCCGCAGTTGAGGCATTCGCGAGCTGTCGCGGCCACCTCGCCCATCACGTCGGCCAAGGGCGTCAGCAACAAGGCCCGCTTGCGGATCAGATGCAGCACCGCGCGGCGCGCCGAGCGCGGCCCCAGCCCCGGCAGCTTGGCCATCAGGTCAATCAGGTCTTCGATGCCAGTGGTGGAGTTCTTGATCATGCCTTGGGCCCTTTGCTTCCCAGCCATATAGGCTGATCGGGACAGGGAAGCGCAAGGGCAGGGCGGCAAAATGTTCGGGGTTTGTTTTTCTGGCGCGCGGCGCTATGCCTTGCCTGCAAAGGCGGAGGGTTCGGAATGGACGGCAGGATTGCGCGAGACGCAGGAGACGTTCCCCAGTTGCGTTTTGCCCGGCTGACGGAGGTGCCGCCGCAGGAAATTGCCCGCCACATGTCAGACCCGCGGATGGCCGAGCATATGCCGCTGCTGACAGGGGCGTGGGATGAGGAGGCGGCCAAGGATTTCGTGGCGGCCAAGGAGGCCTGCTGGCAGCGCGACGGGCTGGGCCATTGGGCGTTTTTGCGCGGGGAAGATTACCTCGGCTGGGGCGGGTTCCAGAAAGAAGGCGCAGAGTGGGATTTCGGGCTGGTGCTGCGGGCGGACTGTTTTGGCCTTGGCCCCGCAATCGCGCGCAAGGCACTGGCGTTTGCCCGCCAGGATCCGCGCATTCCCTTTGTCACCTTCCTGCTGCCGCCGACCCGCCGCCATCTGCTGCCGCTGATACGGCTGGGGGCGGTGCAGACCGGGGCGGTGCAATACGAGGGGCAGCGTTTTTTGAAGTTCCGGCTCGAGACTGGATGAGGCGGGCAAAGAAAAAGGCGGCACCAGACGGGCCGCCTTCTTTTGCATTCAGCTTGCCGGTTCTTAGAACGGCAGCTTGATGTCCTTGGGAAGACCCATGCTTTCGGTCAGCTTGGCCATCTCGTCCTGCGCCTTTTCCGCCGCTTTTGCCTGGGCGTCCTTGATCGCGGCCAGGATCAAGTCCTCGACCACTTCCTTGTCGTCGCCGTTGAAGATCGACGGGTCGATGTCCAGGGCTTTCAGGTCGCCCTTGGCGGAGGCGGTTGCCTTGACCAGGCCGGCGCCGGCCTCGCCGGTCACCATGACGTTGTGCAGGTCTTCCTGCATCTGCGCCATCTTGGTCTGCAGTTCCTGTGCCGATTTCATCATCTTGGCCATGTCGCCAAGACCGCCGAGGCCTTTGAGCATCTGTGTTCTCCTAAGTGCGGGGGCGCAGGGCGCCGTAAGTCATCCCCGCACATATCGCAATTGCGAGCGCGATGAACAAGTGGGGGGAAGCGGTGCAGTCTTCGATTATGCCCAAGGCCTTCTTATCATCAAAGAAAAGCTCGTGGTTATCTACGGCTATGACGAAGGCCAGAAGGCCCCACAGCGCGCCCGCGAGTGAAAACGGCAGTCGCTTTCCGCTATAAAGTGCGAATCCGGCAAGGGCAAAGAGGGCCAATGCAACAGGTTTGGACGAGAGCCGCACAAGGACATCCCATGCGCTGTCTTGTGCTTCCCCTGTGTCAAAGCAAGTGGTGGCGAAGGCGGCTGCCGGCAAGCTGAGCAAGAGGGCCGTCAGGCCCGCCGTCACCCGTCCTCGAAGGGATCCCATTCGTCCTCCACCTCGGGCAGGGCTTCGGCGGCAACTTCGGCGGCCAGTTCCTCCGGTGTGCGGATGCGGGTGATTTTGGCCTTGGGGAAGTTCTCTAAAACGGCTTGCACCAGCGGATGCGCAGTCGCCTCTTCACGCAGGGCGTTCTCAGCCGCATCACGGATCTCGGCAATGGTTGCGGCATCGCCGTCCGGCGCGATGGAGACCACCCAGCGGGCACCGGTCCAATTCTGCAGCGCCGAGCCAAGCCGGGCGGCCAGATCGCGCGGCGCCTGGGCCGAGGGGGTGAATTCGATCCGCCCCGGCTGGTAGGAGACCAGCCGCACGCCGGTTTCGACTTCGACCAGCAGCTTGACGTCGCGGTTGGTGCGGATCAGTTCGACCACATGTTCAAAGGACGGATAGCGGGCCAGCGCGGAGCTGACCTGCGGTGCCAGCGCTGTCACCGTGCCGCCGCCGCCGTGGGCCATGGGGACGCCGCCGGATGAGCCGCCTGCCGGGCCGCCTTGCGGTGCAGCACCGCCAAGCGCCTGGGCGCCCATACCTTGCATTTGCATGCCGCCGCCAGGGCCGCCTGGACCGGGGGGCGGCGGAGGGGGCGTGTCCTGCAGCTTGCGGATCAGCTCCTCAGGCGAGGGCAGGTCGGCCACATGGGTCAGGCGGATCACCGCCATTTCCGCGGCCATCATCGCGTTCGGCGCGGCGGCCACTTCCTCCAGCGCCTTCAGCAGCATCTGCCACATGCGGGTCAGGACGCGCATCGCCAGCGCATCCGCCATCGCCTTGCCGCGGGCGCGCTCGTCCGGGCTGACAGTGGGGTCCTCGGCGGCATCGGGCGTGATCTTCACCACCGAGACCCAATGGGTGATCTCTGCCAGATCGCGCAGCACCGCCAGCGGGTCGGCGCCCTCGGCATACTGGCCGCTGAGTTCCGTCAGCGCCGCCGCCGCATCGCCGCGCAGGATCATGTCCATCAGGTCCAGCACCCGGCCGCGGTCGGCCAGGCCCAGCATGGCGCGGACCTGATCGGCGGTGGTTTCACCAGCCCCATGGGAAATCGCCTGATCCAGCAGCGAGGTCGCATCGCGCGCGGAACCCTCAGCAGCGCGGGTGATCAGCGCCAGCGCGTCCTCGGCAATTTCCGCGCCTTCGGCAGTGGCGATCTTGCGCAACAGGGCAATCATCACCTCCGGCTCGATCCGGCGCAGGTCAAACCGCTGGCAGCGCGACAGCACCGTCACCGGCACCTTGCGGATTTCCGTAGTGGCGAAGATGAACTTCACATGCGCGGGCGGCTCCTCCAGCGTCTTCAACAGCGCGTTAAAGGCGGAGGTCGACAGCATGTGAACTTCGTCGATGATGTAGATCTTGTAGCGGGCCGAGGCGGCGCGGTACTGCACCGAGTCGATGATCTCGCGGATGTCGTTGACACCGGTGCGCGAGGCCGCGTCCATCTCCATCACGTCCACATGGCGGCCTTCCATGATCGCCACGCAATGCTCGCATTTGCCGCATGGATCGGTGGTGGGGCCGCCTTGGCCGTCCTCGCCGACGCAGTTCATGCCTTTGGCAATGATCCGCGCGGTGGTGGTTTTCCCGGTGCCGCGGATACCCGTCATGATAAACGCCTGGGCAATCCGGTCGGCGGCAAAGGCGTTTTTCAGCGTCCGCACCATGGCGTCCTGGCCCACCAGATCGGCAAAGGTCTCGGGCCGGTATTTGCGGGCCAGGACCTGGTACTTGGAGGGGGTGCTGCCAGTGGGGGTATCGTTCATGATGTCTCGTGCCGGATTCGGTGTGGGGGTGTCCCGCGTTCCGCGCAGGGTATTCAAGCGCAGCCGGTTCGTCCACCGCAGAAGGGCAGGCAGCGTGCGGCCAAGAAAAGGTTTTGGATTTGGCGGGTTTGGCGGTTAGAATCCCCTTGCAAGACCCTGGGCGGGAGTGGGAATTGGAACGCAACGCGAGGAGGCGGCATGCGATCTGACGAAGTCTCTGGGACTGCGGCGCAGGAGATGCCTGTGCCTGTGAACATTTCCATATACGAGGTGCCCGTCGCGGGCGGGATGCTGGCGCTGTGCCCCTTGCCTGGCAAGGGCGGCGACTACCCTGGCGACATGGGCCGGATCAATGCCTGGAAACCCGGGCTCGTGATCTCCATGACCACGGCTGAGGAGCACGCGGCAGCGGGCAGCCACCGGCTGGGCTGCGACATCCAGAGCATGGCCAGCCGCTGGATCCATCTGCCGGTGCCGGACTTTGACGTGCCATCCCGGCAGGTTGCAGCGAAATGGCCCAAGGCCAGCGCCTCGGCGCGGATGGCGCTGGAGGGCGGCGGCCGGGTGCTGGTGCATTGCAAAGGCGGCTGCGGCCGCTCCGGCATGGCGGTGCTGCGGCTGATGATCGAATGCGGCGAGGATCCTGCGCAGGCGCTGGCCCGGCTGCGGGCCGTGCGCCCCTGCGCGGTGGAGACGCAGGCTCAGATGGAATGGGCCTACGCCGGTCGTTCCGCGGGGTTCCGGCCGCAATAAGGCGGCAGCCCAGTGCGGCCTGCCGAACCTTTTTTCCTGTGCCCTGACTGCTGGCCTAAAGCGCCAGCATCTGCTCTGCCTGATGCGCCTTTGCCGTTTTCGGCAGCGCCTCCATCAGCGCGCAGGGGCGGGCGTCCAGTTTTGACGCTGCAAAACCGGTGCCGTCGCGGCTGAGGATCGCATCGGCAAACCGGTCCAGCCCCTCGCGCGGGGCCTCTTCTCCGACACCGCAGAACAGCCGGATCCGGTCATGGCTGGCCACGAACTGCGCCGGGCAGTTGCGCGGGCATCCGTCCAGCGCGCTGGTGCCGGTGATTTCGAAATCTTCCTGGGTCAGCGGCTTGGCCTTGGTCATCGCCTCGGCCAGTTTGGCGATCATCCGCTCCGCTGCGGGGCAGGGCCGCCCCAGGTATTTGCAATCCGTTGCCGCATAGAAATGCGTCTTGTCCGTCCACATCATGTTTGCGCCCTCCGCGCGTGGTGCGGGGGTTTTGGGGACAAGAGACCGGATGAAAAAGCGGAAAGCCCGCGGTGCCATCAGACCCTGTCCGGACACCCCGCCCGGGTTCGAGTTTCACATTCGATGGCAGGTCTCCTGACTTGCGGGTCGCAGCTTTCCCGATCCTTCCCGGCCTCTTAGAGGGCCAGTGGCTCTATCGGGGTCGCTCGCCGCTTACAGTTGCGGGGGCAGTCGCGGAATTGGCGTCGCCGGAAGGCGGGCCGCACCGTGTTCCCTTTTCATCCCGGACACAAGATTCTGTGGCGCGGGAACCATCGCCACAAGCGGTAGCGGCTTCCGCCTCGAGTCGTCAATCGTTTTTCTGCGGCTGCACATGGGCGGGGAGGGGCCTGTGCATCTGCAGGTGCAGCCCCCGGATCACATCCGAATCGCGCCGCACCCGGGCCAGTTGCCAGCCGCCCTGCAGCAGGATATAGAAATTCTCAGCAGCCGCGCGGGCCTCTGCCTCGGCCAGGCCGAGGCGCTGGGCGTGGGTCGAAGTTTCAATGATCCAGCCCTCAAACAGTTTGGCGGCGTGCTGGTGGAAGGCCTCGTTTTCCGGCCCCTCGAACAGGGTGGCGGACACCGGGCAGCCGCTCCATTTTCCCTGTTTGTCAAAGAGTTTCGCCAGTTTGTAGCAGACCGTCTTGGCGCCTTCCTGAAACGTCGGGGCAGGAGTGAAAGATGCGTCGATCAGCACCAGCATCTGCTCCGACGCCCAGTCCGCCGCAGCTAGGGCCAGATCGGATTTGCCGTTCGGGAAATGGTGGTAGAGCGAGCCCTTCGGCGCCTCCGCCGCGGCCAGCAATTCCGCCAGGCCGGTGCCGCTGTAGCCCTTGTTGCGGAACAGGCCGGCGGCCGCCCGCAGCAACCGCTCGCGGGTTGGGACGGGGCCGTCCGGGGCGGCAGAGGGTGTCGTCACGTCAGTCATGGCGGCAGGTTGACAGCATTAGACCGAATGGTCCAGAGGTGGAATAGACCAATCGGTCTAGGAGGGTGCCATGCTCGACAGCCATGCGGAACACAGCGCGGATATCCGGGTGGAGGACGTGCGCTTTGCTGCCGGAGATGCGGCGCTGGCCGGGCGGCTCTATCACCCTGCGGGACCTGCCAGGGCAGCGGTGGTGCTGAATGGCGCAACCGGGGTGCCGCAGGGCTATTACCGGCATTTCGCGCGCTGGCTGGCGGCAGAGCAGCAGATGGTTTGCCTCACCTACGATTACCGGGACTTCGGGGCCTCGGCGCGCATGCACCCGCGCCGGTCACAGGCCACCATGGGTGATTGGGCGCTGGCGGATCAGCCAGCCGCCCGGACAGAAATGCAGCGGCACTATGCGGGCGTGCCGATGTATGTGATTGGCCATTCTCTGGGGGCGATGCTGATGCCCCTGCAGGAAGGCCTGACGGACGTCGCCCGCATGATCGTGGTTGCGGGCGGCTTGGTGCATCACCACGATCATCCCTGGCCCTACCGCGCGCTGGCGCTGGCCTTCTGGTTCGGCCATGTGCCGGCGCTGGTCCGTGCCTTGGGCTATCTGCCCGGGCGCGCGGTGGGGTTCGGGGCCGACTTGCCAGCTGGTGTCTACTGGCAGTGGCGGCGCTGGTGCACCACGCCGGGCAGCTACCTGCCGGAGACCGGCACCACGCTGCCGCAGCCCCGCTGGGCGGAAACCGGCATCCCGGTGGATCTGTTTGCGATGGCGGATGACGACGTGGTGCCGCCGCTAGCGGTCTGGCGGCTGGGCGATGCCTATGGAGATGTGCCGCAGCGCCGGATTGTGCTGGATCCGCAGCAGGCCGGCGTCAAGAAAATCGGTCATCTCGGCGCCTTTGCCCGCGCCAATGCCGCGCTGTGGCCGCGGCTGCTGCCGCAGGCCTGACCGGGGCTTCCTCAGGCTGTCCGGCTCAGACGCTCTTCAGTCAAGCGGGCATAATCCGCCAGCCGCAGTTTGAAGCGGCGATTGAGGTTGCTGCGCGCCAGTTTCAGCGATTGCACCAGCAAGCGCCCTGTCAGGGTGGTGGGCGACAGCTTGAGCCGGACCGCCATCCGGGTCCGTTGCGGCGACAGCGCCAGCAGCTCGACTTCCATCCGCCCGTCAACCCCGCTGCCGCTGCCATCCAGCGCCATGCCTGACGGCGGCGTGTAGGAGGCCATCGTCAGCTTGATCGCGCGCGGTTTGCCGCGGAAGCTGAAGGACAGGTCCCAGGCCAGGCCATTTCCCGGATGGGCAGGGTCGCCGGTGCGCTGCAGCTCGATGCCGCGCCGCAGGGCAGACCGCTCCAGCGTGCCGAAGTCGGAGATCGCCGCAAACACCTCTGCAATCGGGGCTTCGATGTCTTCCTTGCTGTGAAATTCCATGTTCGCCTGCCTCGTCTGCGGCTTGGGATCGGTGCCGTTTCCGGCAAATATGCGCCTTAGTCCAGCGTGTCTGCAAGCCAGTTCTTGATCAAAAACTGCGCAATCGCGCCTTTGCGTGCGGGTTTCAGAACCGGGTGTTCGCCTGCAAAGACAGTCATCATCTCCTGGCGGCTGATCCACATGGCGTCCTCGATCTCTTCCGGGTCTATGGTGATCTCACGGCTCAGCGCCTCGCCTGCGCAGCCGAACATCAGCGACATCGGAAAGGCCCAGGGCTGGCTGGACAGGTAGCTGACCGGGCCGACCCGCACGCCGGTTTCCTCCAGCACCTCACGGCGCACCGCGGCCTCCAGCGTCTCGCCCGGTTCGACGAAGCCTGCCAGCAGCGAGTACATGCCTTCAGGCCAACCGGGGGAGCGGCCCATCAGGACGCTGTCGCCATGGGTGATCAGCATGATCACCACCGGGTCGGTGCGCGGGAAATGCGGGGCCTTGCAGGACGGGCAGACGCGCTGCCAGCCCGCCTGCGCCATGTCACTGGGCGCGCCGCAGCATGCGCAGAACCGGTGGCTGCGGTGCCATGCCAAGAGTGCCTTGGCGGTGGTGGCCAGTTCCGCCTCCAGCGGGGTGAGGCGGGTCATGATCCGGCGCAGCTCTGCAAATACATGTGTGTCCGGCAGCTCAGGATGCTGCTGCTCGCTGGCGTCGGCAAAGCTGTTGAGAGCATCCTGGTCCAGGTCCTGCGGCTGCCAATCGCTGATGTCGCAGGCAAAGCAATGCGTGCCGCCGGGGGCCTGGCCCAGGTAAATTGCGTCACCCTTGCGGTCCGCCGCCAGCGGATGCGAGGGCGGGGTCCAAGCCAGGCCGCAGGGCAGATCTCCCTCCGCTGCACGCCGCGTGAGCGGCTTGCCGCGCCACATCAGCAGCACCTGCGCCTCAGAGCTGTTCCAGGCCGCCTCCAGCGCCGCCGTGTCCGTGCGCAGATGCGCCGCGCGCTCCAGCCCGCCGCCGCCAAAGGTCACCTGTTCCGCGCGTTTCATGGCAATTCTCCTATGGCTGGCGGACGTCTGGCCGCGCTCAACGGGGAAATGCGGCAATGCATGACAGTGTGCCGCAGCCGTTGCCAGCATTTGCCTGCGATCTGTGCTTGCCTGTCGCAGTGCCGCCACACCTGGCATCGTTGACGTAGGGTCATTTTGCAGCAGAACAGGGGCATCCGCGCCGCCGCCTCAGGGCGTCTACGAAAAAGTTAATACGCAGAGAAAAGGATTCTTTGCAAATTCTGAAAACGCTGATTCAAATAGCGCCGAACAAGAATGGCGCCGAATGGTGCGAGAGGAGCGGCGGGCAGGCGGTGTCAGCAGTATTTTGGACATGACAGGCGGGCCGGCGGCCTCCAAGCCCCGCAGTGCCGGGGAATTGCATGTGCTGGCCACCACGGACCTGCACTGCAATCTGCTGAGCCATGATTACTATGCCAACAGGCCGGATCCGGCCATTGGACTGTCGCGGGTCGCAACCCTGATTTCTCAAGCGCGTGCTGAGGCTGCGCAAAGCGGGGCGGCCTGTATCCTGGTCGACAATGGCGACGGTTTGCAGGGGGCGCCGCTGGGAGATGTTCTGCCGCAGGCGTCCGGTCCGCATCCGCTGGTGCGTGCATTCCAGGTTCTGGAATATGATGCCGCCGGCCTGGGCAATCACGATTTCGATTCCGGGCTGGAGGCGCTGGCAAATGTGCTGCAGGACGCGCCCTGTCCGGTCCTGTGCTCCAACCTGTCAGCGGCTGATCCCGGCCGCGCGCTGCCCTTTGCAGCCTCGGCCGTGCTGGAGCGGACAGTGCCTTGCTGCCCGGACCTGCCTCCGGTGCAAATCGGAGTGATCTCTGTGCTGCCGCCGCAGACGCTGGCCTGGTGCCGGCAAGCGCTGGAGGGGCAGCTGCGGGCAGACGGCATTATTGAAGCCGCAGCAGAGCGGGCGCGGCAGCTGAAGGCGGAAGGCTGCGATCTGGTGCTGGCGCTGGCGCATACCGGGCTGGCAGCGGCGGGCGGCGACAGCAGCGAAAACGCATTGGAAGACTTGGCAGCCCTGGCGGAGATCGACGCCGTGGTCGGCGGACACACCCACCTGACACTGCCGCACCCGGACCACCCCTTTGCCAAGCCAGTGGTGATGCCCGGTGCGCATGGGTCGCATCTGGGGGTGATCCGGCTGGAGCTGGAGTATGCTGCTGGCGGCTGGCAGATGGCTGGCGGCTCTGCCTGTTTGCAGCCGGTTTCGCAGCCTGGCGCAGCCGGCACCGCAACTCCGCTGGCAAAAGAGGATCCTGTCCTTGTGCAGGCGCTGGCAGAGGATCATACCCGCACTCAGGAGCGGATGCAGGAACCGGCAGGCCACAGCCCGGTGGCGATGCATTCCTACTTCACTTTTTTTGCACCGGACCGGGGCCTGACACTGGCAGCCTGCGCCCAGGCCGCCGCAGCGCGGGTGCTGCTGCGCGGCACTGCCGCCGAAGACCTGCCGCTCTTGTCGGCAGCGGCACCGGGCAAATTCGGAGGCCGCTCCGGGCCGCAATCCTACACCGACATTGCGGCCGGCGGGCTTTGTGCCCGCAATATTGCGGATTTGCAGGTCTTCCCGAACGAATTGCGGGCGGTGGCCGTTACTGGCGCACAGCTGCGGGATTGGCTGGAAATGTCAGCCGGGCTGTTCAACCGGATTGCGCCGGGCAGCTCCGGCCAGCGGCTGACCGATCCGCTGCGGGCCGGGCACAACTTCGATGTGATTTTCGGCCTCAGCTACCGGATCGACGTCTCCCAGCCGCCGCGGTATTCCGCATCAGGGGATCTTCTCAATCCTGAGGCCGCGCGGATCACCGATCTTTGCTGGCAGGGCCGTCCGGTGGACCCCGGTCAGCGCTTTGCGGTTGCGCTCAACAGCTACCGGGTCAGCGGCGGCGGCCGGTTCCGGATGCTCGAGGAGGCGGAAGTGCTGCCGCTGCCGCCGGTCCGTATCCGCCAGGCGATCCGCGACTACATTGCCGGGCGTTTGCCGCCGGAGCCGCTGGCAGAGATGCCCTATCCCTGGCAGCTGGCGCCGGTGCCGGGCACCAGCGCAGTGGCCGTGACCGGCCCTGGCGCAGCGGAGCACCTGCAGGAACTGCCCGCCGGGCTGGCCGCGCCGCGCGGTTTCAACAGCGGCGGATTCTGGGAGCTGGAGCTGCAGCTTTAAGCATCCAAAGGAGGTGCCGGAGTGGCCCTTGCCAATCCCGGCAGCGGTCCTTATATCGGGATTCGAGAGGTTGGCGCGGGCAAGCGCCTCGCCAACCTGGTCAGGTCCGGAAGGAAGCAGCCACAACGAGCCCCGCTTGGGTCGATGTCCAGCCTCTCACTTATCCCCGCCGCGCTGTGATCGAGACGCCGTTTTCCTGCGAGGAAAACGGCCAGGAAAATCGATTTTTCCTGGCCGGAATTCGCGCCGAATTCCGGCTGGCCTAGAACCGGCCGTTGTCTGCCGGATAGACGCCGAGAATTTCCACATTGGTGGTGAAATAGCTCAGCTCGTCCATTGCCAGCTGCACATTGGCATCCTCGGGGTGGCCCTCGATATCGGCATAGAACTGGGTCGCGGTGAACGAGCCGTCCACCATGTAGCTTTCCAGCTTGGTCATGTTGATGCCGTTGGTGGCAAAGCCGCCCATCGCCTTGTAGAGCGCCGCCGGGATGTTGCGCACCTGAAAGACGAAGCTGGTGATCATGTTGTGGGCACCGCGGCGGGTGTAATCAATATCCTTGGCCATGATCAGGAAGCGGGTGGTGTTGTCGCCATTGTCCTCAATATGGCGGGCCAGCACGTCCAGCCCGTAGATCTCGCCCGCCAGTTCGCTGGCCAGCGCGGCAGAGTGGATGTCGCCGGCCTCGGCCACGTCGCGGGCGGCGCGGGCATTGTCGGGGCTGACGCGGCCGCGGATGCCGTGCTCGCGCAGGAACGTCCCGCACTGCGGCAGCAGCACCAGATGCGAATGCGCCTCGCGGATATCCTCCAGTTTCGCGCCCGGCACCGCCAGCAGGTTGATATGCACCCGCACAAAGGCCTCGTCGATGATGTGCAGCCCGCTGTGCGGCAGCAGCCGGTGGCTGTCGGCCACCCGCCCGTAGGTGGAGTTCTCCACCGGCAGCATCGCCTGCTGCGCCTCACCGCTGCGCACCGCCTCCAGAATCTCCTCGAACGTGCGGCAGGGCAGCACCTCCATACCGGGGCGGGCAATGCGGCAGGCCTCGTGGCTGTAGGAGCCAAGCTCCCCCTGAATGGCGATTTTGCGGCTCATGGGTGTGTTCCCCGTGCAAAACTTCAAGAATTGGGCGTTTCGTCGCGCTGTCTATACCTTGCCACTTGGGAGGGGAAGCCTTAGACACCCCTGCAGACAGCTAAATGGACTCGCGATCATGTTTGACACGATGACCCTCACCAAAGCGACCGCAGGCATCTGCGGCGCGTTCCTGGTATTCCTTCTGGGCAAATGGGGCGCAGAAGTACTGTATCACATGGACAGCCACGGTGAGGCTTCCTATGTGATCGAAGTCGCCTCGGCCGAAGATGCCGGCAGCGACGAGCCGGAAGTCAGCTTTGAAGAGCTGATGGCCTCCGCCGACGCCGCCAAAGGCGCCAAGGTATTCAAGAAGTGCTCCGCCTGCCACAAGCTGGAAGACGGCGCCAACGCAACCGGCCCGTATCTCTACGGTGTGGTTGGCCGCGATATCGCTTCCGCATCCGGCTTCGGCTACTCCGGCGCGCTGACCGGCCTGGCCGGCAAGGCCTGGACCCCGGAAGAGCTGGACGCCTTCCTGGCCAAGCCGTCGGCCTATGCCTCCGGCACCACCATGTCGTTCTCCGGCCTGAAAAAGCAGGCCGACCGGGTGAACCTCATCGCCTATCTGGACAGCCTGGACGGCTAAGCCGGACCGCTGTCCCAGCACTCCAATTGAAAAAGCCGCTGCAAATCGCAGCGGCTTTTTTGATGTTCGCGTGAGTGGTGTTCCGTGAGCGGCCGGATCAGGCCGGGTTGTTTTCCCGGTAATAGGCCAGCGCGTCGCGCTCTGTGCCGTCGGGCAGGATGCAGACGCCGATGGTGCCCGCCTTGCCGCTGCGCAGCACGTAACTGCCGCCGGTCTGCACGCAATAGGCCTCTTCCGGGCTGGTGTAGACGACTTCCTCTTCCTGCTGGGCGCAGGCGCTGAGCGCGGCGGCCCCGGCAACCGCAAGGGCGGCAAATCTCATTGACTTCAGCATCGCAAACTCCCTCGTTTCATAACGCAATCGTGATATGAGGCTGGCAGGCAATTTTATTGCGGGCAAGCGCGGCCTTGAAAAAGCACGGTTTTCGGCTGCTTTGTGCCAAGAGAGCCGGGGATATCACCTAATCTCAACTTGAATGTTACCACCCCCGGCCATTAGCTTGGGGCGAGAAATCCGGGCCCGAATTCCGGACAAAGGAGGTCATGGCAGATGAACACCGCTCGAGCAGCGGCGCGGGTGCGCGCCAAGGACAGAGTGACCCCGCTGCAGGCCGCCGCCGCGCTTGCTTTTGGTATGATCCTGGCGCTGGCCGCCGCGACGCTGGCTAGGGCGGATGAGACGATCATCAAGGCGCATGGCTTTGCCGAGTTCGGGGAGCTGAAATACCCGGAAGGTTTCGCTCATTTCGATTACGTCAATCCAGAAGCCCCCAAAGGCGGTGAACTGTCGATTTCCGCAGTCGGCACCTTTGACAGCATGAACCCGTTCACCCGCAAGGGCCGCGCCGGGATGCTTGCCTCCAGCCACTACGAAAGCCTGCTGGTGGAATCCTATGACGAGCCCGGTTCATACTACGGGCTGGTCGCCGAAAGCCTGGAATACCCCGAAAGCCAGGACTGGGTGATTTTCAACCTGCGGCCTGAGGCCAGGTTCTCAGACGGTACACCTGTCACCGCCGAGGACGTCGTATTCTCCCACAACATCCTGCTGGATCAGGGGCTGAAGTCCTATGCCGAGGCCGTCCGCAAACGCATCCCCAAGGCAGAGGCGCTGGGCCCGCACCGGGTCAAATTCCACTTTTCCCCGGATTTTCCGCGCCGGGCGATGATCTCCCAGGTTGGTGGCACGCCAGTGTTTTCCAAAGCCTGGTTCGAGGCGGACCCGGAAAACCGCCGCATTGACGAGCCACGCCTCGATCCGGGCATCGGCTCCGGGCCTTATGTGCTGGAAAGCGCTGATGTGAACCAACGCATCGTTTACAAGCGCAACCCGGACTACTGGGGCAAGGATCTGAACGTGAATACCGGCCGCCACAACTACGACCGCATCCGGGTCGAGTACTTCGGCGATGCAATCGCTGCAATGGAAGGCTTCAAGGCTGGTGTCTACACGCTGCGTACGGAAAGCAATTCGAAGAGCTGGGCAACCGCTTATGACTTTGCCGCGGTTGACAACGGTCTGGTAATCAAAGCGGAAATTCCAGACGGAAATGTGCCTGCTGCCGCCGGTTTCGTGATGAACTTGCTGAGGCCCAAGTTTCAGGACATCCGTGTGCGCGAGGCGATGCAGCTGGCGTTCAATTTCGAATGGACCAACGAAAGCCTGCAATACGGGCTGTTCCGGCATCGCTCCTCTTTCTGGCAGGACACGCCACTGGCTGCCACCGGCCTGCCAGAGGGCCGCGAGAAAGAGTTGCTGGAGGCGCTCGGCGATCAGATCGACCCGTCTATTTTGACGTCGGAGCCGGTGATGGCGCATGCCTCCAAGGCGTCGCGCCCCGGCGACCGCAAGAACCTGCGCCGGGGAATGAAGCTGCTGGACGAGGCCGGCTGGACCGTCGGCGATGACGGCATGCGCCGCAACGCAGAAGGCACACCGCTGAAGATCGAATTCCTTGTGGACAGCCCCACCATCGAGCGCATCGTGCAGCCCTATGTCGCGAACCTGCGCACCATGGGTGTGGATGCGGTGGTCAACCGGGTCGATTACGCCCAGTTTACCAGCCGCCGCCGGGAAAAGGAGATCGACATGATTTTCACTGCTTTCCCGATGTCATTGGAGCCGTCGACCGGTCTGCAACAGTATTTCGGCTCGGAGGCGCATGAGTATTCGGTGTTCAACCCGGCCGGGCTGGCCGATCCGGCAGTAGACGTGCTGATTGATGGCGTTATCGAGGCCAAAACCCTGGAAGACCTGCGTGCTAATGTGCGTGCTTTGGACCGGGTGCTGCGGGCCAAGAGGTTCATGGTGCCAACCTGGTATCTGGATGTGAACTGGGTTGCCTATTGGGACATGTACCGCCAGCCGGAAAACCTGCCGCCCTATGACACCGGCCTGCTGGACCTGTGGTGGATTGATGCGGCGCGCGAGGCGGAACTCAAAGCCGCCGGCGCGCTGCGGTAAGGGACCAGAGATGGCAGCCTATATCCTCCGGCGTCTGCTGCTGGTGATCCCGACGCTGTTCGGCATCCTGGTGGTGAACTTTGCCTTGGTTCAGTTTGTGCCCGGCGGCCCCGTGGAGCAGATCATTGCCCAGCTCGAGGGCGGCGGCGACGTATTCGAGGGCTTTGCCGGCGGCGGCGGCGATACTGGCACCGAGGCGATCAGCTCCAATGACAATTACGCCGGCCGCCAGGGACTGCCGCCGGAGCTGATCAAGGAGCTGGAAGAACAGTTCGGCCTCGACAAGCCGCCTTTGGAACGCTTTCTGACCATGCTCGGCAACTACGCCCGCTTTGATTTCGGCGAGAGCTATTTCCGCAAGATCGGTGTCACCGATCTGGTGCTGGAAAAGATGCCGGTGTCCATTTCGCTGGGCCTGTGGTCAACGCTGATTGCCTATCTGATCTCAATCCCGATGGGCATCCGCAAGGCGATGCGCGACGGCTCGCCTTTTGACACCTGGACCAGCGGTGTGATCATCGCCGCCTATGCAATCCCCGGCTTCCTGTTTGCCATCATGCTGCTGGTGCTGTTTGCCGGCGGCTCCTACTGGCAGATCTTCCCTTTGCGCGGCCTGACATCCGACAACTGGGAAAGCCTCAGCCTGTTCGGCAAGGTCATGGACTATTTCTGGCACATCGCGCTGCCGGTCACCGCCTCCACTATCGCGGCCTTTGCGACGCTGACGCTGCTGACCAAGAACTCCTTCCTTGACGAGATCAAGAAGCAATACGTGATGACCGCCCGCGCCAAGGGCCTGAGCGAGAACCGGGTTCTTTACGGCCATGTGTTCCGCAACGCGATGCTGATCGTGATCGCGGGCTTCCCGGCGGTGTTCATCGGCGTGTTCTTCGCCGGCTCGCTGATTATCGAGACGATCTTCTCGCTCGACGGCCTTGGCCGCCTCGGGTTCGAGGCCGCGGTGGCGCGCGATTACCCGGTGATGTTCGGCACCATGTATATCTTCGGCCTGATGGGGCTGGTGGTCGGCATCATCTCCGACCTGATGTATGTGGTGGTCGACCCGCGCATCGACTTTGAAAAGCGGGAGGGCTGATCCATGGCGCTCTCCCCCCTCAATCAGCGCCGCTGGCGCAACTTCTGCCGCAACCGCCGCGCCTACTGGTCGCTTTGGATCTTCGCGGTGCTGTTTGGCCTGTCGCTGTTTGCCGAGTTCATCGCCAACGACAAACCGATCCTCGTCAGCTACCGCGGCGAACTCCATGCGCCGGTGTTCAAGTTTTACCCCGAAACCGCCTTTGGCGGAGATTTCCAGACCGAAGCCGTCTACAGCGACCCGGAGGTCGAATGCCTGATCCGCTCCGGCGGCATCGAGGACTGCTTTGACGAGCCCGAAACCATCCTGGAGCAGATCGCCGCTGGCACCTATACGGGCGAAGATTTCCACCAGGGCTGGACCCTCTGGCCGCCGATCCCCTACAGCTTCAACACCACCGTGGACCGTCCCGGCGCGGCGCCGCTGCCGCCTGGCGGGCTGAACCTCCTGGGCACCGATGATACCAAGCGCGACGTGCTGGCGCGGGTGATCTACGGCTTCCGCCTGTCGATCCTGTTCACCCTGATGGTGACGGGTGCGGCCAGCCTCATCGGCATTCTTGCCGGTGCGGTGCAGGGCTATTTCGGCGGGTTGACGGACTTGGTGTTCCAGCGCGTGATCGAGGTCTGGGGCTCGGTGAACTCGCTTTATGTCATCATCATCATGTTTGCGATCCTTGGCCGCAGCTTTTGGCTGCTGGTGTTCCTGATGGTGCTGTTCGGCTGGACCGCGCTGGTCGGCGTGGTGCGGGCCGAGTTCCTGCGCGCCCGCAACCTGGAATACGTCCGCGCCGCCAAGGCGCTGGGGGTCGGCAACCTCACGATCATGTTCCGCCACATGCTGCCCAACGCGATGGTGGCGACGCTGACGATGCTGCCCTTCATCATCACCGGCACCATTGGCCTGCTGGCGGGGCTCGATTTCCTCGGCTTCGGCCTGCCGTCCTCCGCGCCGTCGCTCGGCGAGCTGACGCTGCAGGCCAAACAGAACCTGGAGGCGCCCTGGCTTGCCTTCACCGCCTTCTTCACCTTTGCCATCATGCTGTCGCTCCTGATCTTCATCTTCGAGGGCGTGCGCGATGCCTTTGATCCGCGGAAGACGTTTTCATGAATGTTTGGACGTTCACTCCAAAGCGATCCTCTCTACTGTATTGGGGTAGCAATGCTGTCTTGGCGTTGCTGGCGTTGTTTGTAGTGCGTGAAGCTTGGGAAACTCCCAGGCCGCCAGGAAAGCTCTGGTTTGAAGGTCTTTCGTATCTCTTTTTTCTTTTGTTTGCCCCCGGAACGCTTTCGTTGCTTGCGAGCGGGTTCGTGATTGCTTTTAGGATCGAACCTCCAACTTTGCTGAGGATTTGGTCGTATGCTGCTGCAGCTTTCTACATTTTTGCATTCTATGCGATCTATACGGCCTCTTCGCTATGACTGATCATCCCCTCCTGAACGTCCAGAACCTCCGCGTCTCCTTCCGCCAGGACGGCAAGGTGACCGAGGCCGTGCGCGGCGTCTCCTTCTCTGTCGGCCGCGGCGAAACCGTGGCGCTGGTGGGCGAGAGCGGCTCCGGCAAATCGGTCTCAGCCCTGTCCACCGTCTCGCTCTTGGGCGACAGCGCCATGGTGAGCGGTTCCGTCACCTATGATGGCAACGAGATGGTCGGCGCCAGCGAGCGCCACTTGATGCAGGTGCGCGGCAATGACATCAGCTTCATCTTCCAGGAGCCGATGACCTCGCTCAATCCGCTGCACACCATCGAACGGCAGCTGGAGGAATCCCTGGCGCTGCACCAGGGGCTGGCCGGCAAATCCGCCCGCGCCCGCATTCTGGAGCTCTTGGAAAAGGTCGGCATCCGCGACGCAGAAAACCGGCTGACCTCCTACCCGCATCAGCTGTCGGGCGGCCAGCGGCAGCGGGTGATGATCGCCATGGCGCTCGCGAACAAACCCGACATCCTGATCGCCGATGAGCCGACCACGGCGCTCGACGTGACCATCCAGGCGCAGATCCTCGACCTTCTGGCGGAGCTGAAGGAAAGCGAGGGCATGGGGCTGTTGTTCATCACCCATGATCTTGGCATCGTGCGCCGCATCGCCGATCGGGTCTGCGTGATGAAAAGCGGCGAGATTGTCGAGGAAGGCCCGGCGGCAGAAATCTTTGCCAACCCGCAGCACCCCTACACGCAGAAACTGCTGGCGGCCGAACCCTCCGGCCAGCCGCAGCCGGTGGCCCCGGACGCGCAGGAACTGGTGGCCGCCAAAGACCTCAAGGTCTGGTTCCCGATCCAGCGCGGGCTTCTGAAGCGCACTGTAGGCCATGTGAAAGCGGTGAACCCGATGTCGGTCTCGGTCCGGGCGGGTGAAACCCTGGGCATCGTCGGTGAAAGTGGCTCCGGCAAGACCACTCTGGCGCTCGCCATCATGCGGCTGATCGCGTCTGAGGGCGCGGTCACCTTCCAGGGCCAGGACCTGCGCAAGTGGTCCACCCGCGACCTGCGCGCCTTGCGCAAGGACATGCAGATCGTGTTCCAGGACCCGTTCGGCTCTCTCAGCCCGCGGATGACCTGCGCCCAGATCATCGCGGAGGGGCTGGCGATCCACAAGGTGGACCAGCACCGCGACACCCGCGAACTGGTGGCGGAGGTGATGACGGAGGTGGGCCTGGATCCCGCGGCGATGGACCGCTACCCGCATGAGTTCTCCGGCGGCCAGCGCCAGCGGATTGCGATTGCCCGCGCCATGGTGCTGCGCCCGAAACTGGTAGTGCTGGATGAGCCGACCTCGGCGCTGGACATGACGGTGCAGGTGCAGATTGTCGAGCTGCTGCGCGATCTGCAGACACGTTATGGGCTGGCCTATCTATTCATCTCTCACGACCTCAACGTGGTGCGGGCGATGTCGCATCAGGTGGTGGTGATGAATCAGGGCGACGTGGTGGAAACCGGCGCGGCAGAGGAGCTGTTTGCCAACCCGAAACAGGACTATACCCGCAGGCTGCTGGCCGCGGCGGGTTGAACCGCTCCCGAGTTAACCCTCTGGCAGGCTTTGCAGCATCTATGCGTTCGCACTTCACGCAACGCCCAGAAATTGCGGCAGCGCGGTTGACCAAATGTTTCGCGCGCGAAACATTTAGACAGCATTTCTGACCTATTCAGAGGCCGTTGAAAAGCACCGGAACCCTCCCGCGCCCGCAAGTGCCCCGGCTGCGCCAGGACCCCTTGGCGGCCTTGGGCGAGGCTCAGCGCCCAGGGCGCTGAGCCTCGCCCAACGGGAGCGCTGCGCCCAAAGGCGCGGCGGCGACGGGCGGGAGAACTCCTCCCCGGCAGAAAGGGATCAGATGGCGGTGCTGTGGCCTGCGTGGTTCAGGTCATAGGCGTCAAAGCTGCGGGCGATCATCCGGGTCAGCGGGCGGGCTTCCTCACGGATGTTCAACCCCTTGGCAGAGACCTCCAGCATCCCCGGAAAGGCTGCGCCGGCCTCTGCAAACAACCGGTCCAGATTTGCCTCGGTGACGGCAAACCGCGACAGTATCTCCTCGCGGCAGATGCGGAAATCGCACATCAGCGCCTCAATCAGCCGCGCCCGCAACAGGTCCTCGCCGCCAAAGGCATGGCCGCGGGCGGTGGCGAATTGCCCGTCGCGGATGGCGCGCACATAGGCCGAGGTCGCAGGCGCGTTTTGCGCATAGCCTTGCGGGAACCGCGAAATGGCTGAGGCGCCGATGCCGATCAGCACCTCTGCCGGATCGTCGGTGTAGCCCTGGAAATTGCGGCGCAGGCGCCCGGTCCGCTGCGCCACCGCCAGCCCGTCATGCGGCCGCGCGAAATGGTCGATGCCGATCTCCCGGTAGCCGTCCCACTGGAACAGCTGACGGGCGGTCTCAAACAGCTCCAGCCGGACCTCCGGCGTGGGCAGCGCATCGGAGCGGATCATGCTTTGGCGCCCGGCCATCCAGGGCACATGGGCATAGCCGTAGACCGCCACCCGGTCCGGCGTCAGCGACAGCAGCTTCTGCACGCTTTCGGTCATGATCGCGGATGTCTGATGCGGCAGGCCATAGAGGATATCGGCATTGAGGCTGCGGATCCCATGTGCGCGCAGCTGCTCAATGGCGGCGCGTGTGGCCTCAAAACTCTGGATACGACCGATCGCCTGCTGGATGGTGCTGTCAAAATCCTGCACCCCGACAGAAGCGCGGTTCATGCCTGCCTCGGCCAGCGCGTCCAGCCGCCGGTCCCCGATCTCGTTCGGGTCGATCTCAACCGAGAACTCGGCCCGCGGCGCCAGAGGAATGGCCGTGGCGATCGTGCTCGCCAGTTCACGGATTATATCCGCACTCAGCAAAGTCGGGGTGCCGCCGCCCCAATGCAGGCGCGACAGGGTGATGCCCTCCGGCAACTGCGCCTTCAAGAGCGCAATCTCGGCTTTCAGAACCTGAACATAGGCCTCAACCGGGGCGTCGGAATGGGTGCCCTGCGTTCGGCAGGCGCAGAACCAGCACAACCTGCGGCAGAAGGGCACATGCAAATACAGCGAGATGCTGCTGCCCGGTGAAATCTTTGAAACCCAACTGGAAAACTGCGCGGGATCAGTGTCCTTGCCGAAGTGCGGCGCGGTGGGATAGCTGGTATAGCGCGGCACTTTGGCGTCAAACAAACCCAGTTCGGCCAATTGAGCTTTCTGTTCCATTCAATTACCGTTATGGCAGCGCGCGAACCAGAGCCTTGACCCAGATCAAACGGACCAGCGAATGAACGCTCCCATTATGTCACAATCCAGATGCGGCGATTGCCCGATCCGTCACCGTGCCGTGTGCGCGCGCTGCAACGCGGATGAGCTGGAAGCGCTGGACGCGATCAAATACTACCGCACCTATGAGGCCGGCCAGCCGATCATCTGGTCCGGCGACGTGATGAACTTCGTGGGCTCCGTGGTTTCCGGCATCGCTTCCCTGACCCAGACGATGGAGGACGGGCGCACCCAGATGGTGGGCCTGCTGCTGCCCAGCGATTTTGTCGGCCGTCCGGGCCGCGAAGGCGCGGCCTATGATGTGGCGGCAACCACCGATGTGGTGATGTGCTGCTTCCGCAAGAAGCCCTTTGAGGAGCTGATGGAGCGCACCCCGCATATCGCGCACCGGCTGCTGGAGATGACCCTGGATGAACTCGACGCCGCGCGCGAGTGGATGCTGGTGCTGGGCCGCAAGACCGCGCGTGAGAAGATCGCGAGCCTCTTGGCAATCATCGCCCGCCGCGATGCCACGCTGACGCCGGGCGGCGCCACCAACCGGATGGTGTTCGACCTGCCGCTGACGCGGGAGGCGATGGCAGACTACCTGGGCCTGACGCTGGAAACCGTGAGCCGCCAGATTTCGGCGCTTAAACGCGACGGTATCATCGAGCTGGAAGGCAAGCGTCATGTGACCGTGCCGGATATGCGCCGCCTGATGGAAGAAGCGGGCGACGACAGCGACGGCGGCTTCCTCGGCTGAAGCCGCCTTTTCCCTTTATCCTCTAACGGTTGTCCATCAGCCAGCGCGCCACCCGCGCCGCCGGGCTGCGCGGGCCGGAGGGGCGCAGGCTCCATAGCCTCAATTTGCGGGGCAGCTCTGCTTTGACCGCAAACGGCGCCACCAGCTTGCCGCTGTCCAGCAGCGGCGCAACCAGCGCCTGATGGCCGATCAATACACCCGCACCATTGACAGTCTCCTCCACTGCCAGCGAGTAGAGCGAGTATTCCGGCCCCCGCAGGTGCAGGGTCTCGCCGGGGCAGGCGGCCTGCAGCCAATATTCCCAATCCTGCGCCCAGACCGCGTCTGACAGGCAGGGCACGTTCTGCAGGTCCGCAGGAGTGCGCAGCTGCTCTGCCAGCGCGAGGGCGCAGACCGGGAAGATCACGTCCTGCTCAATCACCCGCCCCTGATCGCCGCCGTAGAACAGGCACAGGTCGTAGGGCGTACGCTTCAGGTTCGGCGGTTCCTCGGTGGCTGTGACTGAGACCACCATCTCCGGCATCGCAGCGCGCAAGGCCGGCAGGCGCGGCGACAGCCAGAATTGGGCGATGGCTGGCAGGGTGGCGATATGCACGGTGCTGGGCTGGGCTTCTTCGCGCAAGGTGCGAGTGGCGGCGTTCAATTGGTCGAAGGCCGCTGTGAACTCCGGCAGCACCCGCGCGCCAAGCGGCGTCAGCGTCACCTGCTTGGGGCGGCGATGAAACAGCTGTGCCTGCAGCGCGTCCTCCAGCGATTTGATCTGGGCCGAGACCGCGCCGGGGGTCACCCCCAGCTCCTGCGCGGCCGCAGAGAACCCGCCGAGCCGGGCGGCGGCCTCAAAGGCGCGCAAGGCGGTCAGCGGCAGCGATTGGGCAGGGGGCGGGGAAACAGCCATGGCTTAGCCTCAATTTTTCTAGCCCTAGTTTTCTGGAAAACTGATTTGCGCGCAAGGGGGCATCGGCGGTTTGATGGGGGCAGAGAGAAACCCGCTACTGCGCCAAGGAGACAGACCATGACAGAGCTTGCCCGCCGCAACTGGGTGCCCGCCGCCTGCGAAGACTACGTGCAGACCGTGGCCGCCAAGACCGCCGCTGCCACCAGCGCAGAGACCGCTGCGCGGCTGACCGCGCTGGCGGACCGCAATGCGGAAATCCACGACCGCGACTGCTTCAACCTGAACCCGGCCACCAATGTGATGAACCCGGCGGCTGAGGCGTTGCTGGCAACCGGTCTCGGCAGTCGGCCGTCGCTGGGCTATCCCGGCGACAAATACGAGATGGGGCTGGAGGCCATCGAGGAGATCGAGGTGATCGCTGCCGAGATCGCGGCACAGGTCTTCAATGCGCGCTATGCGGAGATCCGGGTGGGATCTGGCGCGCTGGCCAATCTCTATGGCTTCATGGCGCTGACCAAACCCGGTGATGCAATCATTGCACCGCCCGCCGCGGTGGGCGGGCATGTCACCCATCACGCGGGCGGCTGTGCCGGGCTTTACGGGCTGCAAACCCATCCGGCGCCGGTGGACGGCGATGGCTATACCGTCGATCTGGACGCGCTGCGCGACCTGGCGCGCGAGGTGCAGCCCAAACTGATCACCATCGGCGGCAGCCTCAATCTGTTCCCGCATCCGGTGCCGGAGATACGGGCGATTGCGGATGAGGTGGGCGCCAAGGTGCTGTTCGACGCAGCCCACCAGTGCGGCATGATCGCGGGCGGCCATTGGGGCAACCCGCTGGAGCAGGGCGCGCATCTGATGACGATGAGCACCTACAAGAGCCTGGGCGGCCCGGCTGGCGGGCTGATCGTCACCAACGATGCGGACATCGCCGAGCGGCTGGATGCCATCGCCTTTCCCGGCATGACCGCGAACTTTGATGCGGCCAAATCGGCGGCACTGGCGATGAGCCTCTTGGACTGGGTGGAGCATGGCGCGGGCTATGCCAAGGCGATGGCAGATCTGTCGCTGGCCCTGGCCGAGGCGCTGGCCGGGCAGGGGCTGCCGGTCTTTGCCGCTGCGCGCGGCATGACCCAGTCGCATCAGTTTGCACTGGAGGCGGCGGAGTTCGGTGGCGGCCAGGCGGCATCGAAGCATCTGCGCAAGGCAGGCTTCCTGGCCTGCGGCATCGGCCTGCCCATCGCGGAGGTGCCGGGCGACATGAACGGGCTGCGCATCGGCACGCCGGAACTGGTGCGCCGGGGTGTCACCCTAGCGGATGCGCCCAAGCTCGCAGACCTGATCGCCCGGGCCATTCGGGCAAAGGACCCGGCAGCCATGGCGGCAGAGGTTGCCGCGTACCGCGCCGGTTTCCAGCGGATGCACTACGTCCGTTGAGGCTGAACGCCAAAGCGGCGCTCTCCCGCACCCGCGCGTGACCGGCTGTGCCGGACCCGCTGGCGGCTTTGGGCCAGGCTCGGCGCGGCGCGCCGAGCCTGGCCCAACGGGAGGATGCCTTGCCGCAGGAAAGGCGGACGACGGGCGGGAGAGGTTCTGACTGCCGGACCTGACGGCAGCGGGTGACCCGGAGCCGCGGTTGTGTTCTACTATTGCGGTAACAATACATGGAGGCGGCAATGCAGTTTGGAAGTCTGATCGGGATGCTGATCATCGGGGCGCTGGCGGGCTGGCTGTCCGGCAAGATCATGCAGGGGCGCGGCTTTGGCATCCTTGGCAATATCATTGTCGGTGTGGTCGGTGCCTTCCTGGCCGGCACCATCTTTCCGGCGCTGGGGTTTGCCGCGGGCGGCGGCTTTTTCTGGTCGCTGATCCACGCCACCATCGGCGCGGTGATCCTGCTGTTCCTGATTGGCCTGATCCGCAAGGCAGGCTAGGCCCCGGCTACGGCCACGAAAAAAGGCGCCCCGCGGGGCGCCTTTCTGTTTGGGCAGCCTGGCTGGCCTCAGTGGGCCATCAGCACCGGCACCGCGGCTTGTTCCAGCATGTTGCGGGTGGCGCCGCCCAGGATAGCCTCGCGGAAGCGGGAGTGGCCATAGGCGCCCATCACGATCAAGTCGGCGGCGGTGTCGGCGGCGTGGCGGTTCAGCACGTCCGACACCCGGGTCAGCGTCTTGCTGAGCACGTCGATCTCGCAATTGACCCCGTGGCGGGCCAGCATCTGCGCCAGCATGCCGCCGGGATCGGAGCGTTCGGGGCCGTGCTGGGGCGGGTCGATCACAGCGATGCGGACCAGATCGGCACCCTGCAGGAACGGCATCGCACGGCGGATCGAGGTCATCGCCTCAATACTTTCGTTCCACGCGACCAGTACAGTCTTGGGCTGCTTCAGCGGCGCGCCCTTGTCCGGCACCACCAGCACCGGCGCGCGGCCCTCGAACAGGGCGGCTTCGACGATTGGTTCTGCCTCTGCACGCTTGCCTGATCCATAGGGCTGGCCCAGCACCACCAGATCGGAGAACCGCGCCTGACGGGCCACATGGCGGCCGATGTCGGCGATTTGGGCAACGCCGCTGTCGGTGCCGCAGGCCACGCCCGCCTGCTGCAGGATCGCATCGGCCCGGGCCTGAACCTCTTCGGCCTCTTCCTGCGCCCGGGCGAGGGTTTCCTGCAGCACCATCGCATTGGCGCCGGCATAGTAGTATCCTGTCTGGGTGCGGTCCACTCCGAGGCAGAGCGCATCGGCATGGGCGCCGAATTCCTCAGCCAGGGCCGCAATTTGCGCCAAAGGCGCCGCTGCGGTGTCCGCAGCTGTCAGAACGGTAAGTAAGGACTTGTAGGACATTGACACCTCTCGGCGGAAAGTGCACCGCAATCCTGACGGGTGCTGGTGCGTGGAGTTTCACTGCTCGGGAAGAAGTGTCACATGTTGCCCGGAAATGTCTTGATGCAGATCAAGGCGGCAGAAAGGCGCGTTTTGCATGAAGGGCGCGGTCTAATAACGTCTCCGGTTTCGCAAGAATCGCGGGGGCATGGCAAAGGGACGCAAGATGTCTAATTATATCAAGCTGATAGCGCTTGGTCTGGTCACGCTGTTTGCGATGATCGGCACCAATTACGCGCGGGATCTGGCTTACCAGGTGCACGCGATCATCGTGATGATCGTGGCTGGCGGCCTGTTTCTCTACACTTTGCGCAGAACCGACGAGCCGAAAATGGCACCCGCCGGTCTGGAAAATGAGTATTTCGACAGCGTGATCCGCGCTGGCACGATTGCAACCGCCTTCTGGGGTGTGGTCGGGTTCCTGGCGGGAACCTTCATCGCGTTTCAGCTGGCGTTTCCGGCGCTGAACTTCGAATGGGCCGAGGGCCTGGCCAACTTTGGCCGCCTGCGCCCGCTGCATACCTCTGCGGTGATCTTTGCCTTTGGCGGCAACGCGCTGATTGCGACCTCCTTTTATGTGGTGCAGCGGACCTCCGCGGCGCGCCTTTGGGGCGGCAACCTGGCCTGGTTCGTGTTCTGGGGCTACCAGCTGTTCATCGTGCTGGCGGCGACCGGCTATCTGCTGGGCGGCACCCAATCTAAGGAATACGCCGAGCCCGAATGGTACGTCGACCTGTGGCTGACCATCGTCTGGGTGGCCTATCTGGCAGTGTTCCTGGGCACCATCATCAAGCGCAAGGAGCCGCATATCTATGTGGCGAACTGGTTCTACCTGTCCTTCATCGTCACCGTGGCGATGCTGCACCTGATCAACAACATGACCATCCCGGTTTCGATCTGGGGCTCCAAGTCGGTCATCGTGTGGCCGGGCGTGCAGGATGCTATGATCCAGTGGTGGTACGGCCACAACGCTGTGGGCTTCTTCCTGACCGCGGGCTTCCTGGGCATGATGTATTACTTCATCCCGAAACAGGCCGAGCGTCCGGTGTTCTCCTACAAGCTGTCGATCATCCACTTCTGGGCGCTGATCTTCCTCTATATCTGGGCCGGTCCGCACCACCTGCACTACACCGCGCTGCCGGATTGGGCCTCGACCCTGGGCATGGTGATGTCGGTGATCCTGTGGATGCCCTCCTGGGGCGGCATGATCAACGGCCTGATGACCCTGTCGGGCGCTTGGGACAAGCTGCGCACCGACCCGGTGATCCGGATGATGGTGATCTCGCTGGGCTTCTACGGCATGTCCACCTTTGAGGGCCCGATGATGTCGATCCGCGCGGTGAACTCGCTGTCGCACTACACCGACTGGACCATTGGCCACGTGCATTCCGGCGCGCTGGGCTGGAACGGCATGATCACCTTCGGCGCGCTCTACTATCTGGTGCCGGCGCTGTGGAAGCGTGAGAGCCTGTACAGCCTGCGTCTGGTCTCCTGGCACTTCTGGCTCGCCACCATGGGCATCATTCTCTATGCCGCATCGATGTGGGTGACCGGTATCATGGAAGGCCTGATGTGGCGTGAAGTGGACGCCAACGGCTTCCTGGTGAACTCCTTTGCCGACACCGTGGCAGCGAAGTTCCCGATGTATGTGGTGCGGGGCTTGGGCGGGGTGATGTTCCTCGCGGGTTCCATCATCATGTGCTACAACCTGTGGATGACGGTCCGTAAGGCGCCGGCCAAAGAGGCCAGCCTGACGGTCCAGGTCCCGGCTGAATAAGGAGCCAGGAAGCTATGTCTATTCTCGACAAACATAAGATCCTCGAGACCAACGCGACCCTGCTGCTGATCTTCAGCTTCCTGGTCGTGACCATCGGCGGCCTGGTGCAGATCGCACCGCTGTTCTACCTGGAAAACACCATCGAGAAGGTGGAGGGCATGCGACCCTACACCCCGCTCGAGATGGCGGGCCGCGAGGTCTATATCCGGGAAGGCTGCTATGTCTGCCACAGCCAGATGATCCGTCCGATGCGCGACGAGGTCGAGCGCTACGGCCACTACTCGCTGGCAGCGGAGTCGATGTACGACCGCCCGTTCCAGTGGGGCTCCAAGCGGACCGGGCCGGATCTGGCCCGCGTCGGCGGCCGCTACTCGGATGAGTGGCACGCAGACCACCTGCGCGACCCGCAGTCGGTGGTGCCGGAATCGGTGATGCCGAAGTACGGCTTCCTCGAAGAGAAGAAGATCGACGGCAAATACATCGGCGACATCATGGCCACCAACGCGCTCTTGGGCACGCCCTACAGCGACGAGATGATCGAGGCTGCGCAGGCTGACTTCCGCGCCCAGGCCGACCCGGACAGCGACTATGACGGGCTGCTGGAGCGTTATGGCGAGGACATCAATGTGCGTAACTTTGATGGCAAGCCGGGGATCTCCGAGGCCGATGCGCTGATCGCCTATCTGCAGATGCTGGGCACGCTGGTCGACTTCTCGACCTTCACCCCGGACGCGAGCCGCTGAGGGAGGATGGTATGGAACTCTACACACTCCTCAGGCAGTTCGCCGACAGCTGGATGCTGCTGTTCCTGTTCACCTTCTTCATTGGTGTGATTGTCTGGGCGTTCCGCCCGGGCAGCACCAAGGCCTACAAGGACACCGCAAACATTCCGTTCCGGCATGACGACGCACCTGCGCCCAGCCAGGACCAACCCGCCGCGACTAAGGAGGCGAGGGCATGAGCAAGAAATCGCAGAAATTCGAAGGCGATCCGAACACCACCGGCCATGAGTGGGACGGGATCGAGGAATTCGACAACCCGATGCCGCGCTGGTGGCTGTGGACCTTCTATGCCACCATCATCTGGGGCGTTCTCTACACCATCGCCTATCCGGCATGGCCGCTGATCAACGGCGCCACCGCGGGGGTGCTTGGCTGGTCGACCCGGGCCGATGTCGCGGCGGAGATCACCGCGGTGGAAGAAGCCAACGCGCCGGTCAATGCCAAGCTGGAGGCGGCTGAACTGACCGCCATCGCGGAAGATGCGGAACTGGGCCCCTATGCGGTATCCGCGGGTTCTGCCGTGTTCAAGACCTGGTGCGCCCAGTGCCACGGCTCCGGTGCGGCTGGCGCCAAGGGCTATCCGAACCTGTTGGACGACGACTGGCTCTGGGGCGGCTCGGTGGAGGATATTCACGCCACCATCACCCACGGCATCCGCAACGAGGACAGCGACGAAGCGCGCTATTCCGAGATGCCTGCATTCGGCCGCGACGAGCTGCTTGAGAAGGAAGAGATCTCTCAGGTGGTCAACTACGTGATGTCGCTGTCGGGCGAGCCTCAGGATGCGTCCAAGGTCGAGGCCGGTTCGGTTGTCTTTGCCGACAACTGTGCCTCCTGCCACATGGAAGACGGCACCGGTGACCGCGCGCAGGGCGCGCCGAACCTGGCGGATGCGATCTGGCTCTATGGCGGCGACTACGGCACGCTGACCGAGACTGTCAGCAACTCGCGCTATGGCGTGATGCCGGCCTGGAACACCCGCCTGACAGAGGCGCAGATCCGCGCGGTGTCGGCCTATGTCCACCAGCTGGGCGGCGGCGAATAAGCCAGGCCCGGATTGGCGGGAAAGCAGAAAGGGCTGCCCCCGAGGGCGGCCCTTTTTCGTTGCGCCGGCGGTGCAGGATGAGCGGATCCTGATCTGGGAGCCGGGGAAAGCGGATTTATTGCAAGCCCCTTGAAACCGGATGGGGTGCGATATCATTTTCTGCGCAGGCACCCACTGAAAGCGCCCGGCGCAGGCATCGCCGGACCGGCAGGTGAGCGGTGCAGGCTGTGCGGCCTTGGACATGACATGGCCGACCTTGGAGACGTTTCTCGTGTTTGAAGTCTGGCTGCCGCTTCTGGGCGGGATGTTGCTGCTGATCCTTGGCGGCGAGTTTCTGGTGCGCGGCGCCGTGCGCGTGGCAGAGCGGTTCAGGGTGTCGCCGCTGGTGATTGGCCTGACCCTGGTGGGCTTTGGCACCTCTGCGCCGGAACTGGTGACCTCGGTCCGGGCAGCGCTGGCCGGGGCGCCGGGGATCGCCTATGGCAATATCACCGGTTCCAACATTGCCAATATACTGCTGATTGCCGGCGTGTCGGCGCTGATCGCACCGATAGCGGTGCAGTCGGCGGCGCTGCGGCGCGATGGCGGTGTCATGCTGGCGGCTACGGTGATCTTTGCTGCGCTTGCCGCAACGGTTCCGGTGACGCGGACTGCCGGACTGGCCTTTGTGCTGGCACTGGCGGTCTATGTCTGGTTCGCCATCCGGCAGGAACGGACAGCACCTGCTGCAGAGCACGGAGCATTGTTTGACAAGGCCGCCGCGCTGGAGGGGGTGGATCCGGCAGTTTCACCTGCACACACGGCCAGACTGCCGCTGTGGCGCCCGCTTGCCACGACGCTGGGCGGGCTGGTGCTGGTGCTCGGCGGCGGCGGGCTGCTGGTCGACGGGGCGGTGCAGCTGGCGCGGATGATGCAGGTGTCCGAAACGGTGATCGGCCTGACGATTGTGGCGGTAGGCACCTCGGCACCGGAATTTGCGACCTCGGTTGCAGCCGCGCTGCGGCGGCAGGGAGAGATGGCATTCGGCAACATCATCGGTTCCAACATTTACAACCTGATGGGCATCGGCGGCGCCACTGCATTGATCGCCCCGTCAGAGGTGCCGGAGCGGATTGCCGGTTTCGGCAACGTGGTCATGCTGGGCGTTACAGTGGCGTTTCTGGCTTTGGCCTGGACCGGCTTGCGGGTGTCCCGGCGCGAGGGGGCGGTGCTGCTGGCAGGATATGGTGCCTATGTCTGGTGGCTGTGGCCCGTCTGAGCGGCCTCAGCCCATCGAGGTCATTGATCTGCGTTTGCTGGCGCGGGCGGCGTCTGAGCGGGCGCTCCACCAGGCGATGCCGCCCCAGAGCACAACGTAGAAGACGCCTGTGGCCAGCACCAGCTCCCCCGGGAAGGGGCCGATGTCGGCGCGGTCCAGCGCTTGCTGCCAGGAGGTCACACCAGTGGGGTGCACCGCCAGCTTGCCCGCATAGGCCAGAGACTGGATCAGCAGGATCCAGAAATAGTTGCGCCGGATCCGCCGCCCGATCGCAGTCATCACGCCGACATGGTACTCGGGCCGCAAATAATCAGCGGCCAGAACGTCCTGCCAGTGCTCCTCCAGGTGCAGGTCGCCCTCGATCAGCATCGGGGTGTAGAAATGCGTCTCCAGCCAGCGGGCACGGGCGCGGAACACGTTGAAATAGCGGTAGCGCCGGGCCTCCAGCATCAGGAAGAAGATGATCAGAACGCCGACCAGGATCAGCGGCAGCGGCGAGGCCTCCGGCGAAGAGTAGGAGATCGACAGCGCCACGCCCAGTGTTACCACCGACCAGTTGGTGGTGGTGTCGAGCCGGGTGCGCCAGACCGTGCTGCGATAAATCTCTCCGCGGTACAGATGCGCAAGTGCTCCGACTTCATCCGGTGACAGCGGTGCGCGGGCACCGGCCGCCGTCTGTTCGCGCTGTGACGTGTCCATGAAACAAGGGTAAGTTTTTTGGCGAAGCCGGGCAAATTATTTGCGCCAGTTTGATCCGCATCAAACTGCGGGTGCCGCAATCGGGGTAAAACCGCAGATGAAAGAGATTGCTGCTTGGCTAGTACCCCTCCTGGGCAGCAAGAAATCCCGCGAGGCCGACGTGCAGGCCAAACGGGCCATGCGCCGGTTTTCCGATCTGTTCGCGCGTTTCCTGGAAAACCGGCGCTTTTTTCTTTTCAGATCTTCTGCGGGTTGACGCAGCGCACCTGCATCGGCCGGCCGCGCAGCCATGCAGCGAGCCTGGCCAGCAGCCCCGGTGCGCGCGGCGGGGCCTGATAGGCGCGCGGCAGCGGTTTTGCCGGCGGCAGATCGCGCAGCCGCACACAGTCCTGGCGGGCGGCGGTCATCATCGAGCGGGCATAGATATCATTCAGCATGTCACGGCCTCCTGTTCTGGCGTGTGGTCCTGACTCTTGCCTGAACAGGCGATTCCTGCGAGTTAAGAAGAATGTCGCTATGTAAGGTGCAGTTACATATGGATTGGATGCACATGCCGCCGCTTGCGGCGCTCAGAGCCTTTGCTGCCTTTGCCGAGACCGGAAATGTGGTGCAGGCGGGCGCTGCACTGAATGTGAGTCACGCTGCCATCAGCCAGCAGCTGCGGGCGCTGGAGGCGCATCTGGGCGCAGCGCTCTTGGACCGCAGCGGCCGGGCGCTGACACTGACCGCTGACGGCGAGCATCTGGCGCGGGCGCTGCAACTGGGGTTCGGCGCGATCGAAGCGGCGGTGCTGGATATCTCTGCCGCCGGCGCCGCCCGGCCGCTGCATGTCACCTGCACGCCGATGTTTGCGGCCCATTGGCTGATGCCGCGGCTGGCGGATTTTCAGGCGGCGCATCCCGAGATCGACCTGGTGCTCGACCCGAGAGGCGAGATCGTCGAGCTGAAGCCCGGCGGTATCGACATTGCGATCCGTTATGGCGGTGGAGTGTGGCCAGGGCTGGAGGCCCGGATGCTGCTCCAGTCGCCAATGGTTGTGATCGCGGCGGACAGCCTGCTGCGCGGGCGCCGGGTGGCGGCACCGGAGGACTTGCTGGATCTGCCCTGGCTGGAGGAGCTGGGCACGACGGAGGCTTCGCGCTGGCTGGAATCGCGGGGCGTCAAGGACAGTCTGCGCGGCCCTCGAACCCGGCTGCCCGGTAACCTGCTGATGCAGGCGGTCCGTGCGGGGCAGGGGGTTGCGGTCAGCGTGCAGGCATTTGTCGCCGAGGACCTGCAGACCGGCCGCCTGTGCGCCTTGTTCACCGAGGGCGAAAACTTAGGCTATCACATTGCAACCCGCAAAGGCGTGCTCCGCCCGGAGGCCCGCAGTTTCACCGCCTGGCTCAGCCGCCAAGCTGGCATCTGAAGCCTGTGCAGAGCAAGAACCAGCTCTTTGAAGCCGATTTTTACCTTGTTTCGCTATGTCAGGAGGCCGATGGCTGGGGTGGTAGGATTCGAACCTACGGTACACGGTACCAAAAACCGCTGCCTTACCACTTGGCTACACCCCATCGGTGAGGCGCTGTCTAAAGTTTGTTTCGGGGGGGTGCAAGAGGGTTTTTGAAAAAAAATGCAGATCTTCTTTCGGCGGCTCCGGAAATCGCCCCGTTGTCCGCGCTGAGGTACCGGGCCGGGTGCTGAAAGATGTTGAAAAACAGTGTTGATTCAATGCGATGGTCGATCATCCGGGAGGCGGTTTCGGGGGGCGGGCGGCCCGGAAATGCGACGTTGCGGAGGCCGCGGATGACGGCGGAAAAGGCGCGAAGCTGCGGTGGGGAGCAAGGGTCGGCCCGCTGCGGGGGCGGCCCTGACGGTGCCGCTGTCAGGAGCCCCAGATCGCCTGATGCGCTTCCTCGCCGCTTTCAAAGATATGCGGCTGCACGCCGCGGCTGGCGAGCTCACCCTGCATCTTCAGGCGCATGAAGGCGCTGGTGGTGTAGTGGGCGATCGAAGACGAATACGCCTCCAGAGTCTGACCAACAGAGTTTGCGTAGTCGTCCTGCAGATCTTCGGCGATGCGGAAGCCGTTCTGGTTCATCACCATGCTGACATCGCGGCCGCTTTTGGCAAAGGCATCCTGCAGAACGCGGTCCAGATCCTCGACGTCCTGTTTCTTGCGGACGCTCCAGCCTTCGAGGTTGAGGAACATGGTGTGGCGGGCGGCGTCATAGGTGACCCGTTCTGAAAGGTTGAAGTTCAACAGGTCGTTCATCAGACCCATCGGCTCGTCCCGAAAGATGCGGGCATCCATCAGGGCGACGTTTTCAATGATCGGCTTGAACTCCATCTGATCCAGAATGTCGCGCTGCAAGTCGATGCCGGGGGCAATCTCAATCAGTTCCAGCCCCTTGGGGGTCAGCTGCAGCACGCAGCGCTCGGTCACGTAGAGCACCGGCTGCGATCGCTTGGAGGCATAAGGGCCCGAGAAGGTGATCTGCTCGATCAGGCGCACGAATTTCTTGTTGCGGCCTTCCTGCACAATGCGCAACTCGCCGTTTTCCACCGCAACCTTCAGCCCGCCGGCGGTGAAGGTGCCGGCAAAGACCACGGCGCGGGAATTCTGGGAGATGTTGATGAAGCCGCCGCAGCCGTTCAGACGGCCGCCGAAGCGGGAGGCGTTGACGCTGCCCTCGGCGTCGCATTCGGCCATGCCGAGGCAGGTGAGGTCAAGCCCGCCGCCGTCGTAGAAATCAAACATCTGGTTCTGGTCGATAATGGCGTCGGCATTGGCAGAGGAGCCGAAGCTGGAGCCGCCTGCCAGCACCCCGCCGACCGCGCCTGCCTCGGTGGTGAGGGTGATATAAGGGGTGGCTTTTTCCTCGTTGGCCACGGCTGCCACACCATCAGGCGCGCCGACGCCGAGGTTCACCGCACCGTTGGGCGGCAGCTCAAATGCGGCGCGGCGGGCGATGATCTTGCGTTGATCCAGCGGCATCTTGGCGATGCCTTCTACGGGCACCCGTATTTCGCCGGAAAGCGCGGGATTATGCTGCACGCCGTAATTCATCCGGTGCATGTCCGGGTCGTCGGCGACGCAGACGCAGTCCACCAGCAGGCCGGGGATCTTCACATCCTTGGGCTTGATCGAGCCGTCCTCGACGATGCGTTCCACCTGGGCGATGACGATGCCGCCGTTGTTGTGGGCGGCCATCGCCTGGGCCAGGCAGTCCAGTGTCAGCGCCTCGCGCTCCATGCTGATGTTGCCTGAGCGGTCGGCGCTGGTGCCGCGAATGAAGGCGACGTCGATCTTGGTGGCCTTGTAGAACAGCCATTCCTCGCCATCGACTTCGTGGTAGCGGACGATGTCCTCCTCGGTCACTTTGTTGACCTTGCCGCCGCCGTGGCGCGGGTCGACATAGGTATGCAGGCCGACCTTGGAGAACAGGCCGGGCTGGCCGGCGGCGCAGGCGCGGTAGAGCTGCGAGATCACCCCCTGAGGCAAGTTGTAGCCGCAGATCTTGTTCTCCTGCGCGGCCTGGGCAACCTTGGGCATGCGGCCGAAATTACCGGCAATCACCCGGCGCAAAAGCCCGTCGTGGTGCAGCCGCCCCGTGCCCAAGCCTTTGCTGTCGCCGGCGCCCGCGCACATGATCAGGGTGAGGTCGCGGGGGGCGCCTTCGGCCAGGAAGCGCTTTTCCAGCGCCGCGTGCAGCATTTCCGGTATGCAGCTTTGCACAAAGCCGGTGGTTGTCACGACGTCGCCGTCGCGGATCAGCGCCATTGCCTGTTCGGTCGTGGTTGTCTTGTCTTTCATGGCGTCGCCTCCTCCCCGAAGCTGCTTGCCGCCGGGTA
The DNA here is from genome assembly GCF_000813905.1 of Leisingera sp. ANG-M6. Classification (NCBI taxonomy): domain Bacteria; kingdom Pseudomonadati; phylum Pseudomonadota; class Alphaproteobacteria; order Rhodobacterales; family Roseobacteraceae; genus Leisingera; species Leisingera sp. ANG-M6. The sequence goes on from NZ_JWLG01000002.1 coordinate 129,416, forward strand.
GGGATCAATGTCCACGCGGCAGTTTGGTCGGGAATGTTAGGCGTGGTGGGGTTCCGTGCTGTCTTTCGATTGCGTCAGCGTTTTGGGGAGTTACGACATCCGGCCGGAGCGCCGGCCGGGAAGTTTCCGATTGGCGTCATCATGTGCCTGATAAGGCGAGGGGCCTGAACCGGCCGCTCGCCCATTGGGGATTATCTGTCCTACAGGCTCAGAACAGGCTGAAGCCGGAGTTCTGCCAGTCTTGCAGGCTGATGCCCTCCAGGACCACAGACCAGTTGCCGCCATCGGAAACCTCAAGATCGTCTCCCAGGTCCGTGATTTGCAGCGCATTGCGTGTCGGGCCTTCAGCTTTGATGAAGTCCTTGCCAAGTTCGAAGTCCGTGATGGTGTCCTCACCGGTGTGGGATGTCTTGAACAGGAATACGTCGGCACCGGTGCCGCCCGTGAGCAGGTCATCGCCCTCACCGCCAACCAGCACGTCATTGTGGCGGCCGCCGTCCAGGGTGTCATTCCCCTTGTTGCCGCGCAGAAGATCGTGGCCGTTGCCGCCTTCAAGCTCGTCATTGCCGCTGCCGCCACTGAGCGTATCCTTATGGGAGCCGCCAAAGATGAAATCGTCACCAGAGCCGCCCAGAAGCAGGTCCAGGCCGCCGCCGCCATCCAGGCAGTCGTCGCCCTTGTTGCCGATCAGCGTGTCGTTGCCGCCGCCGCCTTGCAGGTCATCATCTCCGGCGCGCCCCTTCAGGAAATCTGAGCCGATGCGACCGTGCATGAAGTCGCGCCCGCTGGTGCCGAACAGGTCGTCATCGCCCTTGGTGCCGATGATGCGCTCCATCGCGGCAAAAACGTCCTTTTGCAGCAGTTGGACATCGGTGTTGCGCACGATGACGTCCGATAGGCTGGTGTCCCAGAGATCTGCGAGCTCACGCTTTGGAATGCCATCGCGCCCTTCGCTCCAGTAAGGATCGCCGTCACGCAACCGGGTGAATTGATCAATCATCACAATTGTGAAGGTTTCACCCAACAGGCCCTTACCGTGGGGATCTTCGGCCAGGCCGCCAATCCAGGCGTCCAGCAGGTCGGTATCGCCGTAGGCCTCCTTGAGCTTTGCTGCCAGCGCTGTGTCTGAGGTGATGTCGGAGAATTTTTCGGCCCGCGACAGGCCCAGGGCCTCGCGCAGGTCATTGTAGCTGGCGACACCCATGTCGCGGCCACGCTGGATGTTCAATGCCGCGAGGTCGAGTCCGCCCGCGCCGGGCGGCCCGAACAGGAAGGAACGCACGTCCTCAACCACCTTGGTGTCGACGGCTTCCGAGGTCTGGGTGGCCGCGCCGCGCAGCACGTTTTCGATCATGTTTTTCTGGCTGACCAGATGCGGCTGGAAAAACGCATCGCGCAGAGCCAGCGGATCCAGCTCTTTACCGCTCTCGGTGACCCGCTGCAAATTGGAGGACAGCAGAGTGTGCCCCAAACGGTAAACAGCGGTAGAAAACTCGATCGCAATCCCCGGGTTCACCCCCTTGTCATAACCTTGGTAGTCGTCAAAGGCGTCCTTGCCGATCAGAATGGGCAGGAATTCCTTGAAGGTGATGGATTGCACCAGAGCCTCCACCCGGGCGCGGGCGGCTTCGAAAAGGTCATCATCCGACAGCATCGGGTCTTTTGCTGCCAGTTCGTCGACCAGCCTGTTATGCTCGCGCGTGAACAGGGTGTGCATCGACGTCAAGGCGACATTTTCGGCCGCACGGACATCGCCGGTTAAAAAGCCGTCGCCGTCACGGTGCAGAAGATCATCCTTGGTCATTTTCAGTTTGCCGCCGGCATCGCGCATTGCGCTGACCATCTCTACGGTCGAGCCATAGATCATCGATGCGTCGATATAGGCGGTGATCTCGTTGTGATAGCCGTCGTGATGGTGCTCGACCCGGGTAAAGGGAATGATGGCCTGGCCGGTGCCGAACGGGTCAAAAAACGGATCGCCTGCCGGTACTTCAATATGTGCGGTGATCTCGCTTTCCGCACCGGAGAGTGACAGGTCGTGGTCCAGGAACTGGCCCCAGATCCACAGGAAATCAGAGGCGCCGCCGGCAGTGTGCGTGGTACCGTGCTGCTGTGACAGAATGTTCGAAACTTCGCGCGGGTTGGGCCGGTCTTCACCGGCCATCTCGCCGTTTGGTCCCAGGCCGCTGGGTGCCATATGCATCAGCGCCGTGTTCGTGGCGCCCCAGTCAGGATGGTCAGGATTTGCGGAAGTGCCATCGGCGGGGCGCGCGGCCCCAATCTTCAAATTGGACATGTGATCCCCCAATCACTCGTTACTTTCACTAGAAACGCCGCCGCGCCATGCACACTCCCCAGCGCGCAGCGGCGGCTTATCACCTGCCGGCTCCAAGCGAAAAAACACTGCTGGAGCACAGGATCACCTTTCAGTTTATCATATTTTTGTGACTGATTGTGAGTTTTCGTGATGTATTTTTTTTGACTTAAATAACAGCCTGATAATCAGTTGAGTTGTGCGTACTGCGCCGGATTCAGGCCTGTTTGGCCTGGGTTTCTGGCTGTTCTTCGGCCGGTTTTTGCGTCCATTTGGCAATCTGGTCCAGCAGTTCCTTCTTGCGCACGGGCTTGGACAGGAACCCAACCATTCCGGCCGCGCGGCAGGCGGCTTCATCGGTGCTCAGGACATTGGCGGTAAGCGCCACAATCGGGCAAGGGCTGCGCCCGTTTTCCCGCTCCCAGTCCCGCAGGCGCCGGGTTGCCTCCAGCCCGTCCATGACCGGCATCGACATGTCCATCAGCACCAGGTCGAAGTTCTGAGCGGCATAGGTATCAACGGCCTCTTGACCGTTACTGCAAATGGTAAGCTGAATGCCGGTCGGGGCAAGCATCTTCTTCAGCACCAACTGGTTGGTGCGGTTGTCCTCTGCCGCCAGGACCCGGAGGCCGCTGAACTGGCCAGCTGAGTGCCCGGACCCTGTCTGGCGGGTGGCGGCGGCCTGAACTGGCCCTGTGTTCAGCGCCTTCTGCAGTGTCCGGAGAAGAAGCCTGCCGCGAGCGGGCTTCATCAGAACATGCACGGTCTTGCAGCTTTGCAGTGCCTGGTAGTCGGCAAGCAGCTGGCCGCCAGTGCAGTAGACAAGCGGCAGCTCCCGGCAGCCAGGCAGCGCATGCAGATCCTGACACAGGGACCTGGCCTGCGCCAGCGGCAGGCTGTTTTCCACCAGCACGAGGTCGGGCAGGGGGGCGCCAGCGGCCGGGGTTTGCAGCTGTGCCATCAGTTCCGGGAGCCCGGTCGGAGCACTCGCCGCGGCTCCCCAGTATTCCAACTGGCGCAGGCGCACCTCGCGGGAGAACGCCAGATCGGCAATGACAGCCACATTCTTGCCTGCAAGCGGGCGTGAAGGGTGCGGGATTGGGGCCGCCACAGGCAGCGTCAGGCAGACGGTAAAACAGGAGCCTTCACCGGACACCGAAACCACATCAATCCTGCCGCCCATTGCCTGGGCCAGCCGCGACGAGATCGCCAGTCCCAGGCCGGTGCCTTCGAACCGCCGGGCTGTGGTGCTCTCGACCTGCTCGAATGCGTGGAATATCTGCCCAATGCTGTCTTCGGGGATGCCAACGCCGGTGTCGCGCACATCAATGCACAGCGGAATATTGTGGCTGGCGTCGTAGTTGAGGGTGATGCTGATGTGGCCCTCAAGCGTGAACTTTACGGCATTGCCGACCAGGTTCATCAGGATCTGCCGCACACGGCCGCTGTCACCCGAAAAGACCGCCGGGGTGCCTTCCGGAATGTCGATGCAGATTTCCACGCCCTTGGCCGTAGCGCTGGGGGACATCAGTGCAGCAACATCATAGATCACGTCGCGCAGGTTGAAGGGTTGCTCCAGCATCTGCGTCTTGCCAGCTTCCAGCTTGGAAAAGTCGAGGATGTCGTTGACGATGCGCAGCAATGCCTCGGAGGAGGCCAGGATCGTGCTTGTGCAGGATTGCTGCTCTGGCGTCAGGCTGGTTTCACTTAGAACCTCGGCCATCCCAAGCACGCCGTTGATGGGGGTGCGGATTTCATGGCTCATGGTGGCGAGGAAACGAGACTTGGTCTCCGTCGCGGCTTCTGCACGGGCTTTTTCCTGCAGCAGCCGGTCGGCAATCCGCTTCTTTTCTTCCAGGCTGGTTTCCAAGGTGTCGAGTGCCCTGAACACCGCGGCAATCTCATTGTCGCTTTCCGGCGCCGCGGGCTGTTCCCGGGTGGCGAGCCGCCGCAATTTCTGGGCGGCAAGCTGCATTGCCGCGGAAAAGCCGCGCGCCTTGCGCATGGCAAACATCAGGGCTGCGGCCATCAGGAGGGTGGTTCCGGTCAACCCCAGCACCAGAATCCGGGTGAGCGCCCCGTTTGCCGCGGCAACAGCACGTTCCGCATGACCGGCGGACTGCGCGGTGACAGTCGCGGCCTGGGCAGTAACGGCCTCGCTGCTCATGGTCAGTGCGCTAAGGGTTGGGATGTCCCGTTCTGATCTGATCCCAAGCAGGATAACTGCCTTCACGCACCAATCCGCAAAGGCGGTGTCCAGCGCCTTGACCTCTGCGCGCAATGACTCCGGCAGCGGCAGGGCCAGAAGGGCCGCCAGATCCCCGTTAATTGATTTTAGATAGGCCTGGAACTGCCGGGCCACCTCCTCCTGCGGGATCAGCCGTGTCATCGCCAGAACGTCCATGGCATATTCTTCTGCGGTGGTGATGCCGGCGCTGACGCTGCTGGCACGCCGGGTTGCCTCCAGCGAGGTCTCCAGAACGGCGTCTTTGCGGGCTGAGGCATAGATTGCCATGCCGCCAACCAGCAGCGCGGCGAACAGCGCGGCCACCGCGATGACCAGAACCGGAAGGACTATGGACCGTTTGATGTTCATGCGTGGTGTCCCTCAGCCGTACGCATCAGTTGGCCGGCAGGATTGGAGTCGGCACATCGGTCTCTGTGTCCGTCAGCGTTTCGAGGAAAGCAATGAGATCAGCAGTGTCGTCAGCAGAGAGAGTGAAGCTATCAATATCCGGAGACCGGTCCGCCGCGGCTGCTCCGCCGGCGGCATAGTGGCGGATCACCTCCTCCAGCGATGCCAGCGAGCCGTCGTGCATGTAGGGCGCCCGCAGCACGATATTGCGCAGGCCCGGGGTCTTGAAGCGGAAGTTCTGGTCCGGATTGGGCGGCACCAAGCCGCCGCCGCCAAGATCGCCGGATTGCAGCCCGACATCATGCAGCTGGTTGTCAGTGAACATCCAGCCTGTATGACACGAAATGCAGTTTGCCTTACCGGTAAACAGCGCAAAACCCCGTTTGGCGGCATCGGAAACCGCCGTTTCATCTCCCTCCACCCAGCGGTCAAAGTCGGCGACACCGCTGACTATGGTCCGCTGATAGGTGGCCAGCGCGGTCAGCACGGTGTCCTTGCGGATGCCGCGGCTGGGAAACAGCCGGCCGAACCAGATTCTGTAGTCATCCACTGCCGACAGACGTTTGGTAATTTCCTCGAAGGTGGCGTTCATTTCATCCGGTGCGGTGATCGGCCCGGCAGCCTGTTCTTCCAGGCTTGTTACGCGCCCGTCCCAGAAGAGCGGCGTGATCCATGCGGCATTCAGGATCGTCGGTGCGTGGCGGCGGATCGGAGTGCCGGCCGCGCCCATCGCCTTGGAGACCGGGACTTCCCAGCCGAAAGACGGGTTGTGGCAGCTGGAGCAGCTGATGTTCTGCCCGCCGGAGAGGCGCGGATCAAAGAACAGCATCTTGCCGAGTGTAGCGATCTCGCGGTTGTAAGGGGCTTCGGCTGGAAACGGAACGGTTGCCGGCCGCCGGAACGCATCGAGCCCGGCCGTTTCAGCCAGGCTCTGGACAGTCCAAAACAGCAGCGGCACTACGGCAGCGGCAGCAGCTTTCCACCGCATTCAGGACCTCCTCTTCGCGTTCCATAACCTAGTTAACCGGAATGGCATCATCTGAGAAGGCCGTTAAAATATGGTGAGCTATGCCTGTCCTGCTGCTGCCTGCTGTGCAGGTGGCTGGGCGGGTTTCCCGGAGACCTTCTTGGGGCCGATCCGCCGGGTGACCAACCAGGGGCCGGCCTTCAACACCATTAGCGCGAACCCTGCGGTCCACAGGCCAGCCGAGACGGTGATACCGTCCAGACCTGCAACCAGGCTCGTGCCGCCTGCAACACGTGCGGCAACGGCGCCCAGCAGCAGCATGAAGGCAAGGGTCAGCGCAGGGCCTGCCTCCAGCGGGCGGCCGCTGTGGCCCATGGTGGCGCGCATCATCACCGCCAGTGTCATGCCGCCAATTGCACCGATACCCAAGACATGTACCGCGGCAGGAGGCTCCATCAGGCCGAAGGGCACGCCGCCTGCTGCAATCAGCCCGGCAGGCACCATCGCATAGGCCAAGTGCAGCATCAGTAAAAGCGGATCCGGCAGGGTGGCCAGGCTGCGCCAGCGCGCCAGCCGTACCGTGTGCAGCAGGCCCGCGGCCAGTAGCAAGACGCCGGTGGCGGCAGCCCAGGGCGCTGCCGTCCAGGCCAGCAGCGCGGCCGCGCCGAAGACCAGCGTCACCGCGTCGAACCTGCCGAATGGCACAGGCATTTTGCCAGCCCCGCGCTTGGCCAGCCAATTGCGGGTAAAGCTGGGAATGATCCTCCCGCCGATCAGCATGATCAGGAAAATCAGAACCGCGATGCCCAGACGGCGGGACAGATCCGCGGCGCCTTCAGTCATCGCCTCTATGTGGAAGCAGGCGTTGGCAATGCCGAGCAGGGTGACCGGCACCAGCACCTTGAGATTGCGCCAGTTTTCACCGGCAATGATCTCGCGTGCGATCATGGCAATCACCGCGGCCAGGAAGGCGCAGTCCACCGCCATCACCCCCAGCGCGGGCAGCCCCAGCCAGCCCGCTGCCGCCAGCCGGCCCAGCAGCCAAAGGCCGGACAGCAGCGCCAGCGGCATCCCTCGGGCTGGCATCCGCCCGGTCCAGTTCGGCACTGCGGTAAACAGGAAACCCGCCACAACCGCGGCGCCGTAGCCGAAAATCATCTCGTGAATGTGCCAGTCTGTTGGCAGCATCACGCCGCTGTATTCCAGGTTGCCGCGCCAGATCAGCAGCCAGGCGGGGATCGCCAGCACGGCAAAAACGCAGGCCCCCAGAAAGAATGGCCGGAAGCCGAAGGAAAAGAGAACAGGTCCGGTATAGTTGGTTCGCGCAGCCATGACGGCCTCCTTGCGTCCGGTCAAAGACAGGCGGGCGGCAC
>NZ_JWLG01000002.1:136743-197147 GCF_000813905.1 Leisingera sp. ANG-M6
AGCTCCGGCAGGCAGGGGGGAGGGAGGCTCCCTCAAAACCGGTTTCCCGTTTTTTCCCGCACGGTTGTTTCCTCTGCGGCCACTATGCGATAACGGCGGGGTGACCACTTTGTCCTTCAGCAAACTTGCGGTGCATTCTTGTCCAAGCTCGACGAAAGCCTTCTCTCCGGGCTGCCGCCCTTCAGCCTCCTGGAGCGCAGCCAGATCCGCGAAATCCTCGATCAGGCGCTGCCCAAGCGGTATGATGAGGGGGCGGAGATCTTTCATGAGGGCCATGACGCCGAGAGGTTTCACCTGCTTCTGGATGGCTACATCCGGGTGGTGAAGACCACCGAAGGCGGCGAGCAGATCATCGCGCTGCATATTTCGCCCGGCCAGCTGTTCGGCATTGCGCCGGCGTTGAACCGCGACACTTATCCGGCGACCGCGGTGGCGGCCTCGGAATCGCTGGCGCTGTCCTGGCCGGTGCGGCTGTGGGCAGAATTCACCGCCAAGTACCAGGGCTTCGCCACCGAGAGCTACAGCACCTTGGGCCAGCGGCTTGGGGAGATGCAGACGCGGATAACCGAACTGGCGACGCAAGCCGTGGAGCAGCGGGTGGCGGCGGCGCTGTTGCGAATGGTGAACCAGTCGGGCCGCAAGGTGGAGGAAGGGATCGAGATCGCCTTCCCGGTGACCCGCCGCAATATCTCAGAGATGACCGGCACTACGCTGCACACGGTCAGCCGTCTGCTGTCGGCCTGGGAGAAGGAGGGCATTGTGCACTCCACCCGCAAGCATATCGTGGTCACGGCCCCGCACAGGCTGGTGCTCCTGAGCGGGGCGCAGGGGTAGTATCTCCCGCCGCGGCGGCGAATGATGAGGTCAGAAGTTATCCCAACCCTGGGCCATCGGCAGATCTTCCTGTCCAGGCCGTGTGTCCGTGAAGGAAGCTGGCGGTGCGGATTTGCGGGCCGTTGCTGCCGGTTCCGGTCCCTCGCTGCCATCTTTGAACTTGGACACCTCCTGGGTGAGATGGCAGGCGTCATTGGTCAGCATCTGACTCGCCGCTGAGGTCTGTTCGACCATCGCCGCGTTTTGCTGGGTGACCTGATCGAGCTGCGCAACCCCCTGATTGATCTCAATCAGAGCCGTCGACTGCTCGGAAGCGCCGGTTGCGATATCCTGGATATGCTCTGAGATTGTGGCGACGCTCTTGATGATCTGCTGCAGTTCTTCGCCGGACTTGCCAACAAGATCGACGCCTGCCGCGACCTGCCGGTTGCTTTCACCGATCAGCTGCTTGATTTCGCCGGCAGCGTCCGCGGAGCGCTGGGCAAGCGCGCGGACCTCGGAAGCAACAACCGCGAACCCGCGTCCGGCTTCACCGGCCCGGGCGGCTTCAACGCCGGCGTTCAGCGCCAGAAGGTTGGTCTGGAACGCGATGTCGTCAATCACTCCAATGATTTTGGAGATCTGTTCAGAAGAATTTTCAATCTGCGCCATCGCGTCAATTGCGCTGCTCACGACCTCGCCGCTGCGTTCTGCCGATGTTTTGGCTTCTGTTACGATGCCGTCCACTTTCTGGGCGCCTTCGGCAGAAGCTTTTACAGTTGCTGACAGCTGTTCAATGGCCGCAGCCGTTTCCTCCAGGGTGGCGGCCTGGCTTTCAGTCCGCTGGGACAGGTCGCCGGCTGACTGCGAAATTTCCTGGGCGGTGCGGCCAACTGCGGAGGACACTTGCTTGACCGTCCTCACAGAAGAGCTGAGCTGCTCAAGCGAGTGATTGAACGTCTTGCCCAGGGCGCCGACATCCGGAAGGTCGGAAACCGCGACCCGGTGGGTCAGGTTGCCGCCGCTGAGTTCCTCAAGGCCTTCTCCGATCTCATCAAGCGCGCGGCGCCGCGCGGTGATGTCGGAGGCAACTTTCACCACCCTCACCACCTTGCCGTTTTCATCTTCCACCGGGGCATATGTCGCCTGGATCCAGATTGTTTCACCGGCCTTCGTCACTCGCGGAAACTGGTCCGAGAACACTTTGCCGCTGGCAAGATCCGACCAGAAGGTTTTGTAGTCATTTGATGCGACCAGTTCCGGAGCGACAAACATGGAATGGTGTTTTCCCTGGATCTCCTCCAGGCCATAACCCAATGCGCTCAAAAAGTTCTGGTTCGCGGTGATGATCGTGCCATCAGGGTGGAATTGAATGGTCGCCTGCGTGCGGTCAACCATTCCGGCGATAATGGCAGAGGTGTCGTCCTTCTCAGTCGTATTCGACTTTTTTCTCATAAAAAACACTAGCTGTACTCCAAGGATTGCTGGGCCTCACTCCTCTGGATCACCAGTCATATCGTAAAAACAGAATAAAAAAGTTAATGCGCCGTTGGCGCCTTCTGAGCAGGACGAGACATGAGTGCTTCAAGTCTTTCCAGGCAGTGCACCTGCCCAATCATACGGCACTGAAAGTACAAGCTCAGGTGTAAAGACAGTCAGCAGCGGGCGGATGCTTCGCGACCTGCAATCCAGCCCCGGCTAGTCTCAAACTAACGCGGCCCCCCGCAACTCCTCCCTGAATGCCATCTCCTCCAGCCCGTATTCCTCGCAGGCATCGATCAGCGTGTGGAACGGTGCGATCGGGCAGCCGGGGCAAAGCATCTGACGGTTCATGAACTCGCCCGCGCAGGCGGGCCAGTGGTGGAATAGTTCTGACAAAGGCAAGTCGGGATCGTCGAAATCGGGGCGGCGCATGGGCATCCTCCTTTTCCTGCATCTTGCGTGCAGCAATGGGGCTGGTCTTTGCGCTTCGACAATATTCGCGGCGGTGCGCGGGTTTAGGCAGAACCCATCCGCAACTGTACTCAGGACCGCGATATGTCAGAGATACTTACCAAGTCGCGGGCCAGGAACGTGTTCTACGGGGGCTCCTTGTTCTTCGTTGTCGTGTTCGTGGCCATGACCGCGCACAGCCACCGCTTCATCGTAAACACGTCCACCGCTGGCATGGAGCTGACCGACGAGGTGCGCCAGGGCAAGCATGTGTGGGAGCGCCACTCCTGCATCAACTGCCACACGCTGCACGGCGAGGGTGCCTATTTCGCACCCGAAGTGGGCAACGTCATGACCCGCTGGGGCGTGCTGGACGACCCGGAAGGCGCCTATGAAATGCTTGATGGCTGGATGAAGTCGCAGCCCTCCGGCGTCGAGGGCCGCCGCCAGATGCCGTTCTTCGACCTGACGGAAGAAGAGACCAAGGCCTTGTCCGAATTCCTGCGCTGGGCGGATCAGACCGATACCCAGAACTGGCCGCCGAACGACGCGGGCTGAGGGGAGAGAAACAATGAAATATCAATCTCAAAAAGTGGCCTATGCCTATTTCATGGTGGCAATGGGTCTGTTCGCCATTCAGGTTCTGGGCGGTCTGCTGGCCGGCTGGATCTATGTTTGGCCCAACACGCTGAGCGAGCTGTTGCCGTTCAACATCGTGCGGATGCTGCACACCAACGCGCTGATCGTCTGGCTGCTGCTGGGCTTCTTCGGTGCAGCCTATTACCTGGTCCCCGAGGAATCCGAGCGTGAGCTGTTCTCAGTGAAACTCGCCTATATCCAGCTGGCGATTCTGGTGGTCGGTACCCTTGGTGCGGTGGGCTCTTACCTCGTGGGCATCCATGGCGGGCGGGAGTTTCTGGAACAGCCCCTGTGGGTCAAGTTCGGCATTCTGGTCGCGGCGGTGATATTCCTCGTGAACATCTCGCTGACCGTGCTGGCGGGCCGCAAGACCGCGATCACCAACATCCTTCTTATGGGTCTGTGGCTGCTGTCGCTCTTGTGGATCTTTGCCTTCATCAACCCGGACAACCTGTCGCTCGACAAGATGTACTGGTGGTTCGTTGTCCACCTGTGGGTGGAAGCCACCTGGGAACTGGTGATGGCCGCGATCCTCGGCTACCTGATGCTGAAGCTGACCGGTGTTGACCGCGAGGTGGTGGAAAAATGGCTCTATGTCATCGTGGCGCTGGCTCTGTTCTCCGGCATCCTTGGCACCGGTCACCACTTCTTCTGGATCGGCACCCCCGGCTACTGGCAGTGGATCGGCTCGATCTTTTCGACACTGGAAGTGATCCCGTTCTTCGCGATGATGAGCTTTGCCTTCGTCATGGTCTGGAAAGGCCGCAAGAACCACCCGAACAAGGCTGCGCTGCTGTGGTCGCTGGGCGCATCTACCGTGGCGTTCTTCGGCGCGGGCGTCTGGGGCTTCCTGCACACGCTGCACGGGGTGAACTACTATACCCACGGCACCCAGATTACCGCCGCCCACGGGCACCTGGCCTTCTACGGCGCCTATGTGGCGATGAACCTGGCGATGTTCACCTATGCGATGCCGCAACTGCGCAACCGCGACCCCTATAACCAAGTGCTGAACATGGCCTCCTTCTGGCTGATGACCGGCGGCATGGCCTTCATGACCTTCGTGCTGACCTTTGCCGGTACCATCCAGACCCACATGCAACGCATTGTCGGTGAGTACTTCATGGACGTGCAGGACCAGCTGGGGCTGTTCTACCTGATGCGCCTCGGTTCCGGTGCTGTGGTGGTCCTGGGCGCGCTGCTGTTCATCTACGCAACCGTCGTGGTCCGCCGCGAAGTCATCAAACCCGGCCCCGCGGCCGTACCGGGAGAGTAAGCCATGAACGCGATGAACATGCCTTCCGTGCCCTTCTACCGTCCCGCAGGCGATGAATGCACCGTCTTCGAGATGGCCCAAGCCAACGGTCTGCCCCTTCTTCTGAAGGGGCCCACCGGCTGCGGCAAGACGCGGTTCGTGGAACATATGGCAGCCCGGCTCGGGCTGCCCCTCCACACCGTTGCCTGCCATGACGACCTGTCGGCTGCCGACCTGATCGGGCGCTACCTGCTGAAGGGCGGGGAAACCGTCTGGGTCGATGGTCCGCTGACCCGCGCGGTGCGCGAGGGCGGCATCTGCTACCTGGATGAGGTGGTCGAAGCCCGCAAGGACGTGGCCGTGGTCTTGCACCCGCTGACCGACGACCGCCGCCGCCTGGTGATCGACCGCACCGGCGAGGAGCTGGCCGCGCCCAAGCCCTTCATGCTGGTGGCCAGCTACAACCCCGGCTACCAGAACATCCTCAAGAAGCTGAAGCCCTCGACCCGGCAGCGCTTCCTGTCGATCGGCTTTGACTTCCCGGAAGCCTCCGCCGAAACTGCGGTCGTCGCTTGCGAGAGCGGCCTGGATGAGGACCGTTCCGCCGCGCTTGTGCGCCTGGCGGGCCATATCCGCAAGCTCTCGGGCATGGATTTGGAGGAAGGTGTCTCCACCCGTCTCTTGATCTACGCCGCCACACTGATTGCCAAGGGCATGAGTGTGGAGCGCGCGGTGGAAGCCGCTATCATCGAACCCCTCAGCGACGAGGCTGATGTGCAGCAGGCGCTGCGCGACCTTGCCGCCAGCGTTTACGGGTGAAGCCATGATCCACGCTCTCGACCTTCTGGAACCCGAAGAAACGGTTGGCAACCTGTGGCACGGCATGGCCACACGGATCGGCGCCGCAGAAGATGGGACCGAACACACCGTCCGGTTCGAGGACATGCGCGCCAGCGTGGCGGCCTTGTTCCGGGCGCTGGGCGGGGCCGGGGGCGTGGAAATCCAAGTGGCGCCCGCGGTGCTGTCGGACCACCGCCCGGACCGGCTGCGCCGCATCGGCACCCCGCGCGAGATGGCGCATATGGCCAGTTACGATGGTGAACGCTTACGCTTGCCGCCGGAGATGTCGGTTTTTTCCAGCCCCGGGCTGAACCGCAAGGCCTATCTGTGGCTGGCCGCAATGGCGGCCGTGATAGACCTGCCGGACCGCAACGAGGACTGTTATCAGGCCGACCAGCTGGAAATCGCCGCCAATGCCCGCGCCGCGGACAAGGTGTTCGCTGCCTGTCCAGGGCTGCGGTCTGCTTACGGAGCCTTCTGCGCTCATGTTGCTGAGACCCGCAAACGCAACGGCCTGCCGCGGTTCGAGGCACGGATCGAGCGGATGGTGCTGGATCAAATCGGCTCTGATTGCCGCATTGCCGAACCCTGCGCCTGCACCGCGCCGCGCGGCTACCGCACCTATCAGCCGGTGCCGTTCTGGCTGCGCCTGCCTGTGCCGCAGGCGGGCAGGGGCGCGGCCCCCGCAGCGGAAGAGGAAATGAAAACCCCAGGCCTTGCCGTCTCCACCCGCAAGACGGCCAAGCGCCAGGATCAGGACCAGACCACCCGCAAGGACAGTTTCATCGTTCACCGGTTCGAATCCATCCTGTCCTGGGCCGAAAGCCTGAACATCAACCGTATGGTCGATGACGACGACAACGAGAACGCCCAGAAAGCGGCAGAGGATCAGGACAACCTCACCCTCTCGCAGCACATGAAACGTGCGGCTTCGCGGCTGCGGATCTCGCTGGACCTGTCGCCGCAGGATGCCGAGCATGAACGGCTGGCGGGGCAGTTCACCTATCCGGAATGGAACCACCGGCTGGGCAAGCACATGCCCGCCCATACTTGCGTGCTGGAGGCCGAGGGCAACCCCGCAGACAGCTTCCAGCCCGATCCGCGGCTGGTTAGCCGCGTGCGCCGCCAGTTTGCGCCGCTGCACCCGCGCCGGGTGATGCTGCCGCGGCAGCTGGACGGTGACGAGCTGGACCTGGAAGCGGTGGTCAAATCCCATGTCGATCTGGCCTGCGGCCAGCAAGGCAGCGACCGCGTCTGGCAGGCCAGCCGCCCGATGGCCCGCGACCTGAGCGTGGCGGTGCTGATGGACTGCTCCCGCTCTACCGAGGCGACGGTCGGCGACCGCCCGGTGATCGAAACTGCCCGCGAGTCGCTTGCGGCTCTGGCCAGCGGCATCGCCACCGCGGGCGACCGGCTGGGCATCTGGGGGTTCTCCTCCCTGCGCCGCGACCGGGTGTTCCTGACCCGCGCCAAAGGGTTCGAAGACGTGATGTCAGAAGCGGTCACCGCCCGCATCGGCGGCTTCAAGCCCGGCCACTACACAAGGCTCGGCGCAGCAATCCGCCATTCCTCTGCCCAACTGGCAGAGGAAGGGTCCGAACGCCGCCTGCTCTTGGTGCTGACCGATGGAAAGCCAAACGATCTGGACCACTACGAAGGCGTGCATGGCATCGAGGACAGCCGCATGGCGGTGCGAGAGGCGCGCGCCCTGGGCCAATCGGTGCATGGCGTTGTGATCGACGCCGACGGGCAGGACTGGTTTGCCCGCATCTTCGGGCGCGCCGGGTTCACCCTGCTGCCTGACCCTGACCGGCTGCCGCGCGCGCTGCCGGAAATCTATCAATCCCTGACCATGGAGCACTGAGATGAAACGTATCCTCGCTCTGGCCTTGCTGGCCCCGTCCAGCGTATTTGCCACCAGTTTTGAACGGCCGATCCCGCAGCCGCAGACCGAAACCGCGGAGTTCTGGTTTCTGATGGGTTCCATCGCGCTGATCGTCAGCTTGGGGTTCGTCCAATACCTGGTGAGCCGGCGATGACACCGCGGCCCTCCTGGCGGTTGCTGGCAGCGCTTTACCCATTCGGGGCGGGGGCGGCGGCCGTCAACATCTTCTTTGCATCGCTGATTGCCAGCTGGATCGGCTGGCAGGTGCTGACCCCGTATGAGTCAGTGGCTTGGGGACTGCTGCTCGGCTTGCCGGCAACTTACATTTTTGCCCGCCATATCGAGCGGCTGAAGCGGCAGGCCGACGGCAGCTAATCCTTCATGGACGCGTAAAAAGGCCCTGCCGAGCAGGGCCTTGCACCATTTAACATCAGGGGGAACCGCAAGTGGCAAGGCGGCTGGTTTTGAGGGGGGAGCCGCCTTGCCGCGGGGTCAGCCAGCCGCTGCCAGCAGGCCGGCCTCCTCCGCTGCCTTCACCTCAGCCAGATCCGCCTCGCCGTCGGCATTGGCGTCGATGGTCGCAAAGGTTTCCTCTGTCAGGTCGGGAAACGCCGCCTGCAGCTCTTCCAGCGAATAGGTGCCATTGCCGTCGGTATCGGCCTCAGTGATGGAATCCATCGCCGCCAGCGGCGAAGCGGCCAAAGCAGCAAGGGCGGTGGCGGTCAGTGCGAGTTTTTTCATGTGAGACACTCCAACTAATTGTATTGATCTTCCTGAGGCCACGGAATTCCGCGTGCCATGGGCAAGTGCTAGGCCGATGCAGAGCCTGCTTCTATCCTCTCGGTGTAAGATGGCCGTTTCCGGCACCTGTATGCCGGAACTGCCTGATCCGCCCGGCGCTTTGCCGCCCCGGGAACCTCCTGATCCTTTCTCCGCCTAACGCGCTGGCCGTTTCTTGCGGTTATCTGCCAGTTCCAACGGCTGCCGCTATTTCACAAGCCTGCGTGGACAAGCACCGAATGCCATCTAGGTTGCATAGAAGTGTTCTGACGGGCGGGTATTTTGGCTTCAAAGACGGAAATCATAACGGATATTGGTGCACTGGCCGCGCTGCAGCCTGCCTGGGCGGAGCTGCATGCCGCGTCAGACGGCGGTCCGTTTTCGTCAATGGACTGGATTTTGTCCTGGGCCGGGGCCTTTGGCGAGGGGGCGGCACCGCGGATTGGCTGTGTCTGGCGTGATGGCCAGCTGACAGCGGCACTGCCTATGGGCGTGAAACGCGTGCCGCTGTGGCAAGGCGGGCCGCAGGTGCGCAAGCTGATGATGCTGTGCAGCGACCGTGCAGGGTTTCACGACATTCTGGCCGCACCTGGGCAGGAGGCGGATGCTGGTGCGCTTCTGGAGGAAATGCTGGCGGCAAAGGAGTGTGATTTCGCGGATCTGACACCTGTGCGGACAACACCGGCGCTCAGCCGGTTCAGCGAAGCATCTGGCAAGGGCGGTCTGCGCCGCCGTCAGCGTCAAGAGATCCGGGCGGCTGTCTGCCGCCATGATGACGGCCTGGATGCTTGTCTGGCCCGGCGCAGCAGGAAGTTCCGCAGTTCGCTGCGCGCAGGCCACAGGGCGCTGAATCTGCGGGAACATGAGATGCTGACTGCTGACAGTCCTGGCGACGCTTCCGACCGCATTCTGGATGCTGCACTGAGCCTGTCAGCACGGACCTGGAAAGCCCGGCTCGGCACCGACATCGGCTCCAGCAGGCGCACCCGTGACTTCTTTCAGGAACTTTGGCGGCGGATGTCGGCCAGCGGTACGATGTGCGTGCATCTTCTGACCATTGAGGGCCGCCCGGCCGCCAGCAGCCTGTGTGTGGAAGCCTGCGGAACCTCATACGGGCTGATCCTGGATTTCGACGAGTCATACAGCAAGATTTCACCCGGACGGATCATGGCCTGGAGGGGGGTCGAGGCTGCTATCGCGCGAGGCTGCAAAAGCTCGAACACGCTGCGCTCAACACCGTTCCTCGACCGTCTGGCGGATGAATTTGAAACCTTCCACCGGCTGCGCGTCTGCCGCCGGTACGGCGTGGCTGACCTGATGCTGACAGCCCAGGATCTTCTGCGCCCGGTTGGAAAAAAAGCGCGCAAGATGAAGCAGCTGCGTACCCGAAAGCGGTCCGCCTTCGTGGGCTGACCAAACTGGTAAAAGGAGGGACCGCATATGGCCCGCCGCACATTCATCACAAGACTGCAGGCCCGCTTGGCGGGGGCAGTCCTATTGGTCTGTCTGGCCGCCATTACCGCAGCTGCGCAAACGCCGGTGCTGGGGCCGGGGGACGAGGTAAATATCTCCGTTCTGAACCGCGAAGACCTCACCCGGGACTACAGGGTCCGCCCCGACGGCAGGCTGTCCCTGCATGTGGTCGGCGAAGTGCCCGCAGCGGGGCAAACACCGGCCGCACTGGAAGCCAGCCTGGAAGTGCTGCTGAGCGAGCGTACCGGCCTGCCGGCCTCAGTTGCCGTCAGCGTGAGCCGCTGGCGCCCGGTTTATGCCCTTGGCGATGTCGTGACACCCGGCGAAGTTGCTTACCGCGAGGGCCTTACGGTCGGGCGCATTCTAGCAGTGTCCGGGGGGTTATTTCCGCGCGAAAGCGAAGCGGCCTCCAGCCAGCTGGATATCCGGATCGCCGATGAACGCTCCAAGATAGCCGTGCGCCAATCCGCCATGGTGGACCTGCATGCGCAGCGGTTGCGGCTGCTGGCCGAAAGCTCTGGTGTGGTGTCCCTGGAGCCGGACGCCGCCTTCTCTGCCCTGGCCGGGCCGGAAGCGGATTCTCTGATTGCTGAGCAGATTGCGATTCTGCGGGCCCGGGCGGAACGCGACCAGGTGCGGGCGGCTTCCGTCCAGATCCAGGCGGACCTGGCCGCCCAGGAAGCGAGCGCCTTGTCCAGCCAGCAGACAATTCTGCGCGAGCAGATCGAAGCCAGTGCCAAAGCCCTGAAAGATCTGGAAAGCCTGCTTGACCGCGGGTTGACCAGCACCGAGCGGGTGCGCCAGCTGCGGTCAATCTACAACGACGAGAACATCGAGCTGATGCTCTCGGCCAGTTATGAGGCCCGCGCACGGCAGACGGAAATTAACCTGCTTTCCTCGGTCGAGGATGCCCGCCGGGTGCGGGCGCAGCAAATCACCGCAGAGCTGGCAACGGTCATGGCGTCCATCCGAAATGAAGAAGCGGAGGTCACCGCCTCGCGCGAGCTGATCCGGGCGCTGTCTGCGGCGCTGGGGCAAGTGCCCGCCACCGCACCGCTGCTGCCGCCGGAATACCGCATCCGCCGAAATACCGGGCAGGGCGAACAGGTTCTGCCAGCCGCATTGAACACTCAGGTCCTGCCAGGCGACCTGGTGGAGGTGCGCCGCGGCGGGTTTGCAGAGCTGGAGCCAGGCTGAAGCTGCGAGTGCGGAAGCGCTGTTCCCGCATCAAATGCTGTCTCGAAGCTACCGGATGTCCGCGGCCTTGCGGGCTGGCTGCAAAGGCACGGCTCCATCCGCTCTTAGAATCCCGCTGGCGAATTTGTCGAACGCGGCTACTGCAGAAGGTATCTTGTATTTAATAGCGGCCTCTTGCCCGCGGGCCAGTATTTCTGCGTCCGGCCGGGATTGCATCCCCTTGAGGATTGCAGCGGCAAGCGCGTCCGCGTCACCCGGAGGCACCAGCACGCCCAGCTTACCACCCTGGAGGATTGCTTCGGGGCCCAGGCAGCGGCTCGCCACCAGCGGTGTGCCTGCAGCCAAGGCCTCGACCGCGACATTTCCGAAACCTTCGCGCAAGGACGGCAGCACGGCCAGCTCTGCGCGGGCAAAATCGCGAAGCAGATCCGATGAATACCCCATCAGATGCACATGATCCGCCACGCCCAAGTCCTGTGCGAGTGTCTTCAGACTGGGATGCTGCGGTCCGGTACCGTAGATCAACAGCTTAGCGCCGGGCGTGGCCCGCCGCACCTCGGCAAAGGCCCGGATCAGCACGTCATGCCCCTTGTCCGGTATCAGCCGCCCGGCAGCCACGATCCTCCCCGGCACCCGGGCCGGAGGGTCGCGTCGCAGCCGGTCCAGATCGGCTTCGTTCAGAACAGGGTTTGGCAGGCAGGCCAGCGGCGGCCCGGGTAAGTTAAGCGCGTCCTGCCAGCCTTCGCCGATTGCGTGCAGCGGCACCGCCAGGTGATCCGCCCGCGGATAGAGCGCGCGGATCAGCAATTTCCGCAGCAAGGGGTGCCGTGCTGTGGCGAGATAGGTTTCCGCTGTCGTGTGCTCGGAAATCACCAGCTTTGGCTGCAGGTGCGGCGGCAGCAGGGAGACCGCCAGGACAGCCGAAAGATTCATGGCATTGGTGCCGGAGTATAAGACTGCGGCGGGATGTTTCCTCAGCAGCCGCGCCAATGCCCGGGACCTCTGCAGCAGCCCCCCACCGCCGCAATTCAGCATCGGCACGTCGGGGGGCAATTGCGCCAGAAGCTCCCCTTCGGCGCGGTTCAGTATCAGGACCGGTGCCCAGCG
Organism: Leisingera sp. ANG-M6; assembly: GCF_000813905.1. NCBI lineage: Bacteria > Pseudomonadati > Pseudomonadota > Alphaproteobacteria > Rhodobacterales > Roseobacteraceae > Leisingera > Leisingera sp. ANG-M6. The sequence goes on from NZ_JWLG01000002.1 coordinate 148,665, forward strand.
GCTGCGGTCTAGGTTGCACAGCAGCGCTTTCACAACCATTTCGATTCCGCCTGCTTTCAGATGCGGCAGGGCAAAGGTGAGGGTCTGCGGCTGAATGGCATTCATGTCCTGTCCCACCAGGGCAGTTTCCGGGCAAACCGGAAAAGAGCCCTATATCCTTAGTTTGTGTTCAACTGAGAGTAGGTCCGCCATGCGATTGCTCAAGTGCCGCCTGCGCAGGAGCGTGTTTCCTGTCCTGACCATTGCTGCTGCTCTGGCGGCGGGCGGCAGCAGTGCGGAGGACGTGTGCCCGTCCGAGGGCCGGTATTGGAGCTTTGGCAGTGGCGGAGAGCATGGCGGCTTCGCTCATGTGCAGTTGCAGCGCGGCACTGCAGTTCTGGTAAATGATCCGGTGCAGCCGGGAAACCAGGTGGCGCGGCTGACAGCAGGACCCAAACAGAAGGGCAAGGTGGGCAAGGCTGACTATATCCACCGGTTTGAACCGCTGCAGGCCGGCAGCGTGATCCTGATGCAGGCAAGGTTCTATTTCCCGTTGGGTACACCGCTCAACAGCCTGATCCTGATGGACCTGGAATGCGCGTCCTGCGGGCTGGAGACCAATCCCGGTGTACGGCTGTATCTGCGCCGCGGTATGCTGCGGGTGGATCGCTCCAAGATCGGCATCAAACAGGCGTTTCTGCCAACCGCACCGCATATGGTTGCGGCCGGGGGCTGGCACGAGGTGTCTTGGCAAGTGACCCTGGGCACAGGCGAGCAAGGCCGCTCTGTTGTGATGCTGGACGGTGAAAGGGTGAGCGATGTTCGCGGCACCACGCTGCTGACGCAGGAGATCGTTTCCCGCCATATGGACGTCGCAGTGCAGGAGCAGGCCGACCGATTTCAGGTTGGGCTGACCGCCAATTCGAACCCGCAAGCAGTGGAAATGCTGCTGGATGATGTCAGCTTCTGCCAGCTTTGACCGCAAGTCAGACAGTCCTGTGCAGTGCCTCGCAGATCCGCTGCAGTTCCTGCAGCCGCAGCCCCGAATGCACCGGCAGCCGCAGCACCGACCGCTTCAGTTGCTGCGCTTCGGGATGGCCGGATAGGTCCACTGCGGGATGGAACTGCCGCCAGAAGCGCACAGACTGAATACCCTCTGCCTGCAGTGCAGCATGCACCCGGTCGGCGTCTGGGGTGAACAGCGGGAAAAAGGCCGGGCAGGCGCCAGCGGGCAGGTTTGGCATCAGCGGCCGCATGCCGCTGCGCAGCGGGACACCTTGCTGCAACGCCAGAAAATTTGCGCGGTGGGCCGCGGTGATGTCCGTGGCCTCTGGCATCCGCAGCAGCAGCCGGGACAAGGCGGATATCCGCCCGCGCATGTCCGCAGGAGCTATCCCCGCCCGCGGATGCCACGCCTCCAATTGCCGCTGCGGGACTGGCACTGCCGGCAAGGCAGGACGGGGCTTGCCGAAACTGCGCCGCAAGACGCCTTTCAGCCCGGCCAGTGCAGGCCGCAAGGGGGCGGCAGACAGCCGCTCCAACGCTTGTGGCTGCGGATGGCGCAGCCACAAAGCGCCGCCATCCGGCAGCGGCAGGGTTTTCACCAGGCTGAACACGGACATGTCGCCCTGGCAGCCCAATGGAATATCCGCGGCAGTGCGGGAGAAAAGCGCCAGGGCTGCGTCCTCGATCACTGCCGTGCCATATTGCTTTGCAAGTGCTTGCATCTCTTCGACGGGCTGCGGGAAGCCGAAGTAGTGTATGGCATAAATGGCCGCGATACTTCCGCCGTCCAGCTGGCGCCGGATGTCGTCCAAGTCGGCTGACAGGTCCTGATGCAGCCTGTAGAGGCCGACTTGCATCCCGGCAGCGAGGACCGCGTCTGTTTCCGAGCCGCAATGCCAGGCTGGTAGTAGCACCTTGGCACCTTGCGGCAGCCCAAGGGCGCGCAAGCCCTCGCGGATTGCAAAGCGCCCGTTGCGGGTAAGATGCGTTTGCGGGCTGTCAAAGGGAAACGGCAGGGCTTTGCGGTGCAGCCGCAGCGGCAACGGAGGCGACTTTTGGATATACTTTGACGGCTTCATGCCGCCCCCCCGCGCACTGCCTTGCGCAGCAGCGTGCGGATCCGCGCTGTTTCCGGTACATGCAGAAGCGTCGCAGCACCAACATAGGCCACCCCGCCGCAGAGCACACAAAGCGCAATCACCAGGATCTCCTCACCCCGGTTGGTCATGCCGGGCCCGGCTGCGGCTTGCACAAGCCTGACTGCGATGGCCGCAGCTGCGGCCGCAAGCGCCATGGCAGCAAAGGGCCGCAGCTCCTGAAGCCGCAGCAGAGAGCCGAACGTGCGGCTCAGCCAGAAGTACAACAGCGCCATCAGCAAGGTCATCGAAGCAAGCGAGGCCGCTGGCACTGTCAGAACGCCAAAAACCGGGAGAAACAGCCAGTTGAGAACAATGCGGAGCGCCAAAGCTGCGGTGATCGACGTTGCGATGATCCTGACATGCGGCAGCGCAGGGTTTGCAAACAGAGCCGATGTCAGCGTCCCCAGTGTTGCATTGACCACCAGCAGCGGAGCAAGCAAGGCAATTATGCCCGCCGTTTGCGCAACCGCCCAGGGTTCAAATGCACCGTGACCGAGCAGCACTGAAACCAGCGGCTTGTTCAGCATGAAGATCGCCACGGCGGCCGGCATCACAAACAGCAAGGTGGCGCGCAGGGCGTCCTGCACGCTGGTCCGGAAGGCGTCGCGGTTGTCCTGAGCCAAATGGCTTGCGAACTCGGTGTAATAGACGATAACCACACTGCTCGTAACCACTCCGGGCGCCATGCTGGTCATCCGCTGGGCAAATTCCAGCGTGGCGACGCCGCCTTCTCCGGTCAGCGATGCCATGGCCAGGTCAATCCAGCCCGCGCCAATCATATGAAACTGCGTCAGCAGCATCGCCCAGATGCGCCGCCGGGAATAGGGCGGTTGCAAGTTGGGAGATTTTACCGGCTCCCAGGTGCGGGACAACGCATGCCGCAGACCAAGAGCAAAGATGCCCGCCATCGCCACGGTGCCTGCGGCAATGGCAGCTGCGACGGCACCCAGGCCAAAAGCGAAGACAGGCACCAGTGCGAGTGCCGCGGCCGCAAACAGACGCGGCATCAGCCGGGCAATCACCGGCATCCTGAATAGCCTGAGCGCATTCAGAGTTGCTCCTGCAAGCGCAGTTGCGGCGGAGAGCGGCAGCACTGCCAGCAGCACCCGGAGATAGGTTTCGGCCGTCTGGCGCTGTTCCTCCGAAAACCCCGGAGCCAGAAAGGTTATGATATCCTCCGACAGAACAAAGGCGGCTGCGCTGAAGACTGACGCGGCCACGAACACTTGCCAAAGCCGCTTACGCAGATGTGCTTTCAGTATGGCCAGTCCTTTGGTTTCCGCCAGCTGCACCAGCGGCGGAACCTGCAGCAGATGAAATGCGCGTTCCAGTCCTGCGGCAATATTTGAAACCAGGCGCCGGGCAAAGAAAAAGGCGTCCGTAGCAAGCCCGGCGCCAAATAGATTTGCAATCGCCAAGGCGACAACGAGGCTCAGCCCCATTCCGGCGGTTTTCCAGAAAGTGACAGAGATAATGTTTTGCAGTGTCCCCCGCTGCTTCATCAGCGGCACTTTCCTGGAACCAAATAAAATTCCCCCCGTTACTTCAGCTTAGTTTCATTCCGGGGAACGGCCATCTCTTAGCTGAACATTTATGTTCTTCCGCAACGGAACCCGCAGCCAAACGGCCTGAAGTTACATCGCGTGTGTCAGCAATTTTGTTTTAAAAGCAGAGGTCTGCGGTTCAGTAAGCCCTTCGGCGTATGCCGGTTGGTCAATTGACACGAATCGCCTCGTTCCGTTGCATCGGATACAGGGGACATCGCAGATTTCGTCGGCCTTTATTTTGTGGGGTTGGTGAACGGGCCTGCGGAACTATCTCAAATACTGGGAATTGTATGGGGGTATACAATGAACCGGGTTTTCTTTCGCGGCCCGCCCGTTGGGGGCGGCGCTGCAACTCGTATTGATGGCCAGATTAGCGTTTCTGCAAAAAGGGCAAGTGTTGCAAAACGCAGGACCAAGCCTAAGCCGCAGCGAAGGCGTGCCGCCGGGGCGGCAGAGGATGCAGGTGTGGCCGGCGTTGTCTCTGCACCGGCACTTGCATCCGCCCCGGTGGCGAAAACCAGGGGGTTGCTGAGCGGTGCCGAGCTGCGTACCGGCTACATGCCTTCCAGTCCGCTTCTGGATGCGGTGATCAACCGCGGGCTGGCGCTGCTGCTGCTGCCGCTTGTCAGTCCGCTCATGCTGCTGATCATCGTGATGCAGAAACTGCTGGTGCGCGGTCCTGTGTTCTATGCCGGCCGCCGTCTTGGGAAGGACCGCAAGGAATTCAAGATCCTGAAGTTCCGCACTCTGAGCTTCAACGCCGGCACGGTGACCCGCGACCAGACACTGCCGCGCCGGTCCATGACGGAGACAAAAATTGGCATTTATCTGCGCCGCTCGCGGCTGGATGAGCTGCCGCAACTGATCAACATTCTGCGCGGTGACATGGTGTTTGTCGGCCCGCGGCCGATACGCCCGGAAATTGAAGACCTTTATCGTGAAGAAGCACCCGCCTACGAGGAACGCTTCCGCATCCGCCCGGGGCTGGTCGGCTTTGCGCAGGCGCTGATGACCCACGAAACCCCCAAGCATCTGCGGGCCCGGTTCAACCGCATGTGCTGCCGTACGCCAATCCGCTACCGTGCTGCTTTCGGCTTTCTGGCTTATGTCGGCTTTTGCGTGCTGGCAAAATCAGCCCGTCTCGCATTGTCAGGGATCGCGGACCAGTTCCGTCCGCTTGCCGCGCACAAATGGCTGCGGGCTGGCTTCAATTGCCCGCCAGACAGCAAGGTTGAGCTGTCGGCAGGCAACAGCACTCATGTCGGAGCGATTTGCGGTATTTCGGATGAGGTTGTGCAATTTGTTTCAACCCGCCCTTTTCCCGCGGGCGAGCATTTCGTGATGCTGGTGCGCACCCGCAAGTCCGGCCGCATATGCCGCCTGAAGGTGCGGGCGAAAATCGAACATTGCGAACCTGTTGGTATCGGCCGCAGCGGATTTGCCAACTATGCGACCTACTCCACCACAACCAGGGGAGCCAGGCATTTTGTTGAGCGCTACTTATTGCAATCGTCGGTGATTTCGTCATGACCTTAGGCAGGCGGCAGCAGCGGGCCGCCGCCCGCTTATCAGAACAGCACTTCGGGCCGCAGGCGGATCTCAGGGGAGGCCGGCCATGATTGCCCATTACCGCCAGCTGTTGCGCTATTACTGGGGGCTGGTTGCCTTTGCCTTTGTAATTCTGGTCGGCGGCACGGCCACAATCAGCACCTTTTTTCTCTATGTCTCGCCAGCCTACGTGGCATCAGCCAAGGTTTCCTTGCTGCCGACGAAAACGGAACTGGCGTTCAGCCAGAATTTCGTCCGGTCAACCACGATCAACCCGGCAAACCTGCTCGCCCAAACTCATATCGAGTATCTGTTAAGCCGTGAAATTGCAGCCAAGACCGTGGACCGTATGGCGGCGGAGCTTTCCGCAGGTCCATCGCCTGAACAGCCCGCAGATGAGGAAGCCGCCGGGCCTGTTGGAGCAGAGCCGCAACCGGCGCGTCTCAAACAGCAGGTGGCGGAGCGTTTCACCAGCTTCCGGCGCAGTGCCCGCAGGATCTACAACATCCTGAATTCGGGGCGGCACGTGCAGCTTGACCCCTACACCGACGCAGTGCTGTCTTTGCAGGATTCCATAAAAGTCGACATGATCGAAGGGACCTACATCCTGAAGATTAAGGTGTTTTGGAACAAGCCAGAGCTGGCCGCCGCCGCCGCCAACTTCCTGGCCGACGAATATGTAGCATATGCCCGCGCCCAGGCTGAAACTGCCTCTCGGCAGATGGAGGAAGTGCTGAGCCAGGAAATTGCCAAAGGCAACGGCAATTTTTCCGAATTGGAGGATCAGATCAACGCGTTGCGGCTGGCGCGTGCCAACAATTTTGCCGCGTTGCGCGTCATTGATCCTGCAATTGCGCCAGTCTACCCGGCCTTTCCGCGGGTGATCGTCAACACTGTCTTTGCCATAGCCGGCTGGGTGATGGCATCGGCCTTTCTGGTCATTTGCGCAGATACATTCTCCAACACCGTCAAAACCGATGCGGACCTGCGGCAGTTGTTCGGGCCTCGTGTCCTGGGAACAATGCCGCTGCATCGCCCCAACCGGGCAAAACTGGCGGAACTCGCCAAGAAAATGAACATGCAATGCAACGCCATTCCCTGGCAGGGGGCGGTGACTGCTCTTGGCAGCGACAAGGAAAGCCGCCGGCTGACTGCAGTGATCGAGGTTGCCCTGCGCCGGCTCAAAGGCCGCCAAAAGCAGAGGGAGGCGCACCTGGAAACCCTGGCCGGCAAGGTCGGGGTTCAGGGAGGTACAGCAACCCTTCGGGCCGTGCCCAGCGACACCAGCGAGTCGGTTGTTCACCTTGGGCGGTTGCTAGACGGGCGTGCCGGGGCAGCACGTGTAAACGGTGTCAAAGTAACTGATCTCGGCGGCGCTGATGAAAGCTTCTCAATGGGCAATGCCGGAGGATTCAACTGGGTGGTGGTCGGCATCCGTCCCGGCGCCGTGGCAGAGGAAGCACTGCAAGGCCTGACGGCCCGTCTGCAGGCGCAGGGGGTGGAGAACATTTTTGGGGTCTTCTTGAAAGGCTGACAGGAGGTGACCGGGGGTGCTACAGCGCAACACATCGTTGGCTGGCGGCCGCCGCAAGTCAGAGCGGCGCTTGGCGCTTATTCTCTGGGGCGGCGGCGTTACTCTCATTCTGATTGCCTGGGCGCTGCTGGCCGCGGGCATTTTTTCCGCAGCAGATGTGCCGGGATGGAGCGGGGCGGCAGCCTTGGGAGGCTGGCTGTGGGTCGCCGATGGCTGGATGCGGCGGCGCGGGGGCGTGCCGTGCCTTACCTGGCACAGCGTCAGCGCGGATGCGTCCTGGCTGCCCTGGGCGGCAGAGACATCGGTCAGGCCCGAAACCCTGGACCGGCAACTTGCGCAGCTTCGGAAGATGGGTTGCACTGTAATGAACACGGCGGAGTTCATTCGCCGCCGCCGCGCTTGCAAGCCCGTTCCCTCCGGCACGGTGCTTTTGCATTTTGACGACGGATATCTGGACAATTGGGTTGCCGCCGCGCCGATCCTGCGCCGCCACCGCATGCAGGCGACCCTGTTTGTCTCACTGGAATTCGCGGCACCCGACCGCCCCGAACCGCAATCCCTGGACGATACCAGCAGCCCGGCGCGCTGGGATGGGTATCTTAGCTGGGGCGAGATCCGGGCGCTGGACAGAGCTGGCCCGGACAAGGTCTTTGACGTGCAGCCGCACGGTGTGGATCATATCCGGGTGCCAGTCGGTCCGCGATCAGTGGGGCGGCTCACCCGTGAAAACTGGAAACGTCACGCCTGGATGCAATGGGCGGCCATGCGCGGCAGCAAGCACGACTGGTATCTGCCGGAGGAACCGCCTGCGGTCCCGGCAGGGACGGCGATTCCTGAAAGCGATGCGGCTCTGGCGGCGCCGGCATTTACAGGCGGGCAGCAGGAGACGGCGGCGGAATACGGCGCCCGGGTTCGGGCCGAACTGGCCCGCTGCCGGACAGAGTTCAAGGCCCGGCTTGGCAAAGCACCCGAACTGTTCTGCTGGCCCCAGAACCGCACCTCCAGCCTCGCCCGCCGCATTGCCGCGCAGGAGGGCTATTGGGCGACCACGGCCGGACAGGGAAGCAACCGGGCGGGGGAGGATCCGGCGGTGATCAGCCGGGTGCATGCGGGGGAAAACGCCGCTGGGTTTGAAAGTGCCTGGATTGACACCTGGCATTTCCACGCAACGGTGCGCTGCTTTCAGGGCAACGCATACTGGTATCTGGTGATCCTGGCTGCGGGGGTGAGCAAGGCCTTGCATAGGCGCGTGAATGCGCGACGGCAACGCAGCCGGCAATGCCAGGGCGCACCCGCGGCATGATCTGGCGGTTGACCGGATATCTGCTGCTGGCAGGCGGGCTTGGCTTTCTGGCGCTGCTGCTGGTCGCCTATGCCGCCGAGTCCCCAAAGAAGGGCCTGATGCTGGTGCCCGGCCTCGCCGCCGGCGGAATACTCACTCTGAACCCCTATGCCGCGGCGCTGCTGCTGGTCGTCTTTTCCCATCTCGATGCTCTGGCGGGCCTCCTGTCCAAGGCTCTGCCGCTGTCGGCGTTCAAATTGCTCAGCGTTGCAGCTGTAGGAGGGATGCTGATTCAAAGCTACCGCAAGCCGCGTCCGCTGCGCTTGGGACCGCCCAGCCGGACCAAGTCTTTGGTTGTATTGTTCCTGATCTGGCTCTGCATTTCGTTTTTAACCTGCGAGTTCCGCGCAGCCGGCAAAGAGCATGTCATTGGCTTTGCCAGCGTGATTGTGCTGTTCTTCCTGATTGTTGCCCTGGCTGACACACCGGGACGGCTGCGCGCTATGGTCTGGGTGCTGGTCGGGACCGGGCTGGTATCGGGTTTATTCGTGCTGGCAGAAAGTATGCTGGGCGTGCGGCTGGTGGCAACCGAAGCTGCTGCCACCACCGCCCAGTTCGAGGGCCAGGCCCGCAGCGCCGGCGCTTCCAATTACAATCCAACTACTGCGGCGCATATGCTGCTCTGCACCGTTGTGATTGCTGCGGTTCTGTTCTTCGAACACAAACCTTACAGGTGGTTCAGCGGCGCGGTGGTGCTGGTGGGCATGGCTGCGCTGGTGCTGACGCTGGCCCGGTCGGCGGCGATTGCCCTGATGCTGATCGCGCTGACTTACATGTGGCAGAACCGGACCCGCCGGCTGTTCCCGCTGATGCTGATATGCCTTGCCGCCGCCCTTGCCTCGGCGCTGCCGTTTGTGCCTGAGGTCTATTGGGAGCGTATGGGTACGATCTTTGAGCAGGGGTCTGACCGGACCTTGCTGCGGCGGTTTTCCTATAACCTGATCGGGTTGGAGCTGCTGTGGGAGAACCCGGTTTTCGGCGTCGGCCCCGGCAATTACCCGCATTTCTATGCCGGGGATGATTTCCGCTGGTATCCGGGCCGGGAGCCGGGACCGCGGCAGCTGCACAATAGCTATTTGGAAGTTGCGGCAGAGCTTGGATTAATCGGCCTGGCGCTGTTTATGGGGGTGATGCTGACCGCCATGAGATCGGCGGTTCAGGCCGCGCGCGCCGCGGTGCCAGGCTTGTCGGTTTTTGCCAAGGCGTTGGCCTACGGCTTTGCAGCCTTTTTGATCGCATCGCTGTTCATGCCCAATGAAGACACTAAGTTTATGTGGATCCTGCCCGCACTCTGTGTGGCGGCCCGGACGCTATGCCTTGGGGGAGGCACCGGGACAGCCGGCACAGGCCAGGCGGGCAACGGGGGTGGGGGAAACTGACATGCGGCTGGCAGTTATCGTTACGGAATATCCGAAATTCACTGAAACCTTCATCTTGAGGGATGTGCTGAAGTTTCTGGAGTTCGGGGCTGAGGTCCGGCTGTACCATCTGTCGCCCTATAACACCTCCGAAGTGTTGCATGAGTTTGCGCAGCCAACCCGCGCCATTGCCCGTCACGTCGGGCTGATCAGCACGGCTACCCTGGCCAGCTTTACGGCACAGCTGGGCAATATGGCGGGGCCCCCGGCAGTGATCGGCACGCAACAGGGCCGCAAGCCGGTTCTGGCCGGGAAGTCCGCCGTGGTGTCTGTTGCCGCCAGCGCAATAGCCCGGGAATTGGCAGACTGGGGCGCCGATCATGTGCATGCAGAGTTCGCAGGCCATCCGGCGACCGCGGCGTGGGTGATCCACCGGCTGACAGGCATCCCCTATTCCGTGAGCTGCCGCGCCCATGACATTTTCCGTACCCAGCGGTTGCTGGCGGAGAAGCTGGGCGAGGCCGCCTTTGTCCGCACCATCAGCAATTACGGACGGGATTTTCTGTCGGAACATGTCCGCGGCCTCTGCGCCGGGGAAATTCAGGTGATCCACTCCAGCGTCGATGTGGAGACGATCCCGCAGCTTGGCCCACCACCGCAGGATGGGCCGTTTCACGTGCTCTATGTAGGCTCCTTGCAAGTACGGAAGGGCGTGGACTTGCTGCTGCGCGCGCTGGCTGCGATGGAGGTGCCGGACTGGCGCTGTTCGCTGGCAGGCGATGGGCCGGAGCGTGCGCAGCTGGAGGAATTGGCGGCGGAACTAGGCCTGGGTGAGCGGGTTGCGTTCCTTGGAAAGCAGGACTTTTCCAAAGTTGGCAAGCTCTATCAAAGCGCCAATGTGATCGCGGTGCCTTCGGTGATCGGCCCCTCCGGGCGCACTGAAGGTATCCCCAACGTGGCGATTGAGGGACTCGCGTTCCAGCGGCCGGTGATTTCCACCAATGTGTCCGGCATCCCGGAACTGATCCGCCCGGGCAGGACAGGTTTCCTGATCGAACCGGGCTCCGTTGAGGAATTGGTCCGGGCGCTGGAAGACGTGCAGGCAGATCCCGCAGCGGCCTACACCATTGCCTGCCAAGGGCGGCGGCTGGTGGAGGAGGAATTTTCGCTGGCGGTCAATGCGCGCCGCCAGTTCGATCTATTCCGCGCCTATTCAGCTTCGGCTTTGGGGAGGGCAGCGGAATGACTCTGCTGTTCTGGGTCTGCGCTGGGCTGATTGGCTTCTCATTAGCGGGCTACGGGCTGCTTTGGTGCCTGCTGGCCGCGGTGTTCGGGCGCCGGGCGCCGCTGCCGCCGGAACAGCCGCTGAGGGCTACGGTGCTGATTGCGGCCCGCAACGAAGAAGCCGCGATCCGAGCCAAGCTGGAAACGGTCCTGGCACAGGACTGCGGCCCGCACCGGTTGGATGTGCTAGTGGTTTCCGATGGTTCTGAGGACGCGACGCTGGAGCAGTCGCTGTCGCTTGGCAGCCCGCGCATCCGCGCCTTTCAGACGCCGGAGCATGGCGGCAAAGCGCAAGCGCTGACCGCGGGGCTGGCCCGGATCGACGCGGATGTGGTGGTTTTCTCCGACGCCAACAGCATGCTGTCACCTGGCGCCTTGCGGCATCTTCTGGCGCCATTTGCACGGCCGGACACAGGCGGTGTCTGCGGCCGCCTGCGGCCAAAGCATCGCAAGGGCCGCGGCGGTTGGCTGGCGCGGGCAGAACGCCTGTTCTGGGTGTATGACTCGGCCCTCAAAGCAGCAGAGAGCCGTTTGGGCGGTGCGGTGTCGGCTCAGGGTACGCTCTACGCTATGCGGCGGAAACTGGTGCCTGAGCGGGTGCCTGGCGATGTTGCAGATGACTTTTTCATCTCAGTACAGGCCCCTGCGCAGCACCGGCGCCTTGTGTTTGAGCCGCGGGCGGTCGCGCAGGAGGCGGTCACAAGCCGCACCGGGGAGGAGTTTATGCGGCGGGTGCGTTCCACGGAACGAGGCTGGCGCGGCCTGATGCGGATGCGTCGTCTTATGAACCCTGGCAAATACGGGCTCTATGCACTGCAGTTGCTTTTGCACAAGGGTCTGCGGCGGATCGTGGCCTTCCTGTTGCCGCTGCTGCTGGTGCTGAGCCTCGCGGCTGCAACGGCACATGGCGGAATTTATACTGCGGTCTTGCTGATGCAGATGGTTATCTACGGCGTCGCAGCCGGATCGCTGCTGTGGCCGTTGTTGGCCCGGTTGCCTGGGTCAGGGCTTTGCCGCTTCTTTGTGCTGGGCCATGCCGCAATGGGGTTTGGCATTCTGCGGGCGATGGCCGGGGTGCACAGTGTGCGCTGGGCTCCGGCGCGGAGGGTGGCAGATGAGTGATGGCGCGGCCCTGCGATGCGCAGCGCTGGAACCGCTGCAAACCCGCATCCTGAACCGCTGGGAAGACCTGGCCGTTCTGGAGCCGGAATGGCGCCGCATGCACGAACGCTGCCGCGGGCGCTTGTTTTCTTCCTTTGACTGGCTGGCGGCACAGTACGCTGGATTTGGCTCGCCGGGCGAGTTGCGGGTCATCACAATCTGGCAGGCCAGCCAAATGGTCGCGGCCGCACCCATGTGCCTGATCCGGAAACGGTTCAGCAAGCTGCTGCCCTTCTTCCGGCCGCGGGTGCTGACCGGCTGGCTGTGCCACTACGCGGGCTTTTTCGAATTTCTCGCCACCAGCCGTGAAACGCTGAGGGCGCTGCTGGAAGCCGTATGCAAGTCTGCGCCGCGGGCCGGCATTGAACTGGCACTGTTCCGCGTCTGCACCCGTGACGTGTTTGCCACCCGATGCCTGCGTATTGGAGGGCTGGAGCTGCGGCAGGATCGCGCCCAGGGAAGCTCAATCGCAGAGAACCTCACCGATTGGGACAGTTACTGTGAAACCCGCAGCCGCTCATTCCGCAAGAAAGTCCGCATCAGCGACAGGCTGCTGCAAGAGGCCAAGGCGGAATTGGAAGTTTTTCAGTCGCAGGACACCGCGCCAGTGCAAAGGATGCTCGTGTTGTCGCAACGCAGCTGGAAGCAAACATCAGGAACCGGATTGGCTGCTCTGCAAGGGGGCAGCACTTTCCTGCATGAACTGTGGCGCCGCTTGGCCGCACGAGGCCGCGGCAGCCTGATCCTGTTGCGGGCCGGGGAGAAGGACATTGCTTCTTTTTGCGCGGTCCGCTGCCAAGACACCTGGTATGGCCTGTTCTCGGAGTTTGACGAGGAGTTCTCCGAGTTGTCGCCAGGCCGCAGCGTCATGTACCGAAGCCTGCGGGAGGTGATCAGCCAGGGGCGGCCTGTACGCTTTGAATTCGGCCGCAGGACGCACTACCTGCGTGAATTCGAAACCGGATCCTATCAGGTCCGGCGCCTTCGGGGGGTACGGCGGGGCAGCCCGGCCTATTGGCTGCTGAAGCTTGAGGATGCATTGCGGGAACTGACAGGGGTGCGCGGTCTGCTGCCAAACCGCAAACCGCGGCGGGCCGACATCCTTGCTGGTGGCAAGGGAAGGACCTGATCATGCTGCAGCGCCTTAGCTTTGAAAATGCAGAAATCCATGTCAGTTTGGATCAGGTGCCGCAATCTGCGGCCAGCAGCAGTGTCGAAGCTTTCCTCCAGGATTGCCCGCCCGCTACCTGGCTGCAGTCTCCTGATTTTGCCACTGTCTGCCCGCCGCCGCCGCGCCACCGTTATCTTGTGCTGACTGCATGCTACCCGGATGGCGGCATCGCCGGCTTTGGCGTCGCGCGTCTATCATGGCTCGCGCCGGGGCGGTACTTTGCTAGTTTCCGGCGCGGGCCTGTTACCAGGACGCCGGAGGCGCTGGCGCAAGTACTGCCAGCCTTTGCAGCGCGTTTGCGCCGCGAAGGCTGCTGCTCGATGCAGCTCAACCCGCGCTGGAGCGGTGAAGTGGAAGTCCAGAGAGTCTGTGAAATGTTACAGGCCGCAGGCTGTGTCCGGCTGCCAGTTGGTGCTCAATCTCAACACACGGAAACGGCGCTGGTCGGATTGCACGGCTCCGCAGAGGATTTGCAATCCAGGCTGAAGCAGCGCTGCCGCAGGCAGATCCGCAATGCGCAAAAGGCAGGGATTGAGGTGCGCCCTGCTGCAAGCCTGGAAGAAGCCCTGCAGTTCAAACCGCTGATGAAGGCATTCTTTCGCGCGCGCGGATTGGGTCTGGAATCTGTGCCGCCGGTAGAGTCGCAATGGCAGATGACGCGGAACAAGGGCGCGTTTCTTTTGGCTTGGCAGCGGGGAAAGCTTGTGGCCGGGCATGTCATGATTGCCGATGGCAGCCGGGCGTTCTGGCTGGCCCTCGCGCGTTGTGAGGAGCATTCCAGTGCGGCTGCAGGGTATCCGCTCGTCTGGGAGGCCATGAAAACCGCCCAGGCGCAGGGGTTTGCGCAATATGACATGGCCGGTGCTGTGAGCGTGCCTGACGCTGGCGGCGCGGAAGTTTCCGGTGGGGCCAGAAACCGCGCGCAGTTCAAGTCAGCTTTCAGGCCGGAAGCAGTGCCGCTGGTGCCGGCCTATGTTCTGCCGCTGCGCCAGCCCAGCCATGCTCTGCTGTTCAACCTGCGCCGCGCGTGCCGCGGGTTGCGGCAGCAGGCGGGGGCGGGCGTATGACCACGCATCGTGCCATGCCCATTTTTGTTCTGGGTTTGCAGCGCTCCGGCACCACTTTGGCTGCCAATCTGCTGGCGGCGCAACCCGGAGTTGCCGCCGTGGCGGCGGAGCGTCACCACGGGGTGCATGAAAGTATTTTCTTCTCGCATTTCGCACCAGCCATGGAGCCTTGGCCAAGTGCTGGCTGGCGCGCCGATGCAGCAGGGGATTTCCTGCGCAGCGAATACTACCAGCTTTGCGGGTTATCGCGCAGGTGGGGAGAGCAGGCAGCCGAAGCCAGCGCCAGCCCTGCAGAATTGTTCTGCGGGGTTATGGAAGCGCTGTCGCAACGGCAGAACGCAATGGCCTGGGTTGAGAAATCGCCGCACCACACCCTGCTGGGGCCAGATATAGCCAAGGCTGTGCCCAGAGCACTGTTTTTATGCGTGAGCCGCGGCAACCCGGGCTTCCTGAGATCGCGGCTGTGGTCCTATGGCCGCCGTCCGCCATCTTACCCGTGGCGCGCACTTCTGATCGGGCGGGCCTGTGCTTCGAATGTGTTTCATCAGCGCTGCATGCGCCAGCTGCAGCGGCAACTGGGCAGTAAACGCGTCTTTTTGGCGGACTATGAAACCCTGCGCGCCGATCCGGGCAAGGTACTGGCACCGGTGCTCGCGGCCGCCGGGCTGGAGGCGGACAGCATCCGGCCGCCGGAATATGCTCCGAACTCCAGCTTTGCCAGCCGGGACCAGCGCAAACAGGCACTGACGGCGGCGGATCTGGCTGTCGCAAAGGCCGCGCAATTGATTGCCTATGGCGTGCCGCAGACGCTGCTTGCAGCAGCTCAGCGGCGGCGTGCCAGCCGGCGGCCGGCAGACTTTCCTGTCTGGGTCTGGCCGGCAACCGTGAATGGCCCCCCGCGGGACGCCTGGTCCCGGGATCCGGCAGAATAAGGAGGAAACCTGAATGCCGACACTGCGTGCCGAAGTTGCTTGCAGCCTGCCTGAACTGCAGGCGCTGGACGGGCAGCTGACGGCCTTGTCTTCGGCGGCAGGCGCCGGTGCCTTTGACAGGCCAGGCTTTTTCCTGCCGTGGGCACGTGCTGCAATTGCCGAAGGGCAAAGACCTGTGTGCTTGTGTCTGTGGCGGGGCGGGGACCTGGCCGGCTTCCTGCCGCTGTTCCGCCGGCGCGACTGGAAAGCGGCCTTGGCCTGGCGCGCAGGGCCGCCTGTTTACGGGTCATCCCCGGCTTTTGATCTGCTGTTTGACCCGCAGCTGGACCAGCACGAATTGTCCTCGGCCTTGGTTCAGGCCTTGGAACAGATGCGCTGGCTGGACCTTACCTTTGAAAACCTGCCGGAGAGCAACCGCCTGGGCCGCTGTCTGGCTCAGGCATTTGAACGGGGGGGCTACTGCGTCGGGAACCGTGTCGGCTTGGGCTATTACCTGGTAGAAGGCGTGGCAAGCGGCGCTGAGCTGGAGGCACAGCTCAGCAGCAAGAACCGCCGCAACCTGCGTTCAGCCGAGCGGAAACTGGCAGCCAGCTGCGAAGTCTGCCTGAGCCCGCCTGACGATGACCCGGAGGCCGCGGTAAACGTGCTTAGGGCGGTGGTGTCTGCCAGCTGGAAGAATTGCCCGCGCATGCGCCACGTCGGCTTACAGCTATACGAAGACCAGATTCGCGGCTGCGCAAGGGACGGAACACTGCGGTTCTGGTCGGCTTCACTCCGGGGGCAGCCTGTTGCCTTTGTTTTCAATCTGGCAGACCGGGGCGGAACGCATCACGGTTACTTCACAGCCCTTACGCCCAACGGGGGCGAGCTGGGGGCCGGTACCGCCCTGATGTTCAAGTCTATCAAACACAGCTTGGATGAGGGGGCTGTGTCCTTCAATCTCTGGTCCGCGCGTCATAACCTCAAGCGGATGGCAAACAGCCGGATGCAAACCTGCAGCCTGCGTATCAGCCGTGCCAGCCTGGGCGCGCGTCTGCGTCTGGAGACTGCCAGCCAGTTGCAGCTTCTGCGTCAATCTCTCAGATCAGGAAAACCCCGCCCGCGGACCTGAAACAGGGATGGGCAGGACGGCAGCAACCCCTGCTCAGGACCCGTTCAGCAGAAAGTCGCTGCTGGACAGATCAGAGTAGCTTACCCCCTGAAGCAGAAGGCTGTCTTCCCCCTGTATAATCAGCACCCCGCCGTCTTCGCCTGCAACATTCCGAAACCGCAGCGCGTTCAGTTCCGCCGAGGTGAAATCAAGGTGCACCTGGTCGGAACCCACTGCAAAATCAGTGATGATGTCCTGGCCCGCCCCGGTTTTGAACGTGAAGGTATCATTACCGCTGCCCCCCTTTAGCGTGTCCTCACCGGCGCCGCCGTACAGCACGTCCTGGCCATTGCCTCCGAAAAGCTTGTCCTTTCCGTTGCCGCCGAACAGCTTGTCCTCACCGCCTCCGCCGTGAATCTGGTCGTAGCCCTTCCCTCCGTGAACTTCGTCTTGGCCAGAGTCGCCATACAGCCTGTCACCACGGGTTCCGCCATAAACTGTATCATCGCCGCTGCCGCCAGAGATGGTGTCAAGTCCACCACCGCCCCGAAGCAGATCGCTGCCTCCGGCCCCATCAAGCCAGTCCCTGCCATTGAATGCTCGAACGGCATCAGCATTGCCGGTTCCCTTCAGAACATCGTCGTTCGGGGTGCCGGTGATGGTGTTAAAACCGGGTTCTTCCACCGGCGGTTCGGGTGTTGAAGGCTGATCCGGATTGATTTCGCTGACATATACGGGGTCAGCTTCGGTGCCATTGCGGTAAATGCCAACCGAGTGCTGAAGCGCATCCAGCGGGTTCAGGCTGTAGTGGCCATCATTGCCAGTGCCAGGATGGTCAACGGTGATTTCGGCATTCCGAACCGCCAAGGCCGCGTCATAGTCGTTTACGTTGGCGGTAAGGCCGATTTGAACGCGGTCGATTTCCCCATTGGCATAGCGCGTGTCCATGGTCTGGCCCTGCTCGTCCACGACGAGCTTACCATCCAGATACAGCTGAATTTCTCCGCTGTTTTGATCACCGGGACGTATGACGATCTTCAAAGTGTACCATTTTCCGGTCTGCAGCAGTTCATCCTGATCCGCCGGCCACAACTCTTTGATACCGATCTTGCCGCGTTCGACCCGGATCAACCCGTCACGGACTTGAATTCGCACACCCGGGTTGAACCCGCTGCTAGAGGCGTTGCTCTCAAGGTCTGCCAGATAAATATGGCTCAGCGGATTGCCATCCGGGATCATGAACTCAAACTCGGCGGTGATCAGACCGGAGGCATCAGTTGAATTGATTGCAGTGCTATAGGCTGACTTGCCAACCTTTTCGCCTGCCGATCCTGCCCGCATCAGGGAAACGCTGCCATCTTCCGAGATGTCGATGCGGCCGTCCTGAAGCTGAAGAATAGTATTGAATTGGCCGTATCCGCCAATCGGTTTGTAGTCCGTCTGGTACATGCCCGTCACCTTTTACCCGTAAGCTAACACTTGCGCTTTTTGTGGACTTGGCATGTACCAAAAGAAAACCCTCAGGCTCCGCCGTGCTGCTGCCACAGCGGGAACCTGCCAAATACATGCAGATGAAAGGTGAAAACCCGCTGACAAAGGCGCTAACCGCCTGGGGTTGAAGCGGTTTAGCGTCAGTTTTCGGGGGCTAAGAACGCATGTTTCCCGCTTCGCGCCGCGCTGAAGCAGTCATTTTCCGCCGCGCTGACCTCTCTCAGAGGAGGGAGCAACGGAGTTTTTTTCTTGAAAGGGTGGATCGCCTGCGCAAGATTGCGTCTTTAAGTTGACTGGTGGCAGCTCCCGGTGCCACCTGCCAAGATCACTGTGTTCACAGGTGGCGACTGGCCGGGAGAGTTACTGGCTTGGCACAGCAAAACCGCCGTTCAGGGCACTGACGGCAAGCTCCGGAGCGCTGTTGCGGCTGGCCATGCGCTCCAGGTTGACGATCGTCGACAGCATGATGCGGTCATGGCTCCAGTCGCTGGGGCGTTGCAGCAGCACCGCCGTCGCCAGCACCACCCCGGCCATCGTCAAAGAGACCAGCCCCCAGCCAAGGGAGTTCGGCCCCCGCGGCTGAACCGCTGTCACCGCAATGATGCGGCGTTGCAGGGAGGCTCCGCGGCGGGTTTCGCGGCGGTCTACCAGCGCCACAGCAGGGCTGCGGCGGGTGAACAGTGCCGGGCCGCGCGCGGCAAGGGCACAGGCACGGATCAGGCATTCGCAATAGGCGCGCACATCAAACGCAGGCCGCGCCATCAGCGCCTGGTCGCAGGCAAATTCGCGCAACAGACGCACCTCGCGCCGCCAAAGGTAGAAGGCGGGATTCCAGAATAGGGCGGGGCGCAGAAGCTCCAGCAGAAACTCGCATTCGATGTCGCGTTGGCGGAAGTGCTGCAGCTCATGCGCGATGGTCAGGCGCAGGTCACGCGGATCATTCAGCAATGCCGAGGGCAGCACCACGTAGCGCCGCAGCAGCCCTCGGGTGGAATAGGCCACGCGGATGTCATCGGACACCATCAGCTGTACCCGGCCAATGCGTTTCCAAAGGAAGGAGCCGGCCAGGTTTTGCCGCAGGCGGAAGACAGAGGCCGCCACATGCGCCAGGCAGATGAGCGCCCCAACAGCAAAAGCCGCTGCAACGGCCTGCGCCCAGCCGGGTTGCAGGCTGGTGAGGCCGCGCACTGCATCTTCGCGCAGGCCGAGGGTGGCCTCAAAAGTTCCGGCACTCATGCTGACATTGCCCTGCAGATACTGCGAAACCAGCATGTCAGAGAAATTAGGCGGATGGGCGATGACAAAGCGGGTAAACGCTAGGATCAGCAGCGGCGAGGCCGCCAGCAGTACCGTCATTCCGTTCAGCAGCCGCAGCTGAGGCCGGTAGGCGCGCCCCAGCGGACTGCGCGCCAGTGCCTTGCGGGCGGCGAACCACAACAGGGTGCCCGCCAGCAGCAGGATATTCAGATCAATATAGGCATTCAGCAGAACATCAGCGTTCATTATCCCCCAGCCTTTCCTCCAAGAGCGCCCGCATCTCCTCGAGCATCTCGTCGGTCACATCCTCATCATCGACCAGCCGCGCCACCAATGCGGCGGGCGCGCCGTTGAAAAGCTTGCTCGAAAGGTTTTTCAGAGATGTTTTCTGATACTCTGCCTTGGGAACGGCGGGGCGGTACACCAGGGAGCGATCCTTGCGCTCGCTGGTGAGAAAGCCCTTCTGTTCCATGATCTTGAGAACCGTGGCCACCGAAGTATAGGCGCGTTCCTGCATCTTGTTCAGCTCGGCAAGGATATCGCGCACGGTGCCGCCGCCCATGTCCCAGACCACGGTCATGAATTCCAGCTCAACCTCGGTCAGCAGGGAAGTGTCGTGTTTCTTGCGCATCGCCTCGGCAGTCCGGCTCATGTGATCGTTCCAGTCATGCTAGGGGAAGCAGGCTTCCGTGAAAACTATTTTTTTAGAAGATGCGCGGCAGCGGGGCTTTTGTTGTCACAATGTGCGCTGCCGCGCGAGTCTTCTCAGCAGGTTGCAGGGTGATGGCCAGTATTCGCGATGGTGCCTGGCGCATCCGTTCGGGGTCTTGGCTGAGACGGCCTTGAAGGACGGGTTTGCCTTCAAGGCCTGTCCCGACTTTGTTTGAGGTCGCGGGTCAAACCTTCCAGAAGCAGAAGATGCCCCAGGCAACCGACAGCCCCAGCGGCCACCACAAGGGCATCCCCACCAGTCCCAGCCAGGCCAGGAAGATGTAGGAGGTGCCCAATAGGCTGATGAACAGCCGGTCGCCGCGGGTCGTGGTGAGGCCGAGCACGCCTTTGCGGGCCGCGCCGCCGGGGTGGCGGATTTCGGCGATGATCAGCACGCCGATGGCGCTGAAAATGCCGATGAACAACAGGGCAGTGGGCCAGGTCCAGGCCATCCATGAAAGCATTACACCCTCCCCATCGCGAAACCCTTCGCGATGTAGTTGCGGACAAACCAGATCACGATGGCGCCCGGAATGATTGTCAGAGTTCCCGCAGCTGCCAGCAGCCCCAGTTCATAACCCGCGCTGGAGGCGGTCTTGGTCATGGTGGCGGCAATCGGCTTGGCGGCAACGGCGGTCAGGGTCTTGGCCAGCAGCAGCTCCACCCAGGAGAACATGAAGCAGAAGAAGGCCGCCACACCCACGCCTGCCTTGATCGACGGGATAAAGATCGTCGCGAAGAAGCGCGGGAAGGAATAACCGTCGACAAATGCGGTTTCGTCCAGCTCCTTGGGCACGCCGCCCATGAAGCCCTCCAGGATCCACACCGCCAGCGGGATATTGAACAGGCAGTGCGCCAGCGCCACCGCCAGATGGGTGTCGAACAGCTCCACCGCGGAATAGAGCTGGAAGAACGGCAGCGCGAACACCGCGGCAGGCGCCATCCGGTTGGTCAGCAGCCAGAAGAACAGCTGCTTGTCGCCCAGGAACCGGTAGCGGCTGAAGGCATAGGCCGCCGGCAGCGCCACCGCGATGGAGATCACCGTGTTGATCGACACGTAGGCGATCGAGTTGATGTAGCCCCAGTACCAGCTGGGATCGGTGAAGATGGTTGCGTAATTGTCCAGCGTGAAAGTCTGCGGGAACAGCGAGAAGCCCGACAGGATTTCATTGGTCGTCTTGAAGCTCATCGCCACCAGCCAATAGATCGGCAGCATCAGGAACAAGATATAGACGATGGGGACGATGGATCGTTTCTGCATCTGGATCCCTCCCTTAGTTCAGATCGTCCTTGGTCATCAGCGTGTAGAACAGCCAGGAGACCAGGAGCGTGATTGCGAAATAGATGAGCGACATGGCCGCAGCGGGGCCGAGGTCGAACTGGCCAAGCGCGATTTTCACCAGGTCGATCGACAAGAGCGTGGTGGAGTTTCCGGGACCGCCGCCTGTCAGCACAAACGGCTCGGTGTAGATGTTGAAGCTGTCCATGAAGCGCAGCAGGATGGCGATGGTCAGCACCGTTTTCATCTTGGGCAGCTGGATGAACCGGAACACCGCCCAGTTGGAGGCGCCGTCGATCTTGGCCGCCTGGTAATAGGCGTCAGGGATCGACACCAGGCCGGCATAGCTCAGCAGCACCACCAGCGAGGTCCAGTGCCAGACGTCCATGGTGACGATGGTCACCCAGGCCGCAACCGGATCCTGTGTCATGTCATAGGAGATGCCCAGCACATGGTTCAGGAAATAGCCCAAGAGGCCAATGTCGGGCAGGGTGAAGATGTTCCACATCGCACCGACCACGTTCCACGGGATCAGCATTGGCAGCGCCATCAGCACCAGGCACACCGGCACCCAGAACCCCTTGCGCGGCATCGACAACGCAATGGCGATGCCCAGCGGCACCTCAATGATCAGGATCAGGAAGGTGAACATGAACTGGCGGCCAAGCGCCGCGTGGAAACGGTCGGAGCGCAGGATCTGCTGGAACCAGTCCAGCCCCTGCCAGAAGAACACGTTGTCGCCAAAGGTCTCCTGCACCGAGTAGTTGACCACCGTCATCATTGGAATGAGCGCGTTGAAGGCGACCAGCGCCAGCACTGGCAGGACAAAGAACCAGGCTTTCTGGTTTTCGGTTTTCATCAGGCTGCTCCTTGTTCGCCGGTGGCATTGGCCGGGGCGGTGGCAAGCCAGCCGTCCACATAAAGCCGGGTCATGTCCTGGCGGAAGGCCAGATGCACAGCGCTGCCCTTTTTCGGTGCGGCGCCTTCGGTCACGGCGTTGATGCGGCAGCCGCCGGCCTCGCATTCCACCACCGTGTGGCGGCCGATGTCAGAGACTTTGGTGACCGTGGCAGGCAAGCCGTCGCCTGCCAGCGACACGAACTCCGGTCGGATGCCGATCTCGGTCCGGCCGTTTGCGGCGCCCTGTACGGGGCCTTCCAGTGCAATCTGTTGGCCAGCAAAGATCGCGGCACCGTGCTGCAGCTCGCAAGGCAGGATGTTCATCCCGGGCGAGCCGATGAAATGGCCGACAAAGGTGTGCGCGGGGCGCTCGAACAGCTCCACCGGCGTGCCGATCTGCACCACCTCGCCCAGCTGCATCACCACCACCTGATCGGCGAATGTCAGCGCCTCGGTCTGGTCGTGGGTGACGTAGATCATCGTCGCCTTCACCCGCTGGTGCAGCTCCTTCAGCTTGGAGCGCAGCTTCCACTTCAGGTGCGGGTCGATCACAGTGAGCGGTTCGTCGAACATCACCACGTTGACGTCCTCGCGCACCAGGCCGCGGCCCATGGAGATTTTCTGCTTGTTGTCGGGGCTGAGGCCCGCCGCCTTCTGCTCCAGCATCTCGGTGACTTCGAGCATCTCGGCAATCGCCATCACCCGCTGGTGCACGGTGGCCTCGTCCCGGCCGCGGTTGCGCAGCGGGAAGGCCAGGTTGTCGTAAACCGTCATGGTGTCGTAGATCACCGGGAACTGGAACACCTGGGCGATGTTGCGCTGATCCGGGGGCAGGGCGGTCACGTCTTTGCCGTCGAACAGGATCTGGCCCTCGGACGGCACCAGCAGGCCCGAAATGATGTTCAAGAGGGTGGATTTGCCGCAGCCTGAGGGGCCGAGCAGCGCATAGGCGCCGCCGTCGGTCCAGTCGAGATCGATTTCCTTCAGCGCGTAATCCGAGTCGGATTTCGGCGTCGAAAGGTAGCTGTGGCGCAGTTTGGAGAGAGTTATTTTAGCCATTGATGCCTCACGCCGCGCGGCTGCCGTCGGGGGCAAAGAAATATGCCTGCGCGGGGTCCATGTAGAAGTCGTGCAGCTCACCCACGCGGTAGGGGTGAACGCCGTGGGCCAGCGAGACCCAGCTGCCGGAGCCCATGTCGAAATGGGCAGAGCTTTCGGAGCCGGAGAGTTCGGTCACCTGCACCTGGCCTGACAGCTGCACATCAGCGCCGTTGCGGGGCTGCGGCAACACATGGTGCGGGCGGATCGCGATGGTATAGGTGCCATCGGCCAGACCGGCTGCGTCGCCAGCCAGCTCCCAGGTGACGCCGGCGCCCAAGCGGGCCATGCTGCCCTGCTTGGTGATCTCGGCGGTGTTGATCGGCGGATCGGAGAACACCCGCGCCGCATCGACATTGCCGGGGTTGCGATAGATTTCGGCAGTGGGGCCGAACTGGGTCACGCGGCCGTCGCGCATCAGCGCGGTCTTGCCGCCCAGAAGCAGCGCCTCTTCGGGTTCCGAGGTCGCATAGACCACCACCGCACCGCGGCCTGCAAACAGTTCGGGCAGCTGGTCGCGCAGCTCCTCGCGCAGTTTGTAGTCGAGGTTGGCCAGCGGCTCATCCAGGAACACCGCGCGGCTTTCCTTGGCGATTGCACGGGCCAGGGCGCAGCGCTGCTGCTGACCGCCGGACAGCTCGTGCGGGCGGCGGTGCAGCATCGGTTTCAGCTGCAGGATTTCCGCAGCCTCTTCGACGCGGCCTTCGATTTCCGACTTCGCCATTCCAGCCACCTTCAGCGGCGAGGCGATATTTTCGAAAACCGTCATATGCGGGTAGTTGATGAAGAACTGATGCACCAGGCTGATGTTGCGCTTCTGAGTGCTGAGACGGCTGACATCCTCGCCATCCATCAGCACCTGGCCGCTGGCCATCGGGTCGAGGCCCGCCATCAGTTTAATGAGTGAGGTCTTTCCGGAGCCGGTGGCGCCGAGGAGGACGTTAAAGTGACCGGGCTCCAGCAGCAGGGAGGTTTCCTTGATGTGCTGAATGGCGCCGACGCGCTTGGTCACACCCTTGAGTTCGAGTGCCATCTTGCTTTGACTTTCTGGCAGGCGGCCTGTTTGCGCGCGGGGCAGGGGCGCGCTCTGATCTTTGGGAAGATGGCCCCGGATGACGGAAGAGGGTCTCCGGGGCCAGGATAGCCCGGCCAGATGATGGGGATCGTTGGCCGGACCGGGAGGAGGCCTTAGTTGGTTGCCCAGCGGGCCACCAGCTCGTCATAGTTGACGGTCTGGCCCTGCGGCTTCTCGTTCTCCAGCGGGGCTTTGGCGCCGCCATTGGCGTACCACCACTCCGCGTCTTTCTCTTCGTTCAGGCGCGGGCCGCAGCCGCCATAGACATTCGCCTGCTCGTCTGCACGCTGCATACGGCCCATGGTGATGTCCATTTCCTCGGCCAGACGGTCCATCGCTTCCTGCGGCGTGAAGGCGCCGGAGTTCACGTCACCGATCTGCTGCCACCAGATCTGGGCCAGCTTCGGATAGTCCGGCACGTTGATGCCGGTCGGCGACCATGCCACACGGTCAGGCGAGCGGTAGAACTCGACCAGGCCGCCCAGCTTGGGTGCGCGCTCGGTGAAGCTCTCGTGGTTCACGGAAGAGTCGCGGATGAAGGTCAGACCAACGTGCGATTTCTTCACGTCCACGGTCTTGGACACCACGAACTGGGCATAAAGCCAGGCCGCCTGGGCACGGTCCAGCGGGGTGGACTTGAGGAAGGTCCAGGAGCCCACGTCCTGATAGCCGACCTTCTGGCCTTCTTCCCAGTAGGGGCCGTGCGGGCTGGGCGCCATCCGCCACAGCGGGTTGCCGTCGCCGTCGACCGTGTTGTTGCCTTCGGACTGCGGCTTCACCATGTCGGCGGTGAAGGCGGTGTACCAGAAGATCTGCTGTGCCACGTTGCCCTGTGCCAGTGCCGGCAGCGACTGGTAGAAGTCATAGGACGCGGCACCCGGAGGCGCGTATTTGCGCAGCCATTCGTCCCACTTGCGGATCGCATAGACCGCTGCCGGGCCGTTGGCGGCGCCGCCGCGGGTCACGCTGGCACCAGCCGGGTTGCAGGAGCCTTCTTCCATGCGGATGCCCCATTCGTCGATCGGCACGCCGTTCGGCTCGCCTTTCGAGCCGGCACCGGCCATTGACAGCCACGCATCGGTCATCCGCCAGCCAAGGTCCGGCGCGCGCTTACCGTAATCCATGTGGCCATAGATCGCGGTGCCGTCGATTTCCTTGACCTGCTCGCTGAAGAACTCGGCGATGTCCTCATACGCGGACCAGTTGACCGGAACGCCCAGGTCATAGCCGTATTTTTCCTTGAACGCGGCCTGCAGGTCTTCGCGGTCGAACCAGTCCTTGCGGAACCAGTAGAGGTTCGCGAACTGCTGGTCGGGCAGCTGGTACAGGTCGCCGTCCGGGCCGGTGGTGAACTGGGTGCCCATGAAGTCATCCAGGTCGAGGCCGGGGTTGGTCACGTCCTTGAATTCGCCCGCCATCATGTCGGTCAGGTTGTACGCCAGCTGCAGTCGCGAGTGGGTGCCGATCAGGTCGGAGTCATTGACGTAGCCGTCATAGAGGTTCCGCTTGGTCTGCATCTGGGTCTGCACGGCCTGGACGACCTCGCCTTCACCCAGGATCTGGTGGTTCACCTTGATGCCGGTGATTTCCTCAAACGCTTTGGTCAGCACTTCGGATTCATAGCTGTGCGTCGGAATGCCTTCCGACAGCACGTTGATCTCCATGCCTTTGTAAGGTTCCGCGGCCTTGATGAACCACTGCATCTCTGACAGCTGTTCATCCTTGGTCAAAGCCGACGGCTGGAATTCTTCATCAATCCATTTTTTGGCCGCCATTTCGTCGGCATAGCCAATTGATCCCGCAACCACCGCACAAACGGCTGCTGCGGAGAGAAGATACTTACGCATCTCTTCCTCCCTGAAAGTCTCTTGAGGCCAGCTGCGCGTTGCCTGCACCTGACTGGCATAGAGCTTTCATAGGTTGGATTGCATTGTCAAACTAATTTTTTAGTAATGCTTATTGTATTGAATTCATTTGGAAATTGTTTCCTCTGTTGAGCGTCAACGCTATGCCGCAGCGCGGCATCTGCGGTTGTAACGCAACGGCAGTTTCTCTCATGGCGCGACCGGAAAAAACAGTCGCCGCGGATCTGCTTTGCGTCTAAGGAGGGCAGCATGACGCAAGAAAGCACATTTGAGATCTTCCTGACCGCACCGCCGGGACTGGAACAGGCGTTGCTGGCTGAGGCCAAGGAACAGGGTTTTGCCAGTCCAATGGCTGTGCCGGGCGGGGTCACGGTGCAGGGCGATTGGCGCGAGGTCTGGCGCGCAAACCTGTGCTTGCGCGGCGCTGCGCGGGTGCTGGCGCGGATCGGCGAATTCCGCGCCTTCCATCTGGCCCAGCTCGACAAACGGTCGCGCAAGTTCCCCTGGAGTGACGTGCTGCGTCCGGATGTGCCGGTGAAGGTGGAGGTGTCCACCAACAAGAAATCCAAGATCTACCACGCCGGCGCCGCTGCCCAGAGGGTGGAAAAGGCAATTGCCGAGACCCTCGGCGCCCCCGTCACCAAGGACGCAGAGCTGACGGTCAAGCTGCGCATTGAGGACAACCTCTGTGTCTTCAGCGTCGATACCTCGGGCGAGGGTCTGCACAAGCGTGGCCACAAATCCGCTGTTGGCAAGGCGCCGATGCGGGAAAATCTCGCTTCCCTGTTCCTGCGCGAATGCGGTTTTAACGGCAGCGAGCCTGTGGTCGATCCGATGTGCGGCTCCGGCACCTTCGTGATCGAGGCGGCAGAGATCGCCAAGGGCCTGCTGCCCGGCCGCAGCCGCAACTTTGCCTTTGAGCAGCTGGCAACCTTCGATGCAGACGCCTGGGCAGAGCTGAAGCAGCAGGGCGAGGCGCGCGAAACGGACATCCTGTTCCACGGCTCGGACCGCAACGCGGGTGCCGTGGAGATGGCCGCTGCCAACGCGGACCGGGCGGGCGTGGACGATTGCACCCGATTTGCACAGGCCGCGGTCAGCGACCTGCAGCGCCCGGATGGCCCGCCGGGCCTAGTCATCGTCAACCCGCCCTATGGCGCCCGGATCGGCAACAAGAAACTGCTCTATGCCCTTTACGGCGCGTTGGGGCAGGTGCTGACGGAGCGGTTCTCCGGCTGGCGGGTGGGCATTGTCACCTCGGAATCCAGCCTCGCCAAGGCGACCAACCTGCCGTTCCTGCCGTTCGGCGCGACTGTGGCCCACGGCGGGCTGAAAATCCGTCTGTTCAAGACCGCTCCGCTACCCTGAGGCGGCCGCCCCGGCGGCTTATTTTGTGACGCTTGGTCTCTGTTTCCGGCCTGCGCCCGGCCCGGCTATCCTGCCAGGCGGAGCATTAGGGGAGAACTATGCAGCAGGCTGAAGATTTCCGCGCCGAAAGCCGCACCCTGGCAGCCATCCTTGAGGAACTGCCGGAGGCGGAGTTTCACCGCGCAACTCAATTCAAAGACTGGACCATTGATCATGTGCTGGGGCATCTGCACCTGTTCAACGCTGCGGCAGAGGCCTCGCTGAAAGGGGAGGGCGCCTTTACCTCCTTCATCGCGCCGGTCCTGCAGGACATGCAAGCTGGGCGTACCATCCTCGAATGCCAGTTTCCCTGGCTGGACGGCCTCAGCGGCCGGGCGTTGCTTGCGGCCTGGCGTGAAGGGGCGGAGCGCTGCGCCGATGCATTCGCTGCGGCAGATCCCAAGGCGCGGCTGAAATGGATCGGGCCGAACATGAGTGCGCTCAGCTCTATCACAGCACGGCAGATGGAGACCTGGGCGCACGGGCAGGAGGTGTTCGACCTCTTGGGGCATGAGCGGCAGGAGCAGGACCGCATCCGCAACATTGCGCATCTGGGGGTAGCCACATATGGCTGGAGTTTCCGCAACCGCGGGCTGGACGTGCCGGAGCCAGCGCCCTTTGTCCAGCTGACCGGGCCTTCGGGAGCGCTCTGGGAATGGAATGCCCCGCAGGACGCGAACTATATCAAAGGCTCTGCGGTGGAGTTTGCACAAGTTGTCACTCAAGTGCGCAATATCCAGGATACCCGGCTGCAGGCCGTTGGTGCAGCAGCGGAAAACTGGATGCGCATCGCACAGTGCTTTGCCGGACCGCCGGAAACCCCGCCCGGCAAGGGTGCGCGCTTCAGGACCGGCCGCTGAAGTTTTGGCGCTGCGGGTTCTGGAAGCCCCGAAGTACGCCCATGCCGCAAGCCGGTGCCGCGATCAGTTCGCGGCCCAGGCCCGGGTCAGCCCTTCCAGCGTCATGCGCAGCGGGTCTGCCACGGTGACCGGCAGCCCTTGGGCCTCCAGCGCCGCGGCATAAAGCGGCTGCAGCGGCGCTTCAGCCAGCAGCGCCAGGTTCTGGCCCAGCCAGTAGGGGCGGGCAGCAGCCAGCTCCGCCCCCAATAGGAGCCCCCAGAGCCGTCCCCGCGCTGTGTCCGCCTGCAACTGCCCCAGCGCGGCGTCCGCCTGCAAAGACGCCAGCCGCGCTGCCAGCAGTTCCGGTTTGGCAATGCCGTCGGCTGCCGCCTCAGCAAGCGCTGCCTTGCTGCAGCTGCCTGCGGCTTCCAGCGCCATTGGCTGCGCAACCGCAGCCGCCAGCTGCCCGGTAAGCGCGCTTTGAAAGCTGACTGCTTCTCTGGCACTGACCTGCACCCAATGGGTCACACCGGTGTCCGGCAGGCAGACCACGCCGTCCCAGTCCGGGTTCAGCTGCAAGAAGCCGCTCAGCCGGGCAGCGGCACCCTGTATCAGCCCGCACGGCGCAGACTGGCTCAGCCCTGGCAGGGCATGAACGGTCAGCTCCTCCAGCGGGGCTGCCGTCAAAGGCAGGTCTGCAGGAACGGCGGGCACTGGCTGCGCAGGCACCAGGGTGCTGCCACCCAGCACTACCGGCAGTGCCCCGCCTGCCAGCAACTGCCGTAAACCGGCAGAAAGTTTATCCGGGCCGTTGCCGGGCAGGTGCAGCCGCTGTGCCGGGCCTGCAGTGCTGCCGGTCATGGTCCAGGCGGTCAGTGCGGTTCCGTCCAGGTTGGCGGCCAGCCAGCTGGCGCCGCTGCCGGGAGATTGCATCATGGCTACACCCCTTCTGCCATCGCTTTGCTGAGGCTTATGGCTGTGTTTCCGGTTTCCGGCAAGTGTGCGGCCTGCCGGTTCACAGCGAGGAGATGCAGGAATACAGGGACTTTCTGCAATATTCATGCTCCGCACTGTTGCCGTTCAATAGGGCAATTGCGGTATCGATTATTTAACCGCTCTTCCCCATTCCCGGGGAATTGCAATATCCACCGGCAATAGGCTATCAGCAGGCGAGTGCTTTCTGTTGGCCCCGATTTTCAGGCTGCTGTGCAGTTGGTACCGTCTCTGGCAGATGGGTTTACTCCGCTCGGTTCCGAATAAGTTGAGGGTGGCAAGGGACATTTTCCCGCGGCTTCGCGGCCTGGAAAATTCCCGAAAGCAGCGGAACATTGATTCCGGGAAACGTCCGACCTCTTGCGGAAACAATTCTAATCACTCTTCTTCCATTGTTTCCTGATTCTTCCTGTGCAAGGCGCAGTTTGAGGGCGTTTTGCGGGAAAATGAAAATTTTGCGCGCAATTGTCTAAATTTGTCCTAATTAGGGCGGAGTGCTGCAACGCACCGCCGCCAGGGGATTGGGCGGCATTAAAAAAAAAGCGCGGGCGCGTGGGGGCGTGCCCGGTTTTGAACCGGAAAATCAGTAGCGGCATTCCGCGGCCAGTGGCTTGCGGGCTGTCAATGTGAGTTTTGAATGACCGCCGCAATCAGCGGCGGCCCGGCCGGGCAAATGGCTGGAACGAGGGGTGTGGAATGAAAGACATGGTTCCCGGAGGGGCGGGGCTGTCTTTAGTGCACGTTGATGCGGAAGGCGGACGGTCTGCAACGGCCGTTCCCCTGTTCAATTCTATGCATTTGAAGGCAGCAAACATGAATGCCTCGCTGAGCGGCCTTTCACCGGCTCGGCAAGCCGTAAAGGGCGCTGGCGGCGGAGCATACGCCGGCGGCGGTAAACGCGGGCTGGACGTGCTGCTGGTGCTGCTGAGCCTGCCTGTGGTTCTTCCGCTGATCGCTCTTTGCGCTGCTGCGCTGGCGCTGGAGGGCGGCCGCCCCTTCTACACTCAGGCACGGCTGGGCCGCGGCGGTCAGGTGTTCCGCATTCTGAAACTGCGCACGATGGTGCGGGATGCTGACTTGCTACTGCAGCACTACCTGGACACTGACCCGGCTCTGCGCCGGGAATGGGAGGAAACTCAAAAGCTGAAGAACGATCCGCGGATCACCCGGGTCGGGCGGTTTCTGCGCGCCACCTCGCTGGATGAGCTGCCGCAGCTTTGGAACGTGGCCAAGGGGGACATGAGCCTGGTCGGACCGCGGCCGATGATGCCGGAGCAGCTGCCGTTATATGGCGATGCGCGGGCCTATTTTGCCTTGCGGCCGGGCATTACCGGCGCTTGGCAAGTGTCGGTTCGCAATGAGGGCAGCTTCGCCAGCCGCGCGCAGGCGGATGCCGACTACAAGCGCGGTTTGTCATTTACCGGGGATCTGTCGCTGATCTGGCGGACCGTCGGTGTCGTGCTGAAAGGCACGGGATATTAAGGCCTGTTTGATCTGTTGTCCGGGCCGTCAGGCGCATGCAGCAGATCAGCCAGCCATTGCAGGGAGCAAGGTTGTGAAGCATTTTGCGTCATCAGAAGCCGTCACCGCCAGCCCGGTGCGCGGCCCGCAGAAGACACAGAAGGACGACGAGGACGTCATGACCGAGCAAGGTTTTAAGCGGTTCCGCCGCCGCGCGCCGGCGGATGCCACACCCTCCGCTGCCGCGGAGGAACGTCCCTTATCTGCCCCCGCCTCATCTGTTGCCGCCCAGTTGCCCGCCACCCTGCCGGAGCCTTGGGACCGGATCCGCCAAGTCCCGTTTGATGCAGAGGCAGACGGGTCGCGTTGCCTGCCTCTGGTTAGCCGCTTACGCACTGCGCCCGCGTCCAAGTCCTTTGACCTGTTGCGCACTCGGCTGCTGCACACTCTGAAGGCCCGCGGCTGGAAGCGGGTGGCGGTGACGGCCCCTGCCGGGGGCTGCGGCACCACGTTCTCGGCGGTCAACCTGGCGCTTAGCCTGGCAAGAGTGCCGGGCAGCCGGACCGTGCTGCTTGACATGAATTTCCGCCGCCCTGGGGTGGCACAAGCCATGGGGATACCGGTTCAGGCGGAAATGAACGCGTTTTTGTCCGGCGCTGCCCCGATGGAAGAGCACTTGCTGCGCCCGCTGCCGTCGCTGGCGGTTGGCCTGAACAGCGCGGCGGATCAGAACGCCGCCGAAATCCTGCACAGCCGCAGTTGCAGCGCCGCTTTGGACGAACTGATGCTTCGCAGCGGTGCCGATACCGCGCTGTTTGATCTGCCGCCGGTGCTGGAGCATGACGACACTGCCGCCGTCCTGCCGCAGGTGGACGGTGTGCTGCTGGTCTCTGATGGCACCAGCACCACCGCCGCGCAGCTGGCCGCCTGCGAAAAAGTGCTGGCGGGACACACTCAGCTTTTGGGCGTGGTGCTGAACCGGGCGCGCAAATCCGACTGCCCCCTGCACTGAAGACGCAAACGCCATAGTTTCGCCTGTTTGCTATGGTGTAAAACCGGGCGGCGGTCCGTATGAGGCCGGCTGGCATTTGAACACACCGGGCACCCCGGCAGCATGAGAGCAGACAGATGGGGCCGATTTATTCTCTGGGTGATTTTCTGGACATGGTGCAGCGCAGGCTGTTCATGATCGCCTGCGTTTTTGTCCTCGGCTGCCTGGTGTCACTGTGGTTCGCCGCCAGTCAGCAGCATGAATATGAAACCGCCGAGGTACTTCAGATCACCCAGCCGCAGATCGCCGGCGAGCTGGCCAAATCCACCGTCGAAGGCTCCTCTGCCCGCCGTATGCAGCTGATCGAACAGCGTCTGATGGCCCGTGGCACCCTGCTGGAAATCATCGAAAAATATGGCATTTACGCTGACCAGAACGCCTTGACCGATCTGCAAAAGGTCGTGCAGCTGCGGACTTCCGTGCAGATTACGGGCGTTGCAGCCGCTCGCGAAGGCTTTGCCGACGACGGCACTATTTCGGTACTGACCATTACCGCCCGGATGCCAACCGCAGAGCAGGCCCAGCAGGTCGCCAGCGAATTCGGGCGCCGCACCATAGAACTCAGCATCGCCACCCGCATCGACCAGGCCCGCGAAACGCTCAGCTTCTTTGCAGAAAAGGAAGCGGCCCTGGCGGATCAGGTCGCGGCGCTGGAGGATGAGATCGCCGCCTTTCGCAACGCAAATGATGTGACCTTGCCTGGCACAATTGAATTCCGCCGGGCCGAAATCGCCGCGATGAACGAGGGTCTCCTGGAAATCGCCCGCGAGCGGATCGAGATCCGCCGCGCTGCTGATCAGGCCCAGACTACCGAACGCCCTGCAACTGCGCGGCGCATGCAGGAAGAGGCCGAGCAGCAGCTGGCCACGCTGGACGCCCAGGAGGCACTGCTGACCCAGCGCAAGGCCGGGCTTGAGGCGTCATTGCAGACCACCCCGGAGGTGGAGCGCCAGCTGGGCGCCTATGACCGGCGGCTGGCGCAGCTGCAGGGGGAGCTGGCGCAAATGACGGCCCGCCGCAACGAGGCTGAGGTTGGGTTCCGGCTGGAGACCAGCCGTCAGGCAGAACGGCTGACGGTGATTGAGCCGGCACCTCTGCCGGACTACCCGGTGACCGGTGCCCGTAAAACGAAGGCGCTTATGGGCGCGGCGGTCAGTGCGATTCTTGCCCTGCTGGCTGCTTTCTTGCAGGAACTGCGCCATCCGGTGCTGCGCACCGCCGTACAAATGGAGCGGGAGACCGGCCTGGTACCGGTGGTGTCCATCCCTGAAATGGACACGCGCCCGCCGCGCCGCGGGCTGTTCCGGCGCAAGGCGTAGGAAATTTTGTCTGAAATCAGCAACCGTTAGCTGGCCGATGGGTCAGTTTTCCCTGGTTATTGAGATCAGGGTGTTCCCAGCGCCCCCGCCATTGCAGTTACCTCTGCCCAATGCCAATGCAGCGCCGCCCCGCCAGCGGCCAGTGTCAGCAGCGCATAGCCAGTATCATGCAGGGGATCCCAGACGTGATGCCTGCGCGCCAGCCGCACCAGCACCGGGTAAGCCCCCAGCATTGCCAGACCCAGCGCCGTAATGCCGCCTGCCAGCCCGAACCAGGCAACCCCGCCCAGAAACATGACTGTCTGCAGGCAGGCCCGCGCGGCGGAGAATACAAAGAACCCGCGGCTATCGCCAGCAGCTAGTGCCGCTTGATCATATGTCATGGTGATCACCGCAGGGGCCAGCGCCAATGCAATCAGCACGATCATAGGCCCGGCTTGCATGTACCGGTCATCATACAGCAGATGAACCAGCCATGGCCCGGCCCAAGCCATCACCAGAAGCAACCCGAGGATACCACCGGTCAGCCCGCTGCGCAGCTGCCGCTGCCGCCGCAGATTCCCCGGCGCCGCCTGTGCGGGCTTGTCGCGATACACAGGGATCATCAGCCGCTGGTTCACCGCATGACCCAGCAGCATCGGAAAACTCGCCAGGAAATAGCCGATGTTGTAGACACCCAGCACCTCCAAGCTGACAAATTTCCCCAGGATCGCCCGGTCCCCTTGCGAGGTTAGAAACCAGAACGCGGTGGACAGGAAAATCCACTTGCCGAAATGGATCAATTCCCGCGCCGCGGCCTTCTCCCAACGGAAGCGGTTGGCCGCCCCCGGCAGGCCGTAGTGGCACAGCGCCAGCTTGGCTGCGGCCTGAATGACCCCGCCCAGCACCAGCGCGATCACCGATTGCGTAGCCAGCGCCAGCCCGACCATCGCCGCCAGTCCGATCACCTGGCCCGCCAGATCCAGCACCGTAACCCGCCCCGCCAGAAGATGCCGGTGTGCGGTCTCGATCCGGGTCGGGTTGAAGCCGGCAACCGCCAGCCCCGCTCCCGCGATGGGCAGGTAGATCAGCAGCTCCGGAGTGCCATAGAACGCGGCCGCAGGCCAAGCCAGCAGAGCCGTCAGCGCCCACAACCCGAACCCCCGGATCACCTGAATGGTCCAGGCCGTATCAAGAAACGCCGGATCGTCACCCCGTTTGTTCTGGGCAATCGACGGCCCGATACCCACGTCGGAAAACAGCGACAGCCCCACCGTCACCACCGTAACCAGCGCCATCATACCGAAGGCTTCCGGGAACAGGATGCGCGTCAGGATCAGGTTAGAGGCCAGCCGCAAGGCCTGGCTGCCGCCGTATCCGATCATCAGCCAGGAGGCGGAGCGCAGCACCCGCGCCATCATCCCCTGACCGGCAAAAAGAGAAGCAACCCGCTGCATGTCGGCGCATTTCCCCAAAGGTTCAGTGCCGAAGGCTAGGCGGGCCGGGCAGGGGCGTCAATTGTACGGACTGCCTTCGGGCTTATAAGCTGCACAAGCGCGGAAAATACCTCAACAATCCTGGCGTCTGTGCTGCATTCTCCACGCCTCCGGGACAAGCGGTACCGGGTGCTGGGCAAGCCGCCAAACCGACGCTAACCTGCCGCGGATACATGCACTTGCAGGGAACCCGCTGCGTTGAAAATCGCCTATGTTCTGAACACTTATCCGCAGCCCTCGCACAGCTTCATCCGCCGTGAACTGCAGGCGCTGGAACATCAGGGCTTGGAGGTCCTGCGCCTGGCGATGCGCCCTTCCGAAGCATCGCTGGCCGATCCGGGCGATCAGGCCGAGGCCGCTCGCACAGAGTATGTGCTGAAGGCTGGCGCGGCCGGTCTTCTGGCCGCCTTGACGCGAGATGCTTTGGCAGGCCCGCTCCATTTTACAAAGGCGCTGAGGCTGGCTTTCAAGCTGGCGCGTGCTTCGGACAAGGGCGTCTTGCGGCATCTGGTCTATCTGGGTGAAGCGGCCCATGTGAAACAGCGCTGTCAGGCAGAAGGCGTGCAGCACATGCACGCCCATTTCGGCACCAATTCCGCGGCGGTGGCGATGCTGGCGCATGTGCTGGGCGGCCCTGGCTACAGTTTCACCGTGCACGGGCCAGAGGAATTCGACGCCCCCCATGCGCTGTCACTGGGCGAGAAGATCAGCCGCGCCGCCTTCACCGTGGCAGTCAGCAGCTTCGGTAAAAGCCAGCTGAGCCGATGGGCGCCTTTTGGCAAATGGAACAGCCTGAAGGTGGTGCATTGCGGCATCGAAGCGAAACACTTCGCGGACCCGGCACCGCTGCCGCAAGGGCCGCTGCGGCTGGCGGCTATCGGGCGGTTTGTGGAACAGAAAGGCCAAATGGTGCTGGTCCGCGCCATGGCGCAGCTGGTGGAGCATATCCCGGATGTGCATCTGGCGCTGATCGGCGATGGTGAAATGCGTCCGGAACTGGAGGCGGCAATTGCCGACCTTGGGCTGCAGCGGAATATCACCCTCACCGGCTGGCTGGCAGAGGACGGCGTGCGGGCTGAACTGGCCCGCGCCCATGCGCTGGTGATGCCCTCCTTTGCCGAAGGCCTGCCGATGGTGGTGATGGAGGCAATGGCCGCCGCCCGCCCGGTAATTGCGACCTATATCGCCGGCACGCCGGAACTGGTGGTGCCGGGGCAGACCGGCTGGCTGGTGCCTGCGGGGGACGCGACTGAACTGGCTCAAGCAGTACTGGATCTGGCGGAAACCCCCGAGGAGCAGCTTGCCGCAATGGGGCAGGCGGGGCGCATTCGGGTGTTGGAGCGCCACGACAGTGGAATCGAAGCCGCAAAGCTGACCGCGCATTTCCGCGAGGCAATCAAACAATAAACGGCACCTCCCGCCCGCCGCCTGCGCATCTGAAGATGCACCGCTCCCGCTGAGCCTGGCCCAAGGCCGCGAAGGGAGGTCTGGCACAGCCAGCCTTCCTGCGGGCGCGGGAGCGCCCCGGCAAATCAGCGTTTAGCGGCCGCGGGTCCAGCGGGTTCGGGAGGCGAACAGCGGTGTCTTTACGGCCAGGGCAACTGCGCCGTAGGCCAGAAAGCCCAACGGATCCCGCAACAGAAGTTGCAGCGCAGTACCCGCACTGGCCTTCACGGTGTCCTCGTTGCGCGTCAGCTGAGGAAATTTCGCCGCCACTTCCGACACGCCGGCATTCTGCCGCCGCCGCACTTTCACCAAGTTGCGGAACCCCTCGACCATCGGCCAGCTGTAACTTGCCGGAACCTGCACCCGCTCGCCGGGCGCAAATTTCAGCCGGGCAAAGATGTCATCGGCAATGATATCCGGCCAGTTCCCCCAGCGCTGCCGTCCGGCCCGGTTCATGGCAAAGATACCGAACCCCGGCACTCCGCTGGAAAAGAACGGCAGCTGCATCCACAGCCGCGCATAGGCCCGTGTCACCGGGCTACGTGCAGGGGAGACTTGGGGGCAGCCACTGGCATAGCGCGGCGCCTCCAAGTCCAATGCCACGGCGATTTGAGGAAGCAGGCCGGGCGAAACCAGCACATCGGCATCCAGGTAGATCAGGATATCCCCGCGTGCCGCAGCATCACCCGCATTCAGCGCCCCCAGCTTGCCGCCCTCGGGCAGTTCAAGCACCCGCAAATGCCAGCCCTCCGGGGGCGTGGCAGCACGGGCCAACGTTGCGGTTTCATCGGTGCAGCCATTGGCCAGCACCAGCACCTCTGCTGTCATTGCACCAGGCAACGGGCCGGATGCAAAGACCGCCTGCAGGCAGCCTTTGATATAGTCTGCCTCGTTGTGGGCCGGGATCAGCACAGAAACCCGCAGGCTCATTTTACGGCCTCCAACGCATCCCAGCGCGGGTTCTGGTCGCTCAATGTCCGCAATGCGCCCCAGCTGCCCCATTTTCCTGGCGCCCCGACATCGGAATAGGCGGTGAACAAGCTGCCGCCAAGCGCCTGCCAGCCCGCCAGCAGCTCCTGATAGAGCGCGCCCATCTCGGGAGTGTAGTTGAAATGGGTGAAGAAGCTGGTCAGCGCCGCATCCTCGACCATCGGGCCGATGCCCACCACATGGCTGCCGCCCTCGTACATGATCAGCTCCAGCCCGTGCTGTTGCGCAACTTCTGCGTGATACGGCAGCACCCGGCCCAGCAGGTCGGTCAGCGTGTCGGCTGCTTCGCCCGAAATCAGCCCGTCGCGCAGCTCAGCGCCGGCCTGGGCGCTTGCGGCATCATACCGGTGCTGTTCCGTGAACTCCTCCGCGGCCGCACCGCTCAGCCCGCGCCGGGCGGCAACCGCCTGCGCCTGTTCCCGGCTGCCGGCGATCCAAGCCCGCACCTGCGCGGCGCGTTCCTTCAGCCCCAGCACGCCGCCGAAATAGCCAGTCACCGCATAGGCATCAAAATATGCGGCTGGTGCCCGGCGCCCGGCCTGCTCTGCCTTCCACAGCGGTGCAGCCAGCACCTGCTCCTCCAGCCCCAGCCAGCCGGTCTGAGAAGAGATTACCCGCACCAGCCGCTGGCTGTCTTCGCCGAACACCCCGGTCCAGATTTGCGCCACCTCCGCTGCACGGCCGCCGTAAAACTGCATCCACAGCCCGTCGCCGCCCCATCGTGCCTTTGCCTGCGCATCGGCCCATGCGGCCTGCTGGAACTGCCAGTTCCAGACCTCGTTGGAATATTCGACATAGGCACGCAGGTCCTCGTCCAGCCCGCGCTCCACCTGCTGCGCGAACTGCCGGACATAAGTGTCATCTGCCATATGCGGCATGCTGAACCAGGGATCGGCGCCCAGCGTATTAGCCAGTTCCAGCATCACTTCCACCGGCACCCCTTTCTGCGCCCAGGTGTAATCCGAGCGCAAAGGCCGGTCCTCCCATCCCGTTTGCTGTGAGTCATTGGTGGCCATCCAGTCCATGAACCGAAGCACGGCAAATTCGTCCAGATGGCCCAGCCACAGCGGGTTGAACAGGGCGCCGCTATCGTAGGCGTCCAGATGCTCTTCCTTCACCACGGTAATATTGCGCACATAGCCGCCGTCGCGGCCCATCCGCTGGATGCGGATCTCCACCGGGCCGGGGCCGGGATTAAAGTCGAACCGCACCTCACCCTTGCCATAGCGGACGTTCTTTGCCCGCCCCAAAACCTCGACGATGCCTTCCCCCTCGAACCGCAGCACATAGCGGCCGGCCAGCGACACCGCTTCCTCTGGCAGATCGGTCAGGATCACCGTCCCGATAGAGCTCAATTCCGGCGGGATTGCGGTGGGCCAGCCCGCCGGATCAAGATAGCCCGCCGCCAGCAGATCACCATGATCCGCGCCGCCCCAGCGCCTGGGCAGATGGCCGATCCAGGGCCGCGCGGTCTTGAAATGATCCAGAAAGGGGGCCTGGGTGCTCCAGTCCGCGATGCCCGCGAGGTTGACGGCAATGGGCTGACGGGAGGCTGTTCTTGTCGGCTGCGCCGCATCTTCCAGCACCGCGGCATTGAGCACGGGCTCGGGCGGGTCCTGCGGCAGCGGTGCGGGATCTGCGGGCAAAGCCGCAGTGCGCATACCGTCCCCCTGGGCGGCGGCCCAGGCGATCTGCTGCAGACGTGCCGCCAGTTCGGGGGAGGGGGCACGGTAGGGCTTGCCCCAGCGGTCCTTCAGCTGATGCGGCAGCCCCGCGGGATCTTCCCCGGTCAGCACCGCATATTGCAGCAGTGCCATAAAATAAAAACCGGTGGCATTGGGGTGGATGTCATCGGCAAAGACGTCGCGGATGCTAGAGAGCCCCGGCATCGTGCCGGCCCGGATCGCATCATCCAGCCGCGCCATTGCCTGGCCGGCTGGCAGCAGTTTCACGGTGCCGCCGGTGGCGGCGTTCACGTCCTCCACCACCGCCTGCCAGCGCGGCAGATCTTGTTCCAGCCGCACCCGCCACGGCACATCCGCCCCATCGTCAAAAGGCACATCGGCACCGGTGCCGCTGTCCAGGCTGTGCCAGGTTTCCTGCAGGTAGAATTGCACCTCCGGATTGGCCGTGCGCGCCAGCTCATAAAACTGCGTGACCGCCTGTTCCGTGCCGCTCCATTTCAGGTGATTGGCCAGCGGGATCGCCTCAGTCACGATCACCGCATCCGCGGGTGCCTTCAGCCTTTCACGTGAATCAACACCTTCGGCGCTGTCGCTGTGCTGCCA
Organism: Leisingera sp. ANG-M6; assembly: GCF_000813905.1. NCBI lineage: Bacteria > Pseudomonadati > Pseudomonadota > Alphaproteobacteria > Rhodobacterales > Roseobacteraceae > Leisingera > Leisingera sp. ANG-M6. Next base: position 187,767 of record NZ_JWLG01000002.1, read on the forward strand.
GTTATAGCTGAGCGGCGCGCCATTGATGATCTGCGCTTCCACCCGGGATTCTGCCTGCGTGTCCAGCAGCTGCTCCAGCATCTGCGGATTGTCCGGCCCGAACAGCGAATGGCCGATCATCACAACCGAGGTGATCAGCGCCTCCATTTTCATGCTGGCGCTCCCGCGGCAGCAATCCCTGTGCGGGGCAGGGCGCGCACGGTGTCCCAGACGATAGCCTGCACCTTGGCGGCCGCCTCAGGGCGGAATACCTGCGCCGGGGAACCGTCCGCTCGGGTCAGCTGGTGCGGCAGACCTTCCGGTGAACGCTGATACAGCACCGCATAATGGGTCAGGGCGATCACATATGCCCCCAGATCATTGATGTGGATTGTGTCCAGATCGCCCTCAGGCGTGCGGGCAAACAGCGATTCACGTGAAGCCAGCCCCGGGATTTCCCCGGCCTCCGCCGCTCGTGCCACTGCGGCCAGCACCTGCCCGCCGGGGATCAGATAGACCGGCTGCTGCGGAGTGCGGCGGCTGTCGGCACCCAGCAGTTGCCGCGTCCACAGGGCCTCAAGGTCTCCCTCAATCCGCTCCAGCCAGCCATCCGGGTCATCCAGCCGGTGCCAGGTTTCATACAAGTAGAGACGCGTCTCCGGCGAGGCCCCGCGCGCCAGATCAGCCCATTTTCCCAGATACTTGGCAGCATCAAAATACTTCAGCGCATCGCGCAGCTCGACCATCTCGGTCAGCACCACGGCGCCGTATTCACCCGACCCGATGGCCTCCTTCGCATCGCGGTAGGCTGGCGCCTTGTTGGCAGTCTCAAAATCAAGGATCGCCTCGTCTGGCTCCCAATGCCCCCTCAGCGAGGTGCCCGATCCCAGCTGGCTGTTGTATCCGTGGCCCTCCGGTGCCAGCTGCGCCAGCATATGCGGCATGTCCGGCCCGACCAGCGAATGGCCGAGGTGAAACACCTTAAGCGGCCCCTGCGGCGGGTCCAGCGGCGGCGGCACCGGCACCGGCCGGCTTCGGGTGACAAACGCCATCAGCCCCAGCGTTGCCGCGGCGGCGCCTGCGGCCAGAAGCCCGCGCCGCCCCATCATCCGCGCCCCCGGATTTCTGCCGTGGTCATGATCAGGCCCGCACCAATGGCAAACCGCCCGCCCACCGCCTCACCGCGCTTGAAAGGTGGCCGGTCGGCAGTGAAAAACGCCTGAAATGCGCTTGCGGCCAGATCAAACTCCAACTCCATCCCGTCAAAGCCGTAAAACGCCCGGCTTATTGCGTACTGTGCCTTATAGGCCGCCTCCTTGGCGGAAAAGATCACCTTGGCCATCTGGCCGGGATTGTCCTGCCGCTTTAGCCAGGCCTGTTCACGGTCGGAACAGATGGCTGGCAGCAGCTCGTCCTTCAGCGGCGTGTCCTCCTCCACGTCGATCCCCAATGCCTGCACCGCGCCGGCCCGCGCCAGCACCGCCATCGCGCAGCTCTTGGTATGGGTGATCGAGCCCACCAGCCCCGGGGGCCAGACCGGCGCCCGGTCGCTGCCGACCTGTACTGGGGCAGGGGGCACGTCCAGCTGCCGCATCGCCTGATGCACAGCGGACCGTCCTGCGGCAAACTCGTTGCGCCGTTTCTCCACCGCGTTGGGCGACAGCCCTGCAGCTTCCTCCGCCAGCGGCGCGGGCGGCGTGCCCAGCGGGTCCGCCCCGGCCAATGCCACATCAGCGGCAAAAAGCGGCCGGACCAAGGCCAGCCGCTCTGCCAGTTTGCTGTTGCTGTCTGTCATCCGGTTCTTGCCCTGCGGTTTGCCCGCATCGCCCGCCGTTTCGACATCATGTCGCTGCGGTCTGGGGCTGCGGCTGCCTCAGGCTGTTGTTCCGTATTTGCCGGGGTACCTGCAAGCCCTTCGATGTGGGCAGCGAGTCCCGCCAGGGTCGGGAAGCGGAAAATGTCGGTGATTGACAGTTTCGCGGTGCCCAGTTCCTCGCGCAATTCCCTGTGCGCCTGCACCGCCAGCAGGGAATGGCCGCCCAGGGCAAAGAAATTGTCCTGCGCCCCGATGCCGCTGACCCCCAGAATGCGGCTCCAGACCGTGGCGATACGGGCCTGCGCGCCTGCGTCCAGCGCAACTGCCGGGGCGGCATTGGCCTGCGCGGGCTGCGGGTCCGGCAGCGCCTTGCGGTCGATTTTCTTGTTCGGTGTCAGCGGGAAGGCGTCCAGGGTGACGATATGCGCCGGCACCATGACCTCAGCCAGCCGCGCCGCCAGCGCCTGTTTCAGGGCCTCTCCGGACACAGGTGCGGTTGCGGTGATATAGGCAACCAGCTGCTCTGCGCCAGCTTCGCCAAGCGGCACCACAACGGCGCCCGTCACACCGGCTTGCGCCACCAGTGCGGCCTCGATCTCGCCCAGCTCGATCCGCTGGCCGCGGATTTTCACCTGGTGATCGGTGCGGCCCAGGAAGGCGAGACTGCCCGCGCTGCTCCAGCGCACCAGATCGCCGGTGCGGTAAAGGGGTGTTGCAGCGAACGGTGCCTTTACGAAGCGTTCAGAGGTCAGCTCCTCCCGCTGCCAATAGCCCGCCGTGACACCCGCGCCGCCAATATACAATTCGCCTGGAGTCCCCGCGGGGACAGGCGCCTGTTTTTCATCCAGCACATAGACCTGCGTATTGGCAATTGGCGTGCCAATGCCGGCTGTCCCCGCAGGGACGGCGCTGATTTTCTCCACCGTCGACCAGATCGTCGTCTCGGTCGGCCCGTACATGTTGTGCAGCTCCGCGTTTGTGGTGTCCTGCAAGGCCTGCACCAGATCCCCCGGCAGCGCCTCGCCGCCCACCAGCAGATGCTGCAGCTGGCCCAGGCAGGCGCTGGCATCCCCGTCCGCGGCAATCATCCGCGCCATCGAGGGCGTGCATTGCATGTGGCTGACGCCATGGCGCACAATCTGCGCCGCCAGCGAGAAGTCATCCGCCGCCAGTTCCTGCGGCGCGTTCGACAGGCGCAGAACCTCTGCCAGCGGTTTCAGCCCCTCCAGCACCACATCCGGCGCGATGCCATAGTCGATCAGGCAGGCGATTTCATCGACGCCGATCCGCTTCAGCTGCTCCACCCGCTGGCAGGCGTCCTGAATGGTGCCAAACAACCCGGAGTCCTCGAAATAGCGCTCAAAGGCAAAGTCGAGGATGGCTTCCAATTCCTCCTCTGACAGCATGCCGAGGTCCATTTCAAACGGGTTCTTCACCCCTTCGGGTTTCTTGAAGGCGGGGAAGGCCCAGGCGTATTGCTTGATCAGCCCTGCGGCAGAGCGCAGGTAGTCCTTCATCGGTTCCCGCGCCACCTTGCGGGCTTCTTCGCGGGTCTGCGCCAGGTAGCTGTGCAGCATCAGCGTGACCTTGAAATCCGCGGGGTCATGGCCGGCCTCGCGCAGGGCATCGTGGTAGATGCGGATCTTGCCCGCGACCTCGTCGATGCTCTGACCCAGGAGGTGGGTCAGCACATTTGCCCCAATCGCACCCGCCTCGCGCCAGGTCTCCGGGTTGCCCGCGGTGGTGACCCACACCGGCAGCTCCTTGGACACCGGGCGGGGCTGGGTGAGGACGCTGTGCTCCCCGCCGTCCCTGCGGGGAAAACCCACCTCCTCGCCGCGCCACAGCTTGCGCACGGTCTCAATGGTTTCAAACAGCGCGGGCTTGTTGGCGGGCGGGGTATTTTCGGGCCGCAGGATGAAGTCATCCGGCTGCCAGCCGGAGGCAAAGCCGATGCCGGCGCGCCCCGCGGTCAGGTTGTCAATTACTGCCCACTCCTCGGCAATCCGCGCCGGATGGTGCAGCGGCGCCACGCAGGAGCCGGAGCGCACCCCGATGTTTTGCGTCACCGCGGCGACAGCGGCGCCGGTGACGGACGGGTTCGGGTAAGGCCCGCCAAAGGCATGAAAGTGGCGTTCCGGCGTCCAGACCGCGTTGAAGCCGTGCTGGTCAGCGAATTTGGCGCCTTCCAGCAGCAGGTGGTATTTCTGTGGCCCCGGCCCGTCGTCATTGCCCCAGTAGAACAGGTTGAAATCCATCTTCCGGTCGCCGAGCGCCACCGGCCCCTTGGACAGCTCCAGTCTGCTTTCATCACTGGACAAAACCAGCTTGAACCCGCGCGAGAGGGTCCAGAACAGCTCCAGCACCGAGATGTCGAAGCTGAGGCTGGTCACTGCCAGCCAGGCATCGCCGGGCTGGTGCGGGATGCGCTGATCCATGCCGATAAAGAAGTTCGCGACATTGTCGTGAGTGACCATCACCCCCTTGGGCAGGCCGGTGGAGCCGGAGGTATAGATCAGATAAGCCAGATCGCTGCCGGTGGCACCGCCATCAATGTTTTCACCTTCTGTCCCCGCAGGGACGTCCTCTATTTTCAGCACCTGCGCGTCTGAGGCAGGCAGGCTGGCGGCCAGTGCGCCTTGGGTCACGATCACCTGCGCCTGGCTGTCGGTGATGTAATGCGCGATGCGGTCGGCCGGGTAGGCGGGATCCAGCGGCACATAGGCGCCGCCGGCCTTCATCACCCCAAGCGCGGCAAACACCAGATCCGGCGCGCGGCGGATGTGGATGCCGACATGGCTGCCCGGTTTTACGTTCATTTCACGCAAGCGCCCCGCTACTGCATTGGCGCGGGCGTTGACCTCAGCGTAAGTGAAGCTCTGGTCCTCGAACACCAGCGCGGTGGCCTTCGGGGTCTTTACAGCCTGGGCCTCAAACGCGGCGTGGATGGTCAGGTCCGCAGGGTAGTCCGTGGCGGTCTGGTTCCAGTCCTCCAGCAGCAGTTTGCGCTCGGCTTCGGGCAGGATTGGCAGCTCTGCCACGTTGCAGCTGCCGTCTTCTGCGATGGCAGTCAGCACCAGCTCCAGCCGCGCGGCGAGCAGGGCTGCGGCGTCTGGTGTCAGAGCGGCTGCGTCGCAGTGCAGCACCATGGTGTCATTGGTCAGGGAGGCTGTAGCAGCGCAACCCTCAATCGCTGCATCGGATCCCAGCATAAGACCGAAACCGGGCATAGCCTGCGCCGAAATCTCCGGCGCGCGGGCCACAATGTCTTCGGCAAAGCCGCCGGTTTTGCGGGCCTTGGCAATCTCTTGCGCGCTGCGTTCAACGAGGTATGCAACGCGGTCCTGCTGGCGCGCCTGCAACGGCACCCAGCCGGAAATCAGGCCGGGCAGGCCCTCCATCCCCTCTACCGTCAGCGCCACATCGCCGGTTTCCGCGCCGCTGCTGAGCAGGGCAAAGGCGAGGGCAGCAGCTGCGGCCTGTTCCTCGCTGAGACCGGCGGGCAGGGCGATGTCCAAGCGGTTGAAACCGCTGCCGCCAGTATCCGATGTCAGCGGCACCTGCACCGGCTGCATCGCGGCGAGCCGCTGGCGCCAGTGGCTTTCACCACCCTGGACCGCAGCGAGACGGGCGGTGAGTGCCTCGGCCTCTGCTGCGGTCAGGGAGGGAACCTCGTCTCCGGCTGCGGCCAGTTTTGAAACGTCCAGCGGCTGGCCCGCGAATGTGGTCAGGCGGGACAGTGTAAGGGCACCGCTGCCGGTTGCGATTTTTACGCTGGCCTTACTGACCTCCAGGACGGTGCCCGGTGCGCCGCTGCCCTCCGCAACTTCTGCAGCGCCAGCCAGCACCACGGTGCCGCCGATGCGCAGTTTGGCGGCGCACATCGGGTTCCAGTAGCCGCCGGTGTCCAGCGCCCGCACCAGCCGCGCCAGTTCCGCCGCGGGGCGGGTGAATTCCAGCATCCCGCCTGCCGCCGGGCGGTCCGACTTCCTGAACAGGCGGCGCTGGCTCAGGTCCTGTTTCTGACGTTTCAGATCACCGGTTTCCAGCTGGGTAACTACCTCTCCAAAGCTGTCCATCGCGGCAGCGTAGCATTTGGAGTTGAGGCTGAAGGCGGTCTCATCCTCGGCCACATCAAACAACCGCTGGGCCAGAATGTCGCCCTCATCCACGCCGCCCTCGATCAGGTGCCAGGTGATGCCGTGCAGCGCCTCGCCGTTGATCAGCGCCCAGTTCGGGGTGTTGAGGCCCGCGTAGTGGGGCAGCGGCCCGTCGTGAAAGTTGACCGCGCCCTTGGCCGCCTGCGCCAGCACCGCATCCGGGATCACCGTCAGGTTGGCAATCGACAGCAGCCAGTCAAAGCCGCCACTGAGGTCTGCAGGAGTGTCCAGCAGTTCCAAGCCCTTGCCTGCGGCCCAGGTGCGAATGTCCGCATCCTGGGACACCACCGCCCGGATCAGGTGGCCGCGCGCCAGCAGCGCATCGGCGCAGCCGATCAGAAGGGATTCATTGCCGATCAGGGCACAGGTGAATGCGGTCATTTCTGCTCCTTTGCAAGCGGAGAAGGGAGGCGCGTTTCCGTAAGTGTTGTGCGGCGCGGCGCAAACAGCGCGCGCAAGCTGTGCAGGCAGAGATCGCGCAGAAAATACGGCGGATCAGCCTGCGGTTTGCTCTGGATCAGGCGGCGCAGGCCATAGATCACGCTGCCGCTGATGCGGGCCAATGTGGCTGCGGCGGCATAGGCGCGGCCATGGTTCTTGACGAAGTAGTGCAGACGCGAGTCAAACCAGTAGCCGGGCGTGCGCTGCCAGCCCTTCATGCCGGTGGAGGCGGAGCCGATATGCGCCACCTCGCTGGCCGGCACATAGTGGGTGCGCCAGCCCGCGCGGGCGGCGCGGCGGCAGAGGTCGGTTTCCTCGAAGTAGAGAAAGAAGGTCTCGTCAAAGCCGCCCACGGCCTCGACCGCCTCGCGGCGGATCATCAGGCTGGCGCCCGCGGTCCAGTCGACCTGAACCTCTGCCTGCGGCATCTCCATGGCGACCACCCAGGGTTTCAGCAGCCGGGTGAAGAGGCCAGTGCGCACGCTGGCCTCAAACTCGCCCGCGATGGAGGGGAATCGGAAGGCGGTGCGGTGCGGGGTCCCGTCGGTGCCGCGCACATAGGAGCCCGCCAGCCCGGCGCCCGGATGCTGCAGCAGGAAGTCGCGCAGGGTGCGGATGGTGCTGCCTTGCACAAAAGCGTCCGAATTCAGGAGATAGTAGAACTCCGGCGCGCTGCCGTCCGCCAAGCCGGTGCTGAGGCCGATGTTCATGCCGGCCCCAAAGCCGCCGTTCACCGGCGAGGCGATCACCCGGACCCGGTTGCTGTCCAGCCAGCCGCGGGTTTCTGCCGCTGCCCGGACATGCTCATAGGAGCCGTCGCCGGAGCCGTTGTCGATGATCAGCAGCTCCCCCGGCAAATCCTCCAGCTCCTGCAGCGCCGCCTCGGCGGATTGCAGGGTCATTTCCGGAGTGCGGAAATTCAACAGGATGATGAGGATACGCTGCTGGGCCATGGTAGTCACTCCGCCGCCCGGACCGTGCGCGGCGGGGCGGAGGCCGCTGCCCGGTCCGCTGCGTCGAGCCGCGCCTTGACGCCTGCCGCCAGCACGCTGACGTTCGGCACCAGCACCATGCTGTCATGGTCGCCCGGCACCTCTTCGACCTCAACGGCGGGCGCCATGCGGGTCCAGTCGTTGTCGGCAAACACGTATTCGCGCTCGCTGCTGACCCAATTGCCGCCCGAGACCTGCCATTTGCGGTCGAGCGGCGGGCGGAACAGGGTCAGCGGGCCGTGCCATGGCTGCAGGCCGTAGGTTTCGACCGCGGCGCGGAAGGCCAGTTCGATCTTGCGGTTGTTGAACTCCGGCTGGGCGCCGGTTTCCGCCGGTTTGGCGCGGCGCTTTTCGAACTCCCAGGCAATGCGATTCCTGGCCCATTCGCCAAGGTAGCCTATCCCCTTGCTGCGCAGCTCGGCCAGCTTGATCAGTGCCTTGTCCTGCCGGTTCAGAACCGGGCGCACCGGCAGCGGCGTGTCCAGCAGGATCAGCGCCGCGGTGTCCTGGCCCTGACTCTTCAGCTGCTGCGCGATCTCATAGGCAGTGATGCCGCCGCCGGAGAAGCCGCCGAGCAGATAGGGGCCCTCAGGCTGGATCTGGCGGATCTCATCCAAGCAGCTGCGGGCCGCGTCCTCGATCCTGTCGTGCGGCGCATCATTGCCCACCAGCCCCTTGGCCTGCAGGCCGTAGACCGGGCGGTCCTTGCCCACCAGCAGCGCAAGATGACGCAGGTTCAGCACGTTGCCGAACATGCCCGCGACCAGGAAGAAGGGCCGCCGCCCGGTGCCATCGCCCGGATGCAGCTGCACCAGATGGGTGAATTTCGGTTTCTCTTCCGCCGCTTGCGGTTCGCTGCCCGGTTCCTCGGCAACACCGCCGCCAGTGCGTTCGATGATCCGCTCTCCCAGGGCGGCGACGCTGGGCGCTTCAAACAGCACCGACAGCGGGAATTCCACGCCAAAGGCGCGTTTGACCTGTGCGAACAGCCGGACCGCAATCAGGGAATGGCCGCCAAGGTCAAAGAAGCTGTCCTCGATCCCGACCTGGCTGACGCCCAGGAGGGAGGCAAACAGCTTGGCCAGCTGCTCCTCCACCGGGTTGCGCGGTGCCACGTAATCGGTGTCGAGCTGCGGGCGGTCGAAGGTTTGCGCCTCGGTCTCTGCCGGTGCGCTCTGGTCTGCCTGGGCAATCAGCGCGGGCAGGTCGAGCGAAGAAACCACCACCTGCGACAGGCCAGAGGCCACGGCGCGGGCAAGGGCCTCGCCGCCGTCCTCTGCCTTGATGCCATTGGAGATGTTCAGCTGCAGACGGCGTTCCTCAGGCGATAGCGGCTGCGGACTGCTGGCGGGTTCCAGACCCAGCTGTGCGGCGGTGGCATCTGCTTCACCCTGCTCCGCTGCCGCATCAAACCCGCCCGCCAGGCGCTGCATCCGGAAGCCCTCGATTTCGACCAGCACAGTGCCGTCCGGGCCGGTCAGAGTCACATCGAAAGCTGCTGAGCCGCTGCCGGAGCCCTCGGAGAGGCGAACATGGCTGAAGACCTGCGGTGTCAGCGGCGCAAAGACCCGGATGGTCCCGTAGGACACCGGCACCCACAGCGCGGTGCCTTCATATCCGGGGATCAGGTTCATGGCCCAGCCGGTTGCCAGATCCATCAGGCCCGGGTGCAGCAGGCAGCCGTCAGCCGCCGCCGCATCCGGCAGCGACAGGGCGGCAATGCCTTCGCCGTCCCCCAGTGCGGCGCGGTCCAGAACATGCCAGCGCGGCCCGAAGTTCAGATGCGCCTCCTGCGGGGATCGCAAGCGCCCGCGCACAGGCGCCTGCTCCTCCGGGCATCGGGTGAAAATCGTCTGGAGGGGGAGGGGGGCGGGGCGTTCTGCCGCCGCCGCTAAGGCCAGCAAAGCCTGACAATTCAGACGGTAACCATTTGTAAATCTCGAGTAAACAAACAGTTCATAACCATTTTCATTAGCTTCTAACTTTACCAGCG